>NZ_KV809438.1:65431-235168 GCF_001812555.1 Micrococcus sp. HMSC067E09 | reverse complement strand
AGAACGTCCGGACCGAATGAAGGGGGCGGCTCAACACCCCCGAGCTGCGTGAGCGCGCTGTGCGGATGGTCCTGGAACGCCAAGCCGCTCAAGGAGGGCCTCGCTCGCACTCCATCCGAGCCATCGCCCCGCAGGTCGGAGTCGGTGAAGAGACGCTGCGGATGTGGTGCCATCGCCACGGCCACGAGGTAGCACCAGTGCCCGCTGGCGAGAGTCCGGCCGAGGAGATTCGCCGGCTCAAGCGTGAGCTTGCCGAGGCCCGGCGGGCGAACGAGATCCTCAAGGCCGCCTCGGCTTTTTTCGCCAGGGAACTCGACCGCCCCACGACGAGATGATCGCGTTCATCGACGAACACCGCGATCGTTTCGGGGTCGAGGCCATCTGCCGCACCCTTAGTGCGACAGCGTGTGGGTTCATCACCTCCCGGGCCTACCGTGCCGCGAAGACACGGCCCACCTCCGCGCGGGCGCTGCGAGATGCGATCCTCATCGAGGAACTCCGGCGGATCCACGCGGAGAACTACGGCGTCTACGGGGTCCGGAAGATGCACCACGCGATGGTCCGGGCCGGCTGGCAGATCGGCCGGGACCAGGTCGCCCGGCTCATGCGGGCCGCCGGTCTGCAGGGAGTGCGGCGGGGCCGCAAGCCGATCACCACGCGACCGGCAGGTGAGCCGGATACCCGCCCGGACCTGGTCGAACGCCGCTTCGCCGCTGAGCGTCCTCACCAGCTGTGGGTCGCTGACATCACCTACGTCAGGATCTTGACCGGGTTCTGCTACGTCGCGTTCATCACCGACGTCTTCACCCGCCGGATCGTGGGGTGGGCCGTGTCAGCCATTCTGCATACCCAGGGGCTGCCGCTGCTGGCCCTTGAACATGCTCTCCTGAGCACGGGTGCCAGCCGTGGCCGCCAAGGCCTGGTGCACCACTCGGACCGAGGCGCCCAGGGTGGATTCAATCGGTCGTCGCAACACCCTCTCGGAATCACTGGAGGTATGGGCGATGGCAAGCAAGGACTGGGCGAGGAAGATCAGTGACGTGCCCGAGGGGACACGTCGGCAGTGGAGAGCGGATCGGGCCTTGCGGGCCCCGATGCGCTCTCCTGGCAGGCCGCAGCCCTCACGGGAGGTCCAACGCCAGTTCTGTCGTGTGATCGCCACCGGTGTCACCACGGTCGAGGCGTCGCTGGCGGTGGGCGTGTCCTGGCCCGTCGGGGCGCGCTGGTTCCGTCACGCTGGCGGGATGACCCCGCTGTCCTTAGCCGAGCCCACCGGCCGGTATCTGTCCTTCGCTGAGCGTGAGGAGCTCGCGATCCTCCACGCTCAGGGCCACGGGGTGCGTCAGATCGGGCGTGCCCTGGGACGTGATCCCGGCACGATCAGCCGTGAGCTGCGCCGTAACTGCGCCACTCGTTCCGGGAGCAAGGAGTACCGGGCCACGGTGGCGCAGTGGAAGGCTCAGGAGGCGGCCAGGCGGCCCAAGCCGGCGAAGCTGGCCACGAACCAGCGGCTGCATGACTACGTCCAGGCACGGCTGAACGGGGTGGTCCTGGGCCCCGATGGCGTGGCCGTGCCGGGACCGGTCGGGCCCGGTTTCAAGGGGCGGAAGATGAAACCGCGCCGGGCGGACCGGCGGTGGTCCACGGCGTGGAGCCCTGAGCAGATCAGCCACCGGCTGCGCCTGGAGTTCCCGGATGATGTGTCCATGCGGATCTCTCACGAGGCGATCTATCAGTCCCTGTTCGTCGAGGGACGGGGCGCACTCAAACGCGAACTCGTCGGGTGCCTGCGTACCGGGCGGGCTCTGCGCGAGCCGCGGGCACGTACCCGGAACAAGCCCCAGGGCCACGTCACCGAGGACGTGGTGTTCAGCAAGCGCCCACCTGAGGCCGCTGATCGTGCTGTGCCCGGGCACTGGGAAGGGGACCTGATCATCGGGACCGAGCGTTCAGCGATCGGGACTCTGGCCGAGCGCAAGAGCCGGGCCACGATCCTGGTCCACTTGCCCCGCCTGGAGGGATGGGGTGAGCGGTCGCCGGTGAAGAACGGGCCGTCGCTGGGCGGGTACGGGGCCGAGGCGATGACCGCGGCCCTGACTAAGGCGATGACGGGCCTTCCCCAGCAGCTGCGTCAGACGCTCACCTGGGACCGAGGTGGAGAGTTGGCTGGGCATGCTCAGTTCACGATGGCTACGGGCACGAGAGTGTTCTTCGCGGACCCGCACTCTCCGTGGCAGCGGCCGACGAACGAGAACATGAACGGGGTGCTCCGGCAGTACTTTTCCAAGGGAACTGACTTGTCGCGCTGGTCTGCGGACGACCTCGCCGCGGTCGCGTACACGCTGAACAACAGGCCCAGGAAGGTCCTGGACTGGAAGACTCCCGCGGAGGTCTTCGCCGAGCAGCTACGCTCGCTCTCAACGCACGGTGTTGCAACGACCGGTTGAACCCGCCCAGTACGTCAGCTTGGCGTACTCGGACGCGCTCATCACCGCCGGGGTGAGCGCTTCGGTGGGCACCGTGGGCGACTCCTACGACAACGCCCTGGCCGAGAGCGTGAATGGCCTCTACAAGGCCGAACTCATCCACTCCAAGCGGCTCTGGGAGTCCGTGCAGGCGGTCGAGCTGGCCACCATGGGGTGGGTGCACTGGTGGAACACCGCCCGCCTGCATGAGGCCCTCGGTTACCGCACTCCGGCGGAGGTCGAGGCGGCCTACACTCACGACCAGGACTCAGCGCCCGTTGCGTCCTGACCTCGGAACGAAACCCAGGGCGCTTCAGTCGCTGAGCATGGCCAGCACGGTGCCGTACTCCCGCTCCACCCACATTGCGCCGGTGCGGTCGTCCTCATAGAGGTCCCACTCCTGCCTGTCCATTTGCTGGACCCAGTGCATGTTCCACGGGCTACCGGTGCCGCGAACCCAGTTCATCGTCGTTCCTCCTCGCTCGAGTCTTCCGGCTGTTGCTCATCTCCCAGGGTGCCCCAGATGTGCCCGTCCGGGGAGCTCTCCCACTCCACACTGAGGTCGTCCCGACTATCAGCCACGGACACCGCCAGCCGTGGAGCCGACGGCGTAGACGAGGACATCTCCAGCACCACGGCCACGTCTTCAGGCTGCCGGGAGGCGGCCAGCCCCACCGGGTTCGACACCGCGACCTGCCCGCCGTCGCCGTCCACCACACGTGCCCGCACGTTTTGCACGCCCGTCGCGGGTCGTTCGAGGGTGTCCTGTTCACGGGTGGTACCAGCCCAGGCCGTGAAGTCGTCCTCGTCGTAGTCCAGCGTGAACGCTGGACGGTCTCCGTACGCCTCGGGCTCCTTGTGCCTCCCGATCTTCGCGCAGCCGGCCTCATCCACCATGCGGCGCAGACGCGCGGTGAGCATCTCCACATGCGGGTGCCACATCATCATCGGGCCCAGCCCCGGAGCCTGTTCCTCCCAGACCTTGTACTCCATGCACATCGCCGCATACAGCTCGGCCGTCAGGTCCGAGTGCTTGTACCAGCACGGCGGCACCACCGAGGTCACCAGCCGGTACTCGGCTACGAACCAGTCCACCCACCGACGCAGCGTGTTCCACGCCTCCCACTGGTGCTCTGCCTTGATCTCCCTCCACCGCGTGCCCATCCACACCGGCGGACCCTCGCCCGCGAGTTCCGCGGCGACCTCCGGGTCGACGTAGGGCAGCGGAGTTCCCGTCTGTCCGTCGTCATCGGCGGTCGCCGGCCCCTCCCAGTCCGTGGGCTCGTCGTCTTCAACCCAGGGCGATGTCATCAGTTCCGTCCTTCTCTCGTGTACCGGCGTGCTGGCCCGCCCAACAGCCTCTCGAGCCGGGCGAACAGCTCCTCAACGGCCTCGCGCCCGTCTGCCCCGGTCGAGCACATGTAGCGATGCGCGGCGTCCTCGCATGTACCGCACAACCACACCCCGATTCCGCCGGTGGCACGACACTCGGCGCGGTCCAGATGTCGTCCATCGGTACAGTGCCACCTCGTGGAGACGGGCCGCTGGCACACATGGCACCGTGCACCCCCGCCGTCGCTCATGCCTGCCTCTGCCGGATCATCCTGGCCACGATCACGACCGTCGCCCGCCTGCGGTCCCATCCAAAGAACTCCTTCTTGCCGTCCATGATCTGATGCACCCGCTGGTGATGGTCCCGGCACAACGGCATCAGGTCGTTGTGCGCTTCACGGGCCTGCCACCGGCCCTCCTCGTCCTGGCCCACGCCCTTGTACGAGACGTGGTGTAGGTCCAGGGTCCCGGCCTGGGTCAGCGTGATCCCGCAGACCTGGCAGGCCGGCTCTTGGCCGGCCTGCCGGCAGTCCGCGAACCACCGCACCCGCCTGTACCCCCACGCCTGGGACCGCAGGTACCGCTTGTACTCGGCCGAGCCGGTGCGGTGCAGCCCGAACCTGCCCATGCCCTCACCGCACAGGGATCGCCGGGGCCGTCTCCGGCACCGGGTCCAACGCCGCCACGGAGTCCTCGGCCCGGTCCGCGTCGGTCGGTGTGGACGGGGCCGGGTCCTTGGACTCCAGCTCGGCCAGCAGCGCCTTCGAGTACCGCCCCGCGGCCTCCTTGATCTGCTTGCCGTCCTTGCGGTCCCACCAACGGGTCATCTGCATCAGGATCGGACGCCCGTTGCGGTTCAGCAGGATCCCCCACCCGAACGGCAGCCGACGCAGCTCCGCGACCGAGACCACCTCGGTGTCGTGGATCTGTTCGGAGACCGAGGTGTTGTCCTTGCCGCGAGACTTCGAAGTCCGCGCGATCGCGTCCAACACGGGCGACAGTGGCGGGCCCAACTAGCTCCCGCGGCCCGGTCGTCCTCCAGGCACGACGAAGCCCCCACACCGAGCTCGTCGGTGCAGGGGCTTCGGAAGCTTCTGCTCTGCTCCCCCGACTGGATTCGAACCAGTAACCCTTCGATTAACAGTCGAATGCTCTGCCGTTGAGCTACGGGGGAATGTCTCCCAGGCGACCTCCAGGTCATCTGGACAACGGAGACTATCTTACAAGCCCTCCCGTGCACATGCCAAATCGGCGTGATCGCGGGCTTCGGGTTCCCCAGCGCAACGTGCTCACACTGTTCTCATGATCGTCCCGTTTCATGAAACACAAGATCGACGGACGATCTGCCCCGGATTGGAAAGCGAGTCACACCATGCAGAAGACCCTCACCCAGAAGCTCACCCTCACCGGCACCGGCATCCTGGCCGTGCTCGCCCTCTCTGCCTGCGGCGCTTCCGGCGACTCCGAGGCCGGCGACTCGATCGAGCTGCAGGACAACCAGTCCTCCTCGGCTCCTGCCCAGGCCGACTCCTCGGGCGACGCCGATGACGACGCCTCAGACAACGCCGATGACAAGGACGACGCCTCCTCGGCTCCCTCCGCCGCCTCGGCCGCCTCGAGTTCCTCCGCCGCCGGCACCGATCCGGCCTTCGACGCGATCGACGCTGTGAAGGGCACAGCCGCCGACGCGATCGTGCTCTCCCTGGACCGCGATGACGACGACACCATGTGGGACGTCGAGGCCGTGGAGGGCGAGGAGACCGTGGAGTACGACGTCACCCAGGACGGCGAGGTCACCGAGACCGAGCGTGAGACGGACAAGGACGACGCGGACAAGGCCAACCGCGCCGAGGTCTCCATCGACGACGCCATCAGCACCGCCCTCGAGGGCCGCGACGGCCAGACCGTGGACGATGTGGAACTGGACGAGGAGGACGGCACCCTCGTGTGGGAGATCGACTTCGACGACGCCGACGGCAACGATGCCGACAAGGTCTACGTGGACGCCGTCACCGGCGACATCGTGAAGGGCTGATCCTCCTCGGGACGCCGTTCGCCTGTGCGCGGTCCGGTGCCTTCCGGCAGGAAGGTGCCGGACCGTCGTCGTTCTGGGTGACTGGGTGACGTCAGCGGCGCGAACCCGACGCTCGCCCGAACGAAAGCGTCGCGGGACTCGACCGTTTCCCGAACGAAAACGCCGGCCGGGGGTCAGTCGTCGCTGCGGAGGGCGCGGCGGCGCGCCTCGAGCTCCATGAGCTCCGTGTTGAGGCGGGAGAACTCGGCGGGGTCTCCGCCGGCGCCGAGGCGCTGCAGCTGGCCGAGCAGCTCGGCCTTGCGGTGCTGGATCTGCAGGCCGAACAGGCGGTTCATGATGTCTCGGCAGTAGCGGACCACGTCGGCCTCCGTGCGGGCGGGGATGTCCCGCACGGCGAGCGCGGAGACCACGCCGCGGACCTCGGGCGGGACGTGGTCGCTGATGGACTCGACCCACACCTGCGGGGTCGCTCCCCCGGTGGCGGCGGTCATGATGCCGCGATGCACGGCGGCGTACTGGGGCACGGTGAAGCGGGCCTCGTAGAACGCCTGCCACTGTTCGGCCGAGAGCAGGGTGGGGTGCTGCAGGACCACCTCGAGGGACTCGCGTTCGCGCCGGGCGACCGGGTCGCGCGGGTCCACGCGGACGATCTGCACCTGAGGCCGTGGTGCAACGTTTCCCGACGCCGGCCCCTCGCCTCCGCCTGCCGGCTCACCTCGGCCCGGGGCGTTCTCCTGGCGCGGGGCGGGCCCGGGCGCCTGCCGCCGGGAGGCCTGGGCGACGGCCCGGTGGACCACGTTGGGGTCCATGCCGAGCCAGCCGGCGAGCTCGCGCTCGTAGCCGGGGCGGAGGACGGAGTCCTTGATGCCGGCCACGATGGGCGCGGCGTGGCGCAGCGCGCCGGCACGGCCTTCGACCGTGTCCAGGTCATAGTCCTTGAGGCCGGAGCGGATGGCGAACTCGAACAGGGGCCGCCGGGAGCTGATCAGGGCCCGGACGGCCTCGTCGCCCTTGTGCCGGCGCAGGTCGCAGGGGTCCATGCCGGAGGGCTCGACGGCCACGTAGGTCTTGGCGAGGAAGCGGTGGTCCTCCTCGAACGCCTTGAGGGCGGCCTTCTGCCCGGCCTCGTCACCGTCGAAGGTGAAGATGACCTCGCCGCCGGTGCCGTCGTCCGAGATCAGGCGGCGGACGATCTTGATGTGCTCGGTGCCGAAGGCGGTGCCACAGGTGGCCACGGCGGTGCCGATGCCGGCCAGGTGCGCGGCCATCACGTCCGTGTAGCCCTCCACCACCACGAGCTGGCGCTGCTTGGCGATGGTCCGCTTGGCGAAGTCGATCCCGTAGAGCACCTGGGACTTCTTGTAGAGCGCGGTCTCGGGGGTGTTGAGGTACTTGGGCCCGGGGTCGTCCTCGTAGAGCTTGCGGGCGCCGAAGCCGATGGTGTTGCCGGTCATGTCCCGGATGGGCCAGACGAGGCGGCCGCGGAAGCGGTCGTACAGGCCGCGCTGACCTTCGGAGAACAGGCCGGTGGCGCGCAGCTCCTCGTCCCGGAAGCCGCGCTTGCGCAGGGCGTCGAGGAGGTGGGACCAGCCCTGCGGGGCGTAGCCGAGGCCGAACTGCCTGGCGTGCTCGGCGGTGAAGCCGCGCTCGGTGAGGAAGTCGCGGGCGGTCTGGGCCTCCGCGGAGCCGAGGGCCTTCACGAACAGCTCGTCGGCGATCTTGTTGGCCTCGATCAGCCGGCGCCGGCGGCCCACCTCGGCCTTGTCCGGACCGGTGCCGCCGTCCTCGTAGTGCAGTTCCACGCCCACGCGGGCGGCCAGGCGCTCCACGGTCTCGGTGAAGGTGGTGTGCTCCAGCTCCATGAGGAAGCTGATGACGTCCCCGTGCTCGCCGCAGCCGAAGCAGTGGTAGGTGCCGACGGCGGGGCGGATGTGGAAGGAGGGCGTCCGCTCGTCGTGGAACGGGCAGAGGCCCTTGAACGAGCCGACGCCGGCAGAGCGCAGCGTCACGTACTCCTCCACGATGGCCTTCAGGTCGGCGCGCTCACGGACGAGGTCGATGTCCTTCCGCACGATCAGCCCAGCCATGCCCACCATCCTAGGTCGACCACCGGACGGGACAGGACGGGTGTGCAGGAGGCGTGATGGGATGGGCCCATGAGCGAGATCCCCTCGCCCGCCGTCGATCCCGGCCTGCTCGCCGAGGTCCGCGAGCTCGTCGCCGCGGCCCGGCGCCCTGTGGTCCTGTCCGGCGCGGGCATGTCCGCCGAGTCCGGCATCCCCACGTTCCGTGATGCCCAGACCGGCCTGTGGGAGCGCTTCTCCGCCGAGCAGCTCGCCACCGAGGAGGCGTTCCTCGCCGACCCGAAGCTGGTGTGGTCCTGGTACCGCTGGCGGGCTCGCATGGTCCGCGCACGGCAGCCCAACCCGGGGCACGAGGCGGTCGCCCGCTGGCAGCAGCGCCTGGACTCCGTTCCCGACGACGGCAGCTCACCCGAGGCCGGCGGCGCACCGGGCCTGGTGGTCGCCACCCAGAACGTGGATGACCTGCACGAGCGGGCCGGAACCCGTGTGCTGTCCCATCTGCACGGCTCCCTGTTCGAGTTCCGCTGCGTGCTCTGCAGCACCCCGGCGGACGTGGACCTCGGCGAGCTGGACCAGGGCGTGGAGGCCGGTTCGGAGGAGGACCTGGAGGCGCAGCGGCTGCACACTCCCCCGCGCTGCGAAGTCTGCGGCGAGGGCCGACTGCGTCCGGGCATCGTGTGGTTCGGCGAGATGCTTCCGCCGGCGGCCTGGGACCGTGCCTACGACGCCCTCGAGCGCTGCGACCTCTGCGTGGTGGTCGGCACCAGCGGCCTGGTGCAGCCGGCGGCGTCCCTGCCCCTGGTCGCGCTCGGAGCCGGGGCGCCCGTCGTGGAGGTCAACCCGGACCAGACCGAGCTGACGGACGCGGTGACCCACGTCCTGCGCGGCACCGCCGGTCAGGTGCTCCCGGCCCTGGTCGACTGAAGGTCAGGAAGGTGAGGGGCCAGGAAGGGGCAGATCCAGGAAAGTGAGGGGCCAACACGGCGTTGAGATTGCATCTCAACACCGTGTTGTATCCCCAAGACGTCAAGGGGTGGGGCTCAGATCCAGACGCGGGTGAAGCTCTTGCCCTGCACCAGGGTGTGGTGCCACTCGAGCGCGGTGGAGTCGGTCAGGGACGCCACCTGGTCGATCACCACCCGCCGCCGGGCGTCGTCGTCGGGGGCCTGTTCCCAGTCGAACGCGAACATCGGCTCGAGGAACTGCTCACCCGTGCTCCACAGCAGGTCCACCAGCTCGGTGAGGACCTCCCGCTGCTTCGCATAGAGCGGCTGCCGCTGCTCGGAGGTCATCACGTAGGCCGCGGCGATTCCCTTCATCGCCGCGATCTCGATCTGTGTCTCCGCCGGGACCACCACGTCAGCGTTGTGGCGGGTGAGCGGCTCGTTGCCGAACACCTCCCGCGTCGCGTCGAAGGCGGCCGTGCAGAAGCGTCCGATCAGCTGGCTGGTCATGTCCTTCATCGCCGCCAGGGCTCGGCGGGAGCCGTCGAACTGCGACACCCACTGGTCGGTCGCCTCGAGCCGGTCCAGCGCCGCCTCGATCTCGGCCGGGTCCGTGGTCGGCAGGTACCACCCGCGGGTGGTCTCCACCACACGCTGCCGGTGCTCGCCGCGCGCGAGCCACCGCAGCTGGAAGGCATTGTTGACCACGCCGTCCTCCACGTCGTGCACCGAGTAGGAGATGTCGTCCGCCAGGTCCATGACCTGTGCCTCCATGGAGGTGCGCGTGCCGTGCACCCCATGGCGGAACCATTCGAACACCGGCAGGTCGTCCTCGTAGACGCCGAACTTCTTCGAGCGCTTGCCGTCGGGCTTCAGCGGGGCGTCCTCACGGAGCCACGGGTACTTGCAGGCCGCATCCAGGCTGGCCCGGGTGAGGTTCAGCCCCACGGACGTCCCGTCCTCGAAGGACTTCTTCTGCTCCAGCCGCGCCAGCAGGCGCAGGGTCTGGGCGTTGCCCTCGAAGCCGCCGCAGTCCTCAGCCACGGCGTCCAGCGCCTTCTCCCCGTTGTGCCCGAACGGCGGGTGGCCCAGATCGTGGGACAGGCAGGCGGTGTCCACCACGTCCGGGTCGCAGCCCAGCGACCGGCCGAGCTCACGGCCGATCTGCGCCACCTCCAGCGAGTGGGTCAGGCGGGTGCGGGCGAAGTCGTCCGCGTCCGGGGCCACCACCTGGGTCTTCGCCCCCAGTCGACGCAGCGCCGAGGAGTGCAGCACACGCGCCCGGTCCCGTTCGAAGTCGGAGCGGTACGTGCTCTTCGACGGCTCCGGCAGCCACCGCGTGCGGTCCCAGCCGGTGTAGCCGGGCGTCTGCACCGCACGCCCGGCATAGGGCGGGCGCCCCTCCGGCCCGAACAGGACCGGCTGGGAGGTGAGGGTCGGCTGGTGGGCGCGGGAGACCGTCGTCGTCTCCTTCTTCGTTCCCGACGACGGCACGGCGCCTCCGACTGTCCGCTCAGCCACCGGACACGTCCAGTTCGGCGGCGGCGATCATGGCCTTCTGCTCGGCGTTGAGCTCGCGGGAGTCGAGCCAGCCGTCCGGCAGATGGGGGCGCTTGGGGGCGCCGGCGCGGCCGCGGGGGCCCTCGGCGTCCGGGCCCGGGTACGGGATGTCCCGGTCGATGCCGTCGAGGAGCTGACGCAGGGTCGCCAGGTCCGGGACGGTGGACAGTGCGGTGCGGATCTGCGAGCCGACGGGGTAGCCCTTGAAGTACCAGGCCACGTGCTTGCGGATGTCCCGCAGCGCCTTGACCTCGTCGCCGCCGAAGGTGTCCACCAGCAGCTCGGCGTGCCGGTACAGGGTGTCCGCGACCATGCCGAGGTTCGGGCGGAAGCGCTCCGCCCTGCCCTCGAACGCGTTCTGCAGGTCCCCGAACAGCCAGGGGCGGCCCTGGCAGCCGCGGCCGATGACCACGCCGTCCACGCCGGTCTGCTCCACCATGGCGATGGCGTCCTCGGCGGACCAGATGTCCCCGTTGCCGAGCACCGGGATGTCCGGCAGGGCCTCGCGCAGGCGGGCGATGTCCTCCCACACGGCGGTGCCGGAGTAGAACTGGCGGGTGGTGCGTCCGTGCAGGGCCACGGCGGCCACGCCGAGGTCACGGGCGGCTCGCCCGGCGTCGAGGAAGGTGAGGTGGTCCTCGTCGATGCCGCGGCGCATCTTCACGGTCACCGGGATGTCCTTCTTGGACGCCTCGGTGACGGCCGCCTTGACGATCGAGGCGAACAGCTCCGACTTCCACGGCAGGGCCGAGCCGCCGCCGCGGCGGGTCACCTTGGGCACCGGGCAGCCGAAGTTCATGTCGAGGTGGTCGCAGCGGTCCTCCTCCACCAGCATGCGCACGGCGCCGGCGGTGGTCACCGGGTCCACGGAGTACAGCTGCACGGAGCGCGGGACCTCGTCCGGGTCGTGCCGGATGATGCGCATGGACTCCGGCTTGCGTTCCACCAGGGCGCGCGCGGTCACCATCTCGTTCACGTAGAGGCCTCCGCCGTACTCGCGGCAGAGACGGCGGAAGGCGGTGTTGGTGATGCCGGCCATGGGCGCGAGCACCACGGGCACGTCCACGGTGATCGGGCCGAGCGTCAGCGGCGGCAGGGTGAGCCGATCCGCGGTGGGACCGGCGTGGGTGCCCTCGTGGAGCTGGTCGTCGTCCGCAATGCGGCGGCCGGCGCCGGCGGACTTGGCGTAGAGCGCGGCGTTCGGGTCCACGCCGGGCACGTCCACGGCGGGTGCGGAGGTGGTCTGGGAGGCTGCAGTCATATCGCCGCCCATTGTCCCAGACGAGCGCGGCGTCCCAGACGAGCGCGGCGGGCAGGGCGGCAGCGGGCCGTCGTCGGGAATGGAAGACCCCACCCCGGTGTTTGCTTCAAACATGAACAACAAGCGACTGGGCTTCCTCTCCTTCGGACACTGGCACCGCGACTCCGCCGGCAGGCCGGACGCGGCCGCGGCACTGCAGGACACGGTGCAGATGGCCGTGGACGCGGAGGCGGCCGGGCTGGACGACGCCTGGATCCGCGTTCACCACTTCCAGCGGATGATCTCCTCCCCCTTCCCGCTGCTGGCCGCCATGGCCGCGCGGACCGAGCGGATCCACCTGGGCACCGGCGTGATCGACCTGCGCTATGAGAACCCGCTCTACTTCGCCGAGGCCGCGGCCACCGCGGACCTGATCGCCGCCGGCCGACTCGAGCTCGGCGTCTCGCGCGGTTCCCCGGAGGCGGCGAGGGACGGGCAGGAGCAGTTCGGGTACACGCTCGCCGAGGGAGAGAGCTGGGCCTCGGTCGCCTGGCAGCGCGGCGAGCGCATCCGCACCGCGCTGCGCGGCACGCCCTTGGCGCAGCCGGACCTGGAGTCGGGCTGGTCCCACACCACGGGCATGCTGCGGATCGAGCCGCAGTCCCCTGGCCTGGCAGACCGGCTGTGGTGGGGCGCCGGTTCCACCCCCACGGCCGTCCGCGCCGGCGAGGCCGGCTATGACCTGGTCTCCTCCACCCTGCTGCTGGAGGACGACGGCCGCCCCTTCCACGTGCAGCAGGCCGACCAGGTCGCCCGCTACCGTGAGGCGTTCGCCGCCGCCGGGCACGAGCGCACCCCGCACACCGCCGTCACCCGTTCGATCCTGGCGATCCAGGACGAGCAGGACGAGCGCAGGTTCGGGCACGAGCGTCACGGCCGCGACTCCTCCGGCTTCCTGGACGGCTCCCGCGCCGTCTCCGGGCCCACCTACGCGGGAACCCCGGAGGAGGTCGCCGAGCTGCTGGCGAAGGACGAGGCCGTCCAGGCCGCTGACCTGGTGCTGGTGGCCAATCCGAGCACGCTGGGCGCCGCGTACAACGCGAAGCAGTTCGCCGGCTGGATGGAGTCCTGGCGCCTGCTCGGCTGGGCGGACTGAGCCGGCCCCCTCCACGCCGCCGGCAGAGGAGCCGTACGTCACACGGTGCCGCGCACACCCGGCGGGGCGTGAGAGCCTGGAGCGGATGTCCAGGCTCTCACGCCCCTCCGCTGCGTCCGCAGCCGCTGCCGAGCTCCGCCGCGCCCGCTGGGCCGCGACGTTCGCGTTCCTCACCAACGGCGCCCTGTTCGGCGCGCTGATCCCCCACTATCCGGAGGCGAAGTCCGCCTTCGGACTCGGCGCCGGCGAGTTCGGCCTGCTGGTGATCGCCCTGACGCTGGGCGCGGCGCTCACCGGCAGCATGCCGGCACCGATCCTGCGCCGGGTCGGCAGTCGCCGTGTGGTGCTCTATGGCACGCTCCTGCTGGCGGTGCTCGTCTCCGGTGCCGGTCTCGCCGTGGACGCCGCGGCGGCCGTCCGCGGGGACGGCGGCCTGCCCTGGGGCGGCTTCGTCTGGGTCTTCGCGGGCCTGCTGTTCGTCTGCGGCATCGGCGACGCGATCGTGGACACCGCGCAGAACGCCCAGGGCATCCGTGTGCAGACCGTGCTCCGCCGGCCGGTGCTGACCTCCATGCATGCCGGGTGGAGCATCGGTGCCGCCGCCGGAGCAGGCCTCGGTGCGCTCTCGGTGGGCGCCGGGCTGCCGATGTCCGTGCACCTGGGCCTGAACGGCCTGGCCTGCGCCGTCATCCTGCTGCTGGTCCACCGCCGGTTCCTCCCGGACGCCCCTTCACGTCCCGACGACGGCCCCGCGCCGTCGACGGAGACCGTGGCCTCCGACTCGGCCTCGCCCCAGGCCGTCGAGGCGGCCGACCGCGGCGGGCCCTCCACGGCACCGGACGCCGCCACGGATTCCGCCCGGACTCCGACCCGCACCGGCGCCTACCTGGCGCTCGTGCCGATCGTGGTGATCGCGATGGCCGGGTTCAGCGTGGAGGAGTTCGGCAACGCGTGGACCTCGCTCTTCCTGCAGACCGAGCGGGGCCTGGACGCCGCCGTCGCCGGCCTGGGCGCCTCCACTCTGCTGCTCGCCCAGTTCCTCGGCCGCCTGACCGGCGACCGCGTCCTCGCGGCGCTGGGCCGCCGCACCACGCTCACGGTGGGGCTGTCCTGTGTGGTCCTCGGCCTGCTGCTGGTGTTGTTCACCGCTGCCCTGCCGGTGGTGCTCTCCGGCCTGGCGCTGTGCGGCCTCGGCTGCGCGGTGGTGGTCCCCACCGCCTACGCGCTCGGCGATGAGGTCCCCGGCCTGCCGGCGCAGACCGGCCTGGCGATCGTGTCCTGGCTGATGCGTGTGGCCGGCATCGGTCTGAGCCCGCTGGTCGGCCTGCTGGCCACGACGGTGCCGCTCACCCTGGCCCTGCTGGTCTTCCCCGTGCTGGCCGCGCTCGGTGTGCTGTGCTCACTGGTCCTGCACCGCGCCGGCCACCGCTGACCGGCTCTCGCCCGCAGACGGCGCGCTGGCCGCCTCCTCCGGCTCACGGCCGGCAGTGGTCATGCGGTCGCCACCACGGAGGCGTCGGCGAGCACCTGGGCGTAGCCGGCGGTGAGCAGGCCGTCCACGATCGGCGCCAGGGCCGTCATGGAGTCGTCCACCTCGATCTGCACGGGGTGCTGGGCCACGAGCAGCGCAAGCAGGTCGGCCACGGCCTGCTGAGCCTCGGCGTCCTCCAGCTCAGGGTCCCAGCCGAGCAGCACGTCAGCAGGGTCCTCCTGGCGCTCGGCCGTGTAGGAGACGGCGAACGCACGGATAGCCCCGCCGTCGGCGCCGGGCCGGTCGCGCAGGACCACGGCGCCGGCGGCGCCGGTGTCCGGGCCCAGCAGCATCTGCTGGGCCCGGCCGAGGCTCATCTCGGCCGGGTCCCAGTCATGGACACCGTTGTAGAACGCGGCCACGGCACGGGTGAGCTCCACGGAGCCGGTGGAGGACTCCTCGAGGCTCACGCCTTCCGGGGTCTGATCGGTGCGCAGCGTCGGCAGTGCCACGGAGCGGGCGGCCACGGCCACACGCCGGGAGCGCTGGATCCGGGTGAAGCCCCGGGCGGCGAGGAAGCCGCCGGTCGCCTCGGCCTGGGCCGCGCGTTCGGCGCGGGACTCGAGGTCGAGCTCCGGCAGCTCCTCCCCCTCGGCCACCGTCCTGGTGTCCTCGGGGGCGAGGCCGAAGCGGGACTTCAGTGCCGTCGTCGTGACCTCACCGGCGGCGTGCGCCGCCGTGACGATCCGGCGCAGAGCGTCCAGGAGGGCGGAGCCGATGCCGCGGCCGCGCTCGGAGGCGGCGGTCTCCACGTAGAGCCAGAGCCGCTGCGGGTGCAGCGAGGAGGCATAGACCACCGCGGCGCCGACGGGGACGGAGTCCACCTCGGCCACGATGCACCGGCGCCATGGGGTGTCCGAGGAGGCGGCCAGCATGGCGCGGTCCTGGTGCTGCTGCACGTCCACGGGGTCGCCGAAGACCTCCAGCAGCCGCAGGTCGTCGCCGTCCTCCCACGCCCGCAGGGTCAGTCCCTCCGGGGCGGTACGGGCGCTGCCGTTCTGCTGCGCGCCGGTCACTTGACCAGACGCTCCAGCAGGTAGGACTTCACCTGGGACAGGGCCACGCGCTCCTGGGCCATGGTGTCCCGCTCGCGGATGGTGACGGCCTGGTCCTCGAGGGTGTCGAAGTCCACGGTGATGCAGTACGGGGTGCCGATCTCGTCCTGGCGGCGGTAGCGGCGGCCGATGGCCCCGGCGTCGTCGTCCTCGACGTTCCACAGGCCGCGCAGCTCCGCCGCGAGGGACTGGGTGGCGGGCTGCAGCTCGGGCTTCTTGGACAGCGGGAGCACGGCGGCCTTGACCGGGGCCAGGCGCGGGTCCAGCTTCAGCACGGTGCGCACGTCCACGCCGCCCTTGGTGTTCGGGGCCTCGTCCTCCGCGTAGGCGTCCACGAGGAACGCCATCATGGCGCGGGTCAGGCCGAAGGACGGCTCGATCACGTACGGGGTGTAGTGCTCGTTGGCGGCCTGGTCGAAGTACTGCATCTTCGTGCCCGAGTGCTCGGTGTGCTGGGACAGGTCGTAGTCCGTGCGGTTGGCCACGCCCATGAGCTCGCCCCAGCCCTCGCCGCCGCCGAAGCCGAAGCGGTACTCCAGGTCGATGGTGCCGTCCGAGTAGTGCGCGCGCTCCTCGGCGGGGACGTCGAACCTGCGGAGGTTGTCCGGGTTGATCCCGAGGTCCACGAACCAGTTCCAGCACTGGTCCACCCAGCGGTCGAAGTGCTCCTGCGCCTGGGCCGGCGGCACGAAGTACTCGATCTCCATCTGCTCGAACTCGCGGGTGCGGAAGATGAAGTTGCCCGGGGTGATCTCGTTGCGGAACGCCTTGCCGATCTGGCCGATGCCGAACGGAGGCTTCTTGCGGGCGGCGTTCACCACGTTGAGGAAGTTCACGAAGATGCCCTGCGCCGTCTCCGGGCGCATGTAGTGCAGGCCTTCCTCGTTGTCCACGGGGCCGAGGAAGGTCTTCATCAGGCCGGAGAACAGCTGGGGCTCGGTGAACTCGCCGCGGGTGCCGCAGTCCGGGCACACCACTTCCGCCATGGACTCGGGCATGCGGCCCTTCTTCGCCTCGAAGGCCTCCTCCAGGTGGTCCTGGCGGTGGCGCCTGTGGCAGGAGGTGCACTCCACCAGCGGGTCGGTGAAGGTGTCCACGTGGCCGGAGGCCTTCCACACATCGCGGGGCAGGATGATGGACGAGTCCAGGCCGACCATGTCCGCGCGGGAGCGCACGAAGGTCTTCCACCACTCGTTCTTGATGTTCTCCTTCAGCTCCACGCCGAGCGGCCCGTAGTCCCAGGCCGAGCGGGAACCGCCGTAGATCTCACCGGCCTGGAACACGAAGCCTCGGCGCTTGGCGAGGTTGATGACGTTGTCCAGCGGGGACTTGGCAGCCATGGGTGAATGTCACTTCCGTCCTGGGTGTGGGGCGCCCCGCACACGGCGGCGGGGCGATGGGCGGCGGGCCGGCGGCGTCCGGGCATGGCCGAAGGACGCGCACGACTCGCGTGAGGGCAAGCCTACCGGGGACAATGGGCCTCATGGCTTCCGACGCACAGCCCCTGCCCATCCGTGACGAGACCATCCGCCTCGGCCAGGCCCTCAAGCTCGCCTCCCTCGTGGAGGACGGCGCCATGGCCCGCGACGTGATCCAGGACGGCATGGTGACCGTGAACGGCGAGGTCCGCACCCAGCGCGGCGCGCAGCTGCACGACGGAGACGTGGTGGAGTTCAACGGCGAGTCGATCGTGATCGAGGCGCCGTGAGGCTGAGTCAGCCCCTCCCCGGCACCACCTGGTCCAGGTACTGCACCACGTGGGTGAGCTCCTGCGGGTGGACGGCGTGGCCGAGGCCGGCGTAGACGATCTTCGTCATGTCCACATGTTCGTTGAGCCAGCCGTGGGTGGCCTCCACGCGGGCCTCGGAGATGATCGGGTCCTCCTGGCCGCGACCCCAGAAGACCTTCGGCCGGACGCGGGCGACCTCGTCGTCCCGGTCGAAGAGGGTGGCGAGCTCGGGCTCGGCGCGGTCCGGGTCGGCGACGAAGCCGGACAGGCCCACGGTGCAGGCGTAGGCGGCCGGGTCCAGGCGCAGCAGGGACATGGCCATCGCCATGCCCTGGGAGAAGCCGAGCAGGGTCACGGACCGGAAGTCTGCGCGGACGGACTCCACCCAGGCCTGCAGTGATTCAACGGCGGCGCGCACGGACGGGGCGTCCGAACCGATCTCCCCGGTCACCGGGTCCTGGGACAGCGGGAACCAGGCGAAGCCGCCCATCGGGATCTGCAGCGGCGCGCGCACGGAGGCCACGGTGAGACGCTCCGGGAACTCGCGGGCCAGGCCGAACAGGTCGTTCTCGTCCGCGCCGAAGCCGTGCAGCATCACCAGCAGGTGATCGGTGCGCTCCCCCTCAGGGTGGGACCAGCGGACGGTGAACTCGGTGGTGGAAGTCATGGCGTCCAGCGTATGCGGAGCAACCGAAGTGGAGCATCCCGCTCCGATTCCTTGTTCCACATGCCCTTTGGGGTCCAGAATGCACTGTTGTGACGACTCCGCACCCAGACTCCTCCACAGCCTCCCGTCCCGACGACGCCTCCCCTGCCGCCTCGCCCACCACGCATCCGTGGCGCCGCTACGTGGCCCTGGGCGACTCGTTCACCGAGGGCATCGGCGACCCGGTGGCCGAGAAGCCGGGCTACCACCGCGGCTGGGCCGACCGCGTGGCCGAAGAACTCGCCCGCCTCACCCCGGACGACGAGCGCTTCGCCTACGCCAACCTTGCAGTGCGCGGCAAGCTCCTGGACCAGATCGCAGCGGACCAGATCGACCCCGCCCTCGAGCTGCAGCCGGACCTGGTCAGCATCTGCGCCGGCGGCAATGACATCCTTCGCCGGGCGGACCCGGACGAGGTGGCCGTCCGGCTGGACACCGCGGTCGAGCGGCTGTCCGCCTCCGGGGCCACCATCCTCCTCTTCAACGCCACGGACGTGAAGGAGACCCCGGTGCTCGGCCGCATCCGCGGCAAGGTGGCCATCTACAACGAGAACGTCCGCACCATCGCCGCCCGCCACGACTGCCTGGTCCCGGACATGTGGTCCCTGAAGGTCCTCTCCCGCCCGGAGATGTGGGCCGAGGACCGCCTGCACTTCTCCCCCACCGGACATCACACGATCGCGGCGATGGTCCTGGAGACGCTGAACGTGGAGCACGACCTGGAGCCGTTCGTGCCCAAGCCGCTGCCGCCGCGGAACTGGCGCCACGCGCGGGCCGAGGACGTCGTGTGGGCGCGCACCCACCTGGTGCCGTGGGTCATCCGCCGCATCAAGGGCGTCTCCTCCGGAGACGGCCGCAGCGCCAAGCGCCCCGACGCCGCTCCCCTGTTCGGCGCGGACATGCCGCACGGCTCGGACTACAACGAGGGCTGAGAACCCGCCGCCCCGACGACGGCCCGGACGCACAAGGGGTGCGTCCGGGCCGCCGTCGGCTCAGAGGGCCAGGTCCTGCCGGAGTTGCTCGGCGACCTGCCCGTAGTGGACGAGGAAGCCGTCATGCCCGAGCGGTGAGTCGATCATGTGCACCTGCGGCCGGGCCGGCAGCAGCGCGGCCAGTTCGTGGGACTCGGCGGGCAGGTAGAGCCGGTCGGTCTCCACGGCGGCCACGAAGGCCCGGCCTGTGAACCGCCGCAGCGCCTCGGCCACGCCCCCACGGCCACGGCTGACGTCATGGCTCATGAGGGCCTCGGTGAGGGTCAGGTAGGCGTTCGCGTCGAACCGGCCGACCAGCTTGGAGGCCTGATGGTCCAGGTAGGACTCCACCTGGTACCGGCCCAGACGCTCTCCTGCCGCCGTGCCGAAGGGATCCTCCTCACCCTGGTGGCGGCGCCCGAACCTCACGGCCAGCTCCTCGGCGCTGCGGTAGGTGATGTGGGCGATGCGCCGGGCGATGCCGAGGCCGGCCTCGGGCTGCGGACCTCCGTAGTAGTCACCGCCCCGGAACTGCGGGTCGAGGCGGATGGCCTGTGCCTGGGACTGGGCGAAGGCGATCTGCTCGGCACTCGAGTGCGCGGTCGACGCCAGCACCCCCACGCCCGCCACACGGTCCGGCCTGCTCACGGCCCACTCCAGGGCCCGGGCGCCGCCCATCGACCCGCCGATCGCGGCATGCCAGCGGGCGATGCCGAGGTGGTCGGCCAGCCGTGCCTCCGCCTCCACCGCATCGCGCAGGGTGATGAACGGGAACCGCGAGCCCCACGGACGTCCGTCCGGGGCCGGGCTCGCCGGGCCGGTGGAACCGGAGCAGCCGCCCACCATGTTCGGCGCCACCACGAACCAGCGGTCCGTGTCCACGGCGCGGCCGGGACCGACGAGCTCATCCCACCAGCCGGTGCTCGGGTCCTGGCGGTGGGCGGCCACGTGGGCGTCTCCCGTGAGGGCGTGGAGGACCAGCACGGCGTTGGTGCCCTCGGCGTTCAGCGTGCCCCACGTCTCATAGGCGAGCTCCACTGCCGGCAGGTGGCCGCCGGTCTCCGTGTCCAGCGGCCCGACGCAGAGCCGGTGGAACCCGCCGGCGGGCAGATCGGTGCGGGTGCCCCTGACGTCCACCGCGGTCACCGGGCCTCCCCTGCGGAGGCGGCCGGGCCGTCGTCGTGCCTCACGGCGCCGGAGGCGGCGGCGAAGCCGGTCTCAAGGTCCGCGAGGATGTCCTCGATCGACTCCAGGCCCACGGAGAGGCGGACCAGGCCCGGGGTGACGCCGGTGGCGCGCTGTTCGTCCTCGGTGAGCTGGGAATGGGTGGTGGAGGCCGGGTGGATCACCAGCGAGCGGACGTCGCCCACGTTCGCCACATGGTGGTGCAGGGTCAAAGCGTCCACGAAGGCCGCGCCGGCCTCGCGGCCGCCGGCGATCTCGAAGGAGACGATCGCACCCGCGCCGCGCGGGAACAGCTCCTTCGCACGGGCGTTCCACCGGCTCGAGGCGTGCTCGGGATGGACCACGGCCTCCACCTGCCCGTGGCCTTCCAGGTACTCGACGACCCGGCGGGAGTTGGCCACGTGGCGCTCCATGCGCAGGGACAGGGTCTCCAGGCCGAGGTTCACCAGGAAGGCGTTGAACGGGGAGATCGCCGATCCGTAGTCACGGAGCAGCTGCACGCGGGCCTTGAGGATGTAGGAGAGGTTCACGCCGAAGGCGCCGTCGGCGCCGAGGTCCCGAGCGTAGACGAGGCCGTGGTAGGACTCGTCCGGCTCGGTGAAGCCGCCGAAGCGCTCGGGGTACCTGCCGTAGTCGAAGGTGCCGGCGTCCACGATCACGCCGGCCATGGCTGCGGCGTGGCCGCCGAGGTACTTGGTGGCCGAGTGGGTGACCACGTCCGCACCGTGCTCGATCGGCCGGAACAGGTACGGCGAGGCCAGGGTGTTGTCCACGATCAGCGGGACACCGGCCTCGTGGGCGACGGCGGAGACACCGGCGACGTCCAGCACGTCCCCGCGCGGGTTGCCGAGGGACTCGCCGAAGAACGCCTTGGTCTCCGGGCGGACGGCGGCCCGCCACTGCTCCAGGTCGTCCGGGTCCTGCACGAAGGTGGTCCGGACCCCGACCTTGGCCAGGGTGTGCTTGAAGAGGTTCTGTGTGCCGCCGTAGAGCGAGGTGGAGACCACCACGTGGTCCCCGGCGCCGGCGACGTTGAGGATCGCGAACGTGGTGGCTGACTGCCCGGAGGACAGCAGCAGCGCACCCACGCCGCCCTCGAGCGCGGCGATCTTCTCCTCCACCGCCTGCTGGGTGGGGTTGCCGATCCGCGTGTACAGCGGGTCCAGGTCCGCCAGCGCGAAGCGGTCCGCGGCCACCTGGGAGCTGGGGAAGTCGAAGGACGTGGTCTGCACGATCGGCAGAGCGGTGGCGCCGTGGGCGTGGGGCTGCTCGGCGCCGGCGTGGATCTGACGGGTCTCGAAGCCCCAGGCCTCGGCGGCGGGGGTCTCGGCGTTCGCGGAGGCGCTCGTCTCAGGGGCGCTGTTCTGGGTGGTCATGGCGGACTCCTGGGGCTGTCAGGGTCGGCCATGCCCCCGCACCTCGGACTGCCGTGGACCTTGAGCAGGTCCGGGGCTCTGGCACGCCCGTGCGGGAGCGGGCGCATGACACGACCGCGCTTGCCGGGCCCCGGTCTGGGGCCGGCCTGGTCGTCACCCGGGGCACCCCGCCGCGGTGGGGAGGGTTGCCGGCCAGAATGCCGGGGCACTGGTGCTGGCTCTCGTGACCGTGACGCCAGTGTGGCATCGGGGACACACCGACCGCACACCGGCTCGTCACGATTTCATGTCCTTCGTCACACAGGGCTAGCCTGAGCCTCACGACAGCCCGGCTGACATCCCCTGGGCCGACGAGAGGACGATCTTCGTGAGCACCATCCGCCTGGACCATGTGTCCTACGCCGCCGGCCCCGAGGGCCTCGACGCCACCGTGGAACGGGTTTCCGACGCCCTCGGCGTGGAGCGCGTGAAGGGCGGCGTGCACCCTCGGTTCGGCACCCGCAACGCCCTGTTCCCCATGGCCCACGGCCAGTACCTGGAGGTCGTGGAGGTCCTGGACCACCCGGCAGCGGCGAACGCCCCGTTCGGCCAGGCCGTGCGCTCCCGCTCCGAGCAGGGCGGCGGCTGGATGGGCTGGGTCGTGGCCACAGACGACCTCTCCGCCTTCGAAGAGCGCCTCGGCCGCTCCGCCGTGCCCGGCAACCGCAAGTTCCCGGACGGCCGCGAGCTGACCTGGAAGCAGATCGGCATCAAGGGCCTGATCGCGGACCCGCAGGTCCCGTACCTCGTCTGCTGGGACGAGGGCACCGAGGACCTCCACCCCTCCCTGGCGGCCCCGGCGCAGGCCTCGATCTCCTCGCTCACCCTGGCCGGCTCCCGCGAGCGCGTCCGCTCCTGGCTGGGCCTGGACGATCCGTCCCAGAAGGTCGAGGACCTCACCATCGAGTACGCCGCGCCCTCGGGCACCCCCGGCCTGCTGACCGTACGGTTCGAGACCCCCCGGGGCACCGTCACCCTCTGACGGCTCCCTCACCCCCGGCGCTCGTCCTGGCGGCCCCCCGACGCTGTTCCCGACGGCCACCCCGGCGCTGTTCCCGACGGCCACCCCGGCGCTGTTCCCGACGGCCTCCCCCGGCGCTCTTCCTGACGGCCCCCGACGCTCTTCCTGGCGGCCTCCCCGGCGCGCTTCGCCTACTGGTCTGCTGGCCTACTTGTCTACTGGTGAGGACACACCGTCTGGCACCCCTCCTGCGCGGGCGATGAGGGTGTGTCCTCACCAGTTGGCGTCGGACGGGGACGGACCGGACGTTGGACTGGGCATCGGACCGGGCCTCGGGCGGGGACGGTCAGGTGCCGAACCAGCCCAGCTGGGCCAGCAGCGGGGCGGCGACGAACCCGGTGACGTCCAGCAGCAGGTGGGCGACGACCAGCGGCATGACGCGGCGCCAGCGCAGGTAGAACAGCACGAAGACGACGCCCATCGCCGCGTTGCCCAGTCCGGGGCCGATGCCCTGGTACAGGTGGTAGCCGGCACGGAGCACGGCGAGCCCGATCACGATCGCGGTGACGCGGACCGGCAGGAAGGCACCGGTGTCCGTGGTGCGCGGGGCCGGCAGCTCCGGAGCCTGCTCCCCCGCCAGGCCACAGGAGCGCAGCTGCTGCAGATAGGACAGCCGGTCCACCATCCAGGCGACCACGATGATCTCCTCCACCAGCGCATGGCGCAGGGCGGACAGGACCAGCACGGGCACGGCGTACCAGGTGTCGTCCATGGCGGAGCCGACGATCGCCGTGGTGGCGCCGAGGGCGCGGCCGCCGGCGTAGACGGCCAGGGTGCCCAGACCCATCACGAGGAACAGCAGGGCGCCCCAGCCGAGGTCCGCCCACGGGCGGCGGAAGTCCAGGCCGAACGCGCGGAACGGGTTGCGGCCGTGCAGCCGGACCAGGTGGAGCACGAGGGCCACCGGGACGAGGGCGAAGCCGATGTTCAGCAGCTGGTAGGTGAGGTCGAAGACCCATCGGTTGTTCAGGACCGGGTTGAGGACGGTCGTCTGGTCCCGCAGCGGCCCCTGGGTCATCTTGTCCAGCAGCTGCACCACGGCGTAGACCGCGGACTTGCCCAGGGACAGGCCGAGGACGATCGCGACCTCCCAGCGGACGGTGCGCGCCGAAGGGGCGGGCAGCGCGCCGGAGGAGCGTGCCGTCGTCGGGCCCTGACTGGCCTGGGGGGTGGTTCCGGAGGTGCTCACGTGCGCAGTGTAGGTCCGTCCGCCGGGGGTACGGTGTCAGTCATGGCGTCGGATCCGCTTCCCTCAGAGATCGGGCTCGCGCGCACCTGCGCCGAGCGGCTGCTGCCCCACGTGGACGCCCAGACCGCCGAGCGGCTGACCGGAGCGCGCTGGGATGCCGGACGTGTGGAGGAGTCCGGCCAGTTCCACCGGGTGCTCGTCCTGGACGACGTGGCCGTGCTGCGCATGACGCGGATGGCGGAGGCCGGTGCCGCCCCCGGCACCTGCTGGGCGCCGGACGACTCCCCGGCCTTCCACCTTCCTCGTCGCATGGGCCTGCTGCAGGCGCTGGCCGCACGGGGCCTGCCGTTCTCCGTGCCGGCGCCGCTGTCCGAGGTGTGGCACGCCGAGACGGCTGAGGGCGTGCCGCTGACCGCGGCGGTGCTGCAGCCCTACCTGCCCGGCCAGCCGCATCCGGTGCACGAGGGCGACCCGGCAGTGCTGCGCGGGATCGTGGACGCCCTGGACGCCGTGGACGTCACGGATGGGGATGTGGCCGCAGGGCTCGGCCCGGCGTGGGCCTTCCGCGGACCGTGGACGGACGAGCGCATCCAGGCACTGCGGGCGCTGCCGGCGGCGTTGCCGGCCGAGCATGCCGGAGCCCTGCCGCAGTCCTGGCAGGAGGCGGTGGAGGTCATCGCGACGACGGTCCGCACCTGGTTCTCCGAGCCCGCCGTGGCGCCGCGGCTGGTCCACGGGGACCTGGCCGGCCACAACCTGCGCTGGGTGCCCGTCCCCGGCGAGGGCGACGCGGTCGTGTGGAGGCTCGCGGGCATCCTCGACTGGGACCTGGCGCATGCCGGAGACCCGGCACGGAACGTCGCGGACCTGGCGATCTGGCACGGCCAGGACCTCATCGACGAGATCGCCCGGGACACGGACGAGGCCGGCCGGGCCCGTGTGTGGCTCGGCAACGCGGCACTCGAGGCGCTGGACGACGCCCGCGCACGGCAGGAGCTCACCGGCCGGCCGCTGCGCTGGGACAAGCTGCTGCGGAAGGTCCTGCCGCGCATCGAGCGGGCGATGACCGCGTTCTGAGCCCCTCGCGCTGTCGCTCGCAGAACCGGCGCCGCCGCGCGCAGTCCGCTCCGCTTCCCAGGCGTTTTCGCTGACGATATGGGAGGGGCCCGGACCGCGGCCGGTCTCGACACTTTCACGAACGAAAGCGCCCGCTGACGATACGGGAGGGGCCCGGACCCCAGCCGGTGAGCCGGTGGTCCGGGCCCGTCTCCTGAGCGTCGCCTCGGGCCGAGCCTCGGCGTCGTCTCGGGTCGATCAGCCCTGCACGGCGGCGCGGGCCTTCACGAAGGCCTGCACGGCGTTCTCCACGTCCTCCTCGGAGTGGGCGGCGGAGAGCTGCACGCGGATGCGGGCGGCGCCCTTCGGGACCACCGGGTAGGAGAAGGCGGTGACGTAGACGCCCTGGTCCAGCATGGCGTCGGCCACGCGCGCGGCCAGCGCCGCGTCGCCGAACATCACGGGGACGATGGCGTGCTCGCCGTCGAGCAGCTCGAAGCCCTCCTCGGTCATGCGACGGCGGAACAGGGCCGCGTTGTCGAAGAGGGTCTTGCGCAGGGCGGCGGAGCCCTCCACGAGGTCCAGGGCGGTGAGGGTGGCGGCCACGATCACCGGGGCCACGGAGTTGGAGAACAGGTAGGGGCGGCCACGCTGGCGCAGCACCTCCACGATCTCCTTGCGGCCGGACACGTAGCCGCCGGAGGCGCCGCCGAGGGCCTTGCCGAAGGTGCCGGTGTAGATGTCCACGCGGTCGGAGACGCCGGCGTGCTCGGGGGTGCCGGCACCGGTGGCGCCCATGAACCCCACCGCGTGGGAGTCGTCCACCATCACCAGGGCGCCGTACTCCTCGGCGAGGTCGCAGATCTGCTCCAGCGGGGCCAGGTAGCCGTCCATGGAGAACACCCCGTCGGTGACGATCACCGTGCGGCGGGCGCCGGCGCCGTCGTTCAGCTCCTTGGTGGCCTCCAGCTGGGCGCGCAGGTCCTCCATGTCCTGGTTGGCGTAGCGGAAGCGGTGCGCCTTGGACAGGCGGATGCCGTCGATGATCGAGGCGTGGTTCAGCGCGTCCGAGATGATGGCGTCCTCGCGGCCGAACAGGGGCTCGAAGACGGCGCCGTTGGCGTCGAAGCAGCTGGAGAACAGGATGGTGTCCTCGGTGCCGAGGAACGCGGACAGGCGCTGCTCGAGTTCGACGTGCATGTCCTGGGTGCCGCAGATGAAGCGGACGGAGGCCATGCCGAAGCCGCGCTCGTCCAGGGCCTTCTTGGCGGACTCGATCAGCCGCTCGTCGTCCGCCAGGCCGAGGTAGTTGTTGGCGCAGAAGTTCAGCACCGGCTTGGGCTGGGCGTCCTCGGCACCGGCCGCAGTGGCCTGCACGTGGGCGGACTGCGGGGTGGTGATGGCCCGCTCGTGCTTGTAGAGGCCGGACTCGCGGAGCTCGTTCAGCTCGGCGGCCAGCTGGTCCTTGAATGCGTACATCAGAGGTTCCTCCAGTCCAGGACGATCTTTCCGGTGGCGCCGGCACGGGCGGCGTCGAAGCCGCGCTGCCAGTCATGGGCGGGGATGACGTCGGTGACGACCGACTCGATCTGCTTCAGCAGGGCGGGGTTCGACTGCAGCATCGCGGACATCGCGTACCAGGTCTCGAACATCTCGCGGCCGTAGATGCCCTTGATGGTGATCATGTGGGTCACCACGGACTGCCAGTCGATCGCGATCTCCCCGTCCGGCAGCCCGAGCAGGGCGATCTTGCCGCCGTGGTTCATGTTGGCCACCATCTCCTGCAGCGCGGAGGCACGGCCGGACATCTCCATGCCGACGTCGAAGCCCTCCTCCATGCGCAGCTCGGCCTGGGCCTGCCTGATCCGCTGGGCGGAGACGTCGATCGCGGCGTCGGCACCCATCTTCGTCGCCAGTTCCAGGCGCGCCGGGGAGACGTCGGTGATGGCGATGCGGCGGGCCCCGGCATGGCGGGCGATGCCGATGGCCATCAGGCCGATCGGCCCTGCGCCGGTGATGAGCACGTCCTCGCCGACCAGCGGGAAGGACAGGGCGGTGTGGACGGCGTTGCCCAGCGGGTCGAAGATCGCGCCGACCTCGGGGGTGATCGCGTCGTCCTTGTGCTGCCACACGTTGGACTCCGGGATCACCACGTACTCGGCGAAGGCGCCGTCTCGCTGCACGCCCACGGAGACGGTGTTGATGCACATCTGGCGGCGGCCGGCACGGCAGTTGCGGCACATGCCGCAGACCACGTGTCCCTCGCCGGAGACACGCTGGCCGACGGCCACGTGCTCCACCATGTCCCCGACCTCCACGACCTCCCCGTAGAACTCGTGGCCCGGGATCATCGGGGCCTGGATCATCGCCTGCGCGGCGGCGTCATAGGCCTCGATGTGCAGATCGGTGCCGCAGATGCCGGTGGTGTGCACGCGGATCTTCACGTCGTGCGGGCCGCACACGGGCTCAGGGCGGTCGGTGAACTCGAAGCCGGCGTGGGGGCCGGACTTGTACAGGGCCTTCATGGGTGTGGGGCTCTCCTGATGAGGTCGGTGGTCGAAGCCGCCCCGGGGGTGCTGCGGCGGCTGCGCTGCTCAGGGCGCGACGTCGACGGTGCGCCACCCATGAGGGTACTGGCAATGCGGCGCCGCGCCGAGCACGGCAGGTCATCCGGCGGGCGCACCCGTCCACTCTCCGATGCTCCGGCGACGGCCCGGGCGCTGCGCGCTCCGCAGCGCCCGGACCGGGGAGCGCGGGGTCAGCCGACGCCCAGGCGCTCCATCACGATCTCGCGGACGCGCCCGGCGTCGGCCTGACCGCGGGTGGCCTTCATGACGGGGCCGATCAGGGCGCCGATGGCCTGCATCTTGCCGCCCTTGATCTTCTCCACCACGTCCGGGTTGTCGGCGATGGCGGCGTCGACGGCCTCGGTGAGGGCGCCGTCGTCGGACACCACGGCCAGGGACCGGGCCTCCACGATCTGCTTCGGCGTGCCCTCGCCGTCGGCGACGTGTCCGAGGACCTGCTTGGCGATCTTGTCGTTGATGGTCTTGGCGGCGATCAGCTCCTCGACCTGCACCACGTGGGCGGGCTCCACGCCGAGCGCGGAGACCTCGACCTCGCGGGCGTTGGCGAGGCGGGCGATCTCGCCCATCCACCACTTGCGGGCGGCCGCCGGGGTGGCACCGGCCTCCACGGTCGCGGCGATCTCGCCGTCCACGCCGGCGTTGACCACGTCCCGGAACTCCTCGTCCGAGAAGCCCCACTCGGCCTTGAGGCGCTTGCGGCGCACGGCCGGCAGCTCGGGCAGCTCGGCGCGGACGCGCTCGACCCACTCGCGGTCCACCACCACCGGCACCAGATCCGGCTCGGGGAAGTAGCGGTAGTCGTCCGCGTCGGACTTCGGGCGGCCCGAGGTGGTGGTGCGGGTGTCCTCATGCCAGTGGCGGGTCTCCTGGGTGACCGTGCCGCCGGCGGCCAGCAGGGCGGCCTGGCGCTGGATCTCGTGCTGCACCGCGTGCTGCACGGCGCGGGTGGAGTTCACGTTCTTCGTCTCGGTGCGGGTACCGAACGTGTCTGAGCCCTTGGGCATCAGGGACACGTTGGCGTCGCAGCGGACGTTGCCCTGCTCCATCTTCGCGTCGGAGATGTCGATCGCCTTGACGATGTCACGGATCGCGGTCACGTAGGCGCGGGCCAGCTCCGGGGCGCGGTCCCCGGCGCCGACGATCGGCCGGGTGACGATCTCGATCAGCGGCACGCCGGCACGGTTGTAGTCCACCAGGGAGGCGGAGGCGCCCTGGATGCGGCCGGAGCCGCCCTGGTGGGTCAGCTTGCCGGCGTCGTCCTCCAGGTGGGCGCGCTCGATCTCGATGCGGAAGACCTCGCCGTCCTCCAGCTCCACGTCCAGGTGGCCGTCGAACACGATCGGCTCGTCGTACTGGGAGGTCTGGAAGTTCTTCGGGGTGTCCGGGTAGAAGTAGTTCTTCCGGGCGAAGCGGCAGGACTCGGCGACCTGCGCGTTCAGGGCCACGCCGAGGCGGATCGCGTACTCCACGACCTCCTTGTTCACCACCGGCAGGGTGCCCGGCAGACCGAGGTCCAGGGCGGTGACGTTGGTGTTCGGCTCGTCGCCGAAGGCGTTCGGGGCCGAGGAGAAGATCTTGGACCTGGTGTTCAGCTCCACGTGCACCTCGAACCCGAGGACCGGGTCGAACTGCTCCATCGCCTGGCCGAAGTCCATCACGTCGTTCGAGCTCACTGCTGGCCTCCTGCGGTCGGAGCGGCGGCGCGTTCGGCGCCCTTGACGAGGTCCGGGGCCTGGGCCCAGACGGGGGTGCCGCGGCGCTCGTCCAGGAGCGCCTCGACGGCGGCGCCCACCGAGTACAGGCGGGCGTCCTCACGGACCGGAGCCACCAGCTGCAGGCCGTACGGCAGGCCGTCCACGGTGCCGCCCGGCACGGAGAGGCCGGGCACGCCGGCGAGGTTGGCCGGGATGGTGGCGATGTCGTTGAGGTACATCGCCATCGGGTCCGTGGTCTGCGCGCCCAGCTCGAACGCCGGGGTCGGGGCGGTCGGGGTGAGCAGCACGTCGACCTTCTCGAACGCGGCGGCGAAGTCCTCCTGCACCAGGGTGCGGACCTTCTGGGCCGAGCCGTAGTAGGCGTCGTAGTAGCCGGCGGACAGGGCGTAGGTGCCCAGGATGATGCGGCGCTTGACCTCGGGGCCGAAGCCGGCCTCACGGGTGGCCGCCATGACCTGCTCGATCGTGCCGCCGCCCTCCGGCACCACGCGGTTGCCGTAGCGGACGCCGTCGTAGCGGGCCAGGTTGGAGGAGGCCTCGGAGGGCATGATCAGGTAGTACGCGGCCAGGGCGGCGTCGAAGTGCGGGCAGGAGACCTCCACGATCTCCGCACCGGCCCCGCGCAGCGCCTCCACGTCCGCGTCGAACGCGGCCTTCACACCGGCGTCGAACCCTTCCGTGGACTGGTCGGCGATGACGCCGACCTTCACACCGGTGAGGTCGCGGTTGCCGGCGGCGGCCACGAAGTCGGCCTGCTCATCCGGCAGCGAGGTGGAGTCGCGGCGGTCGTGGCCGCCGATGACCTGCTGCAGCGCCGCGGCGTCCGCCACGGTGCGGGCGGCCGGGCCCACCTGGTCCAGAGAGGAGGCCATGGCGATCACGCCGTAGCGGGACACGGTGCCGTAGGTCGGCTTCATGCCGACGGTGCCGGTGAAGGCGGCGGGTTCGCGGATGGAGCCGCCGGTGTCCGAGCCGAGGGCGAACGGGGCGAGGAAGGCCGCCACGGCCGCGGCGGAGCCGCCGCCGGAGCCGCCGGGCACGCGGTCCAGGTCCCACGGGTTGCGGGTGATGCCGAACGCGGAGTGCTCGGTGGAGCCGCCCATGGCGAACTCGTCCATGTTGGTCTTGCCGAGGATCGGCAGCTTGGCCGCGCGGATGCGCTCGATCACGTGGGCGTCGTACGGGCTCATCCAGCCGTCGAGCATCGTCGAGGCGGCGGTGGTGGGCTGGCCCACGGTGACGATGTTGTCCTTGACGGCCACCGGGACGCCGGCCAGCGGGTGCAGGGCCTCGGCCTCGGCACCGCCGGCGGCGCGGATCGCGTCCACCTCGGCGGCCACGGCGAGGGCCTCGTCGGTGTTCACGTGGAGGTAGGCGCGCACGCCGCGGTCGGAGGCGGCGTCGGAGCGCGGGTCGCCGTCGTACTCGCCGATCCGGTCCAGGTGCGCCTGCACGAGCTCCACGGAGGTGGTGGTGCCGGCGGCGAGGCGCTCGGCCATCTGCAGGGCGGTGAGGCGGACGAGCTGGTCAGCGGTCAGCTCGGCGTTCACGTCGAAGCTCTCAGTCACGGCTGTGCTCACTCTCCGTCCAGGATCGTGGGGACCTTGAACTGGCCGTCCTCGGAGTCCGGCGCCTGGTCGAGGGCCTGCTCCTGGGTCAGCATGTCCCGCGGCTCGTCCTCGCGGAAGACGTTGGTCAGCGGGATCGGGTGGGAGGTCGGCACAACGTCCTCGCCGGCCACCTCCTGCACCTGGGAGATGGAGTCCAGGATGAGGCCGAGCTCGCCGGACAGGGTGTCCAGCTCCTGCTCGCTCATCCGGATGTGGGCCAGGCGGGCCAGATGGGCCACCTGGTCTCGAGTGATCTCAGCCATGGATCTCCTCGGTCGTCGGTCGGCGGTCTCCGCCCGGCTGCGGGCACGGCGGGGCCGACCGGCAGGCGAGGCGGGGGTCTGCGTCGAGTCTAGTCGCTCACTCCACACCGGCCCCGCGTGGACTCACACGTCAGGAGGACTCCAGCTCCATCCGGTACACGGGGAACGGTCCCTTGTCCTCCTCCGGCGGGATCCCGGGGATGACCTCGGAGAGCATCCAGTCCCGGCTCGGCACGTGCTCGAATCCGTGGGCGGTGTAGAGCCGCTGTGCCCCACGCATGGAGAGCACCGTGGACAGCACCACGGCGCGCACGCCCTCAGTCTGCCTCGCCCGCTCGATCACGGCCTCCACCAGGGCTCGGGCCACACCGCGGCGGTGCAGGTCCGGGTGCACGGCGAGCATGCGGAACTCGAACTCGTCCTCGTAGGCGACCTCGGCCCAGGGGTGGCCGTGCGGGGCGAGCACCACGGAGCCGGCCACGCGGGGCCGGCCGTCCACGGGGACCTCGGCCACGAGCACCTCGGCCTCGGCGGCGCGGGTGGCCACGTCGCGGAGCTTGGGCAGGTAGGCGTCGTCCGGCTTCACGTGCCCGCCCTGGACGTATGCCTGCTCGGTCAGCTCCGCCACACAGGCGTAGTCCGCCTCGGTGATCGTACGCACGACGACGGCCGTCCGCCCTTCGTTGTCCGCACCCCCGGTGGACGTGGTCGGCGTGGCCTGCTGCTCGTCTGAGCTCATGCGCCCCTCCTCCGTGCGGCCGCCTGCAGCATCTGGCGCAGGCGTGCGATGTTCTTCTCACCGGTGACCACCACCGCCTGGCGGCGGCTGACGGCGGTGGGGACGGTCTCGTCCGGCCGGCCCTCGAGCACGCCCGTGCGGCGTTCGTGGGCCTCCCAGAGCTGGGCGCGGCCCTGCTCGTCGGTCCAGACGTTGACCCAGTAGGCGGTGTCCCGCTCCTGTGCGCTCAGGCTCCGGATGAGCTTGAGGCAGAACTGGCAACCGGGGCGCCAGTAGAGCACCACTCCCCCGTTCGCCACATGTTCCTCGACGCCGGAGGCCGGGCGGGAGGAGACCTTCATGGCCGGCCAGTACCAGACGCCGAAGGCGGCGATCAGCAGTCCGGGGATCACGAGCCAGATGTTGCCGTCGATCGCGCCCCAGCCCGCGAAGGCCAGGCCGAAGCAGACGAAGACCACTGGGTAGTACCAGGGCTGTCCGAACAGTCTCCTCATGCCATCGCCGTCCGCAGGGTCGTCTCCAGCCCGCCGAGGTCGCCGGCCAGCATCCAGTCCGGGTGGGCGTCGCCGTCGGGGTGGGCCGGGCGCACCACGGGCACGCCGGCCTCCTCGGCGATCAGGGCACCGGCCGCCCAGTCGTACTCCTGGGTGCCGTACTCCGCGTAGGCGTCCAGGGTGCCGTCCGCGACCATGCACAGGTCCAGGGCGGCCGAGCCGATGCGGCGGACGTCCCCGAACTCTGCGAACACCGCGGCGAGCGCCTGGACCTGGCGGGCGCGGCGTTCGGCGTCGTAGCCGAAGCCGGTGGCGATCAGCCGCCCCGAGCGGCCCGGCACGGGGCCGGTGAGCCGCACGGGAGCGTCACGGTCCTCGCGGGCGGAGGCGGCCGTCGTCGCGTCCACGGTGGAGTGCGCGCCGCCGCCGGCGTGCGCGTACCAGGTGCGGCCGAGCGCCGGGGCGACGACGGCCCCCGCCAGCCAGCGCCCCTCCCCGTGGCCGTCCGGTCCCCAGACCGCCACGGACGTGCAGAACTGGGGGATGCCGCGGATGAAGTTGGTGGTGCCGTCCAGCGGGTCGATGGACCAGCGGTACCCGGTGGGATCGTCCGGGACCGTGGCCCCGTACTCCTCACCGGTGATCTCGTCCTGCGGCCGGTAGCCCGAGATCACCGCGCGCACGGCATCCTCGGCGCGGCGGTCGAAGTCGGTGACCCAGTCCGAGCCGGAGGACTTCGTCTCCGCGCCCAGCGCGGCGGCGGTCAGCGGGGTCGCCGGGTGTGCGGCGGTCCAGCGCTCGTTGAGCACGGCGGCACCGGCACGGGCGGCGGCCCGGGCGACGGCGAGCAGTCCGGCGGGGGTGACGGCGGCGCTCACCTGTCCTCCTCCGCACCCTCGGACGCAGCGCCCTCCTTGGCGTCAGCGTCCTCGTCGGCGTCGGCGCCCTCCTCGGCGAAGGCCTCGGGTCCTTCGGCGAGCAGTCGCTTGAAGCCGTCCTCGTCCAGCACGGGGACGCCGAGGGCCTCGGCCTTGTCGAGCTTGGAGCCGGCGGAGGCGCCGGCCACCAGGAAGTGGGTCTTCTTGGACACGGAGCCGGAGGCCTTGCCGCCGCGGACCAGGATGGCCTCCTTGGCAGAGTCGCGGCTGAAGTCCTCCAGGGTGCCGGTGACCACCACGGTCACGCCCTCCAGGGTGCGCGGGGTGGACTCGTCCTGCTCGTCCTCCATGCGCACGCCGGCGGCGGCCCAGGCCTCCACGATCGCCACGTGCTCCGGCACGGCGAACCACTCCACCACCGCCTCGGCGATGATCGGTCCGACGCCGTCCGTCTCGGACAGGCGCTCGACGTCCTTCGCCTCCGCCACCTCGCGCAGCGCGTCCATGGAGCCGAAGGCCACGGCCAGGGAGCGGGCGGCGGTGGGGCCGACGTGCCGGATGGACAGCGCCACGAGCACCCGCCACAGCGGCTGGGACTTGGCCTTCTGAAGCTCCTCGAACAGGCGCAGGGTGTTGGCGGTCGGCGCGGACGGCTTCTTCGCGGAGCCCTGGGTGAAGAACGCCGGCTTGAGCTCCCACACGCCGGACGGCACGAACTTCCCGTCCACCTTGGTGCGCTTCTCCCGCCAGACCCGGACGTCGCCGAGCGAGCGCTGCAGGTCCGTCAGGCCGTCCTCGCCGCGCGGTCCGGTGATCTCCTCCGGGGTCCCGGTGGCGAGGTCGAAGACCTGGGCGGTGGAGGTGAGCACGCCGGCGCCCTCCGGGGTGACCACGCCCTCCTGACCTGCCGGGTCCGGGCCGGGACCGGTGGTGAGCCAGACGGCGGCCTCCTCGCCGAGTGCCTCCACGTCGAAGGCGCCGCGGGAGGCGAGGTGCTCCATGCGGCCGGCCAGCTGGGCCGGGCAGGTCAGGGAGTTCGGGCAGCGCAGGTCCACGTCGCCCTCCTTGGCCGGGGCCAGGGCGGTGCCGCAGGACGGGCACTCGGCGGGCATGACGAACTCGCGCAGCTCCTCTCCGGCGGCCTCGGCCTTCTCCCGCAGGGGAAGCACGGGCCCGACCACCTCGGGGATGACGTCGCCGGCCTTGCGCAGCACCACCGTGTCCCCGATGAGCACGCCCTTGGCCTTGACCACGTCCTGGTTGTGCAGGGTGGCCATGGAGACGGTGGACCCGGCGACCGTGGCCGGCTCCATCACCGCGTACGGGGTCACCCGCCCGGTGCGCCCCACGGAGACCTGGATGTCCAGCAGCTTCGTGTGGACCTCCTCCGGCGGGTACTTGTAGGCGGCGGCCCAGCGGGGCACGCGGGAGGTGTGGCCCAGGGCCCGCTGGTCCGCGAAGTCGTCCGCCTTCACCACGATGCCGTCGATCTCATGCACCAGCTCGTGGCGGCGCCGGCCGTACTCGGCGATGACCTCGAGGATGCCCTGCAGTGCCGTGTCCCCGAGACCGGTCACGGTACGGGTGTACGGGCTGGTGGGCAGACCCCAGCCGGCGAGCGCCTCATAGGTCTCGCCCTGGCTGGACAGGTCCAGCCCGGAGTGGGCGCCGATGCCGTGGACGAACATGCTCAGCGGGCGGGCGGCGGTGACCTTGGGGTCCTTCTGGCGCAGCGAGCCGGCGGCGGCGTTGCGCGGGTTGGCGAAGGGGGCCTTGCCGTCCTCGGCGCGGGAGTCGTTGAGAGCGCGGAAGTCCGCGGAGGACATGAAGACCTCGCCGCGGACCTCGAGGTCCTCCGGCCAGCCGTCGCCCTCCAGGCGCTGCGGGATGGAGCCGATGGTGCGGACGTTGTGGGTGACGTCCTCGCCGGTCACGCCGTCGCCACGGGTGGCTGCCCGGGTGAGCACGCCGTTCTGGTAGCGCAGGTTGACGGCGAGCCCGTCGATCTTGACCTCCACGAGCCAGCGCGGCTCGGCGCCGGGGCGGGCGGCCGCCACGGCCTCGGCGGTGCGGCGGAACCAGACCTCGAGCTCGCTCTCGGAGAAGAGGTCCTCGAGGGAGTACATGCGGGCGCCGTGGGTGACGGGGGCGAATGCCTCGGAGGCCTCGCCGCCGACCTCCTGGGTCGGCGAGTCGTTGGCCACGATCTCCGGGTGGAGGGTCTCGAGGTCCTCGAGGCGCCGGTAGAGCCGGTCGTACTCGGCGTCGGAGAGCTCGGGGGCGTCCTTCTGGTAGTAGGCGGTGCGGGCGGCGCGCACCTGCTCCACCAGCTCCTGGTACTCCTCGCGCAGGGAGGCCTGCGGGGTGTCCTCGGCGTCCAACAGATGCGCCTCGGCGGCGGTGTCGGCGGGCACGGCGGACTCGGCGTGGGGATCCTTCTGGGCAGTCACGGCCCCAGCCTAGTGAACGGGCGGGGCGGACACCGCCGGCGGCGCCCTGCTCAGCCGGCGGTCGGCTCCGCCTCTGCGGCGGCCTCAGCGTCCTCGGGGATCTGCACGAGCACCACGGTGACGTTGTCCCGTCCGCCGCGCCAGAGGGCGGCCTGGACGAGGGCGTCCACGGCGGACTGTGGGTCCGTGTTGTCCTCGAGCAGGGCGAGGACCTCCTCGTCCAGCAGCTCGCCGGTCAGGCCGTCCGAGCAGAGCAGGAAGCGGTCTCCGGGCACGGCGTGGACCTCGCCCACGTCCACGACGAGCTGCTCGGTGGTGCCGAGGGCTCGGGTGATGACGTTGCGGCGCGGGTGCACGCGGGCTTCATCCGGTGTGAGCTCGCCGGCGTCCACGAGCATCTGCACGGCGGAGTGGTCCACCGTGAGCTGCTGCAGCACCGCGGAGCCCGCCGGGCGGCGGTAGACGCGGGAGTCGCCGACGTTGGCCACGGCCCAGCGCCCCTCCGCGGGGTCGAGAGCGGCCAGCAGGGTGAGGGTGGTGCCGGAGCCGTCCGGGCCCTGCTCGAGCACCGCCTGGTGGGCGGCGTGCACGAGCTCGCCGAGGCCCTCGAGGGAGGGGCCGCCCTCGGCCTCGACCAGGCGTGCGAGGCCGTCGTCGAGGGCACGCACGGCGGCGGCGGAGGCCACCTCGCCGGCGGCATGGCCGCCCATGCCGTCCGCGACGGCGGCCAGGAACACGGGATCGGTGAGCACGGTGTAGGAGTCTTCGTTGAGCTCGCGGACGGCGCCGACGTCCGTGCGGGCGGCCACCAGCGGATGCTGCGGAGACGTCTGGTCAGTGGAGTCGGTCATGCATCCTCATCGGTCGAAGTCGAGGCCGTCGGCGGACGCGGCCAGCAGCATGGAGGGGCGGATCTCCCCGAAGCCGCGCACGATCTGCGGCGGCTGCGGGACCAGGACGAAGCGGTCGTCCCGGGCCAGGGCGGCGGCGGTGAGGGAGTCCACCAGGACGGTGCCCGGATCGGCCAGCACCGTCAGCCGTGCGGCCAGGTTGACGGTGGGGCCGTAGATGTCTCCGAGGCGGGAGAGCACGCGCCCCCAGGTGAGGGCCACGCGGGCCGCAGGCAGCACCGGGTCCTCGGACATGGCGCGGGCCAGGTGCAGGGCGATCCTTGCGCCGACCTCGGGGGTCTCTGCGTTGAAGAGGACCTCGTCTCCGATGGTCTTGACCAGCCAGCCGCCCTCGGCCGTGATGATGTCCGCGGCCCGGGCCTCGAAGCGCTGGACCATGCGGGCCAGGGTGCGCTCGTCCATGGTCCGGGACATGGAGGTGTAGGAGACCATGTCCGCGAAGCCGACGGCGCGGGCCAGCGGGAGCGGGGCGTCGTCCTCGGAGCCGTCACGGCCCCGCTCGGAGGCGGCCAGCCCGGCTTCCACGTTGACCGTGAGGCGCTGGACGGCGTTGTTCAGCTGGCGCCGGTAGACGGTCTGCATGACCTTCTCCAGCGGGGTGATGAGCTCCGGGAGCATGTCCACCACCTCGCGGCGGGCCTCCGGGTCGGACATCCCGGAGGCCACGCGGTCCTCCACGAGGGCCTCGATCTGCCACACCACCATGCGGTCCGTCATCTGGCCGATCGAGCGGGCCAGGGAGCCTGCGGTGGCCTCGGTGAGCACGCCGCGGCGGACGAGGGACAGGATGACCTCGAAGGACTCGAGGTCCGCGGCGGTGAAGACCTTCTCGCCCTCGGGCACGTGGGAGAAGCCGAGGGACTGCCAGATGGGGCGGGCGGACTCGGCGGGTATGCCGAGCCGCTCGGCGGCCTCCTCGCGGGTGTACCTGCGCGGGCCCACCACGAGCCCGGCGTCCAGGGTCCGCATGGCGGTGGTCCAGCCGGGGTTCTGCGGGAGCGCGTCGCGGTCGCGCGGCATGTGGTCGGTCACCGGCCCCACCTTCCGGTGTGCGTTCCGGCGGCGTGGCGCGGGACGGCGGCCCAGGCGCGCTCGCTCCGGCGGCGGGCAGAGACGGTCTCGTCCGCCATGGCGGCCTCGAAGCGCTCGATCTCCGGGACGTTCGTCAGGCGCCAGTAGACCTGCTGGAAGGCATCCTGGAAGGTGACGTGCAGGTCCCCGGCGCCGGAGCCGCGGCGGCGCTGCTCCACGGCGGCGATGCTCAGCAGCGGCATGGACCGCTCCCCGCCTCCGAGGGGGCCGGACTGCACCAGGCGGTCCGAGGTGAGCACCACGGTGCGAGTGGCCCACCGCCACAGCGGGCGGACAGTCCCCAGCAGCACCACGAGGGCGGCGATCACCATGGCGGCCGCACGCAGCGGCGTCACGTACTGCGCCAACGGCGCGGCAAGGTCCGGCCGTTCCAGCCAGCCCACCACGAAGGCCAGGGCGGCGGCGGTGAGGACCAGGACGGCGCCGGCGCCGAGCAGCTGGCGCGGGTGGGCGCGCGTGCGGATCACGACGTGCTCGTTCTCCTCGAGTCGCATCGCCCCTCCTTCATGTCTGCGCGGGCGGGCACGCCGCCAGGCGGCGGTCAGTGCGCACGGCGGACGTCTCCGCGCAGGTGGACCACGTCCCCTGCGCTGATCTCACGCACCGCCATCTTCTCATGGCCCCCCGTGGCGAATGCCACACGCAGGGTCCCGCCGGGGCCGAGTCCGACGGCCTCCCCTTCGAGCACCTCTCCACCGGGCAGCTCGGCCCGCACCTGCCGTCCCAGCGTGGACAGATGGTCCACGACGCCGGCCACGCACCCGTGCGTGCCGTCCACCACCCCGCCGTCGGCGGGCAGGGCGGCGGCCCAGCCGCGGACCCGGTCCAGGACCGCCGCGTGGATGCGGGCCGCCAGGTCCCGGGGGGCGGGAAGTTCCTCGGCAGGCATCCAGTCCGAGAGTGCGGTGGCGGTCTCCACGGGCACGCCGGCGCGGTGGTCCACGTTCACTCCCATGCCGACGGCCACGCCCCCGCCGGGTGTGACCGCGGCGAGCACGCCGCACAGCTTGCGGCCGTCCGCCACCAGCACGTCGTTGGGCCACTTCAGGTGGGCCGGGACACCGAGATCCCGGACGACGTCCACCACCGCAGAGGCCACCACGAGGGAGAGCCAGGAGTAGTGCTGCACGCCGACCGGCGGCCGCCAGGCCGCCGGGGTCAGGTGGACGGTCAGGGCGAGGGCCGTGCCGGGCGGAGTCGTCCACGTACGCCCCTGACGCCCACGGCCGGCGCGCTGGTCCGTGGAGGCGAGGGCGCCGCCGTCGGGAAGCCCGGGGCCGCCGGGGGCGAGCCTGCGCAGCAGCTCGTCCTGCGTGGAGTCCACGGTCTCGAGCCAGATCATCTCGGTCATGACTCCTACCTATACCGCAGTGCCCTGCACGGCTCCTGCAGAGCCCGGCCGGTGTTTTGGAGGTTTCCTCCAAGCCTGCGACGACGCGGCGCATGCCTAGACTGGCGAATTGCGGCAGTTCCGGCCAGCCTTCTGGACCAGGAGGGATTGTCCGAACCCTGCAACCCGCCGCAGGACGCACGAGAACGCACCGTCGCAAGGAGAGCATCCGTGACCTCACCGGACCTGACCACCACGGCCGGCCGCCTCGAGGACCTGCATCAGCGCCTCGAGAAGACGCAGGCCCCCAGCGGGGAGGCCGCCGTCGAGCGCCAGCACTCCCGCGGCAAGGGCACCGCCCGCGAGCGCATCGAGATGCTCCTGGACGAGGGCTCGTTCGTGGAGCTCGACGCCCTGGCCGTGCACCGCACCACCGCGTTCGGCATGGACGCCAAGCATCCGGCCGGCGACGGCGTGGTGGCCGGCTTCGGCACCGTGGACGGCCGCCAGGTGGCCGTGTACTCGCAGGACTTCACCGTGTTCGGCGGCTCGCTGTCCGAGCGCAACGGCCAGAAGATCGTGAAGGTCCAGCAGTTCGCCGCCCGCAACGGCTGCCCCGTGGTCGGCATCCTGGACGGCGGCGGCGCCCGCATCCAGGAGGGCGTGGCGTCCCTGGCCCAGTTCGCGGACATCTTCCGCGCCAACGTGCTCGCCTCCGGCGTGGTCCCGCAGATCTCCCTGATCATGGGCCCCTCCGCCGGCGGCGCCGCCTACTCCCCCGCCCTGACGGACGTGGTGGTCATGGTGGACAAGACCTCCCACATGTTCATCACCGGCCCGGACGTCATCAAGACCGTCACCGGCGAGGACGTGGACATGGAGACCCTCGGCGGCGCGCACTCGCACTCCACCACCTCCGGCACCGCCCACTACATGGCGGAGTCCGAGGAGGACGCCATCTCCTACGTGCAGGAGCTGCTCGAGTTCCTGCCGTCGAACAACCTCGCCGAGGCCCCCGTCTTCCCGGCCCCGGCGGACCTGGAGGTCACCGAGGAGGACGAGGAGCTGGACACCCTCGTCCCGGACTCGGCCAACCAGCCGTACGACATGCTGGACGTGATCGGCTCCGTGGTGGACGACGGCCACATCCTGCAGCTGCAGGAGCTGTACGCGCCGAACGTGATCACCGGTCTGGCGCGCATGGACGGCATGTCCGTGGGCGTGGTGGCCAACCAGCCGATGCAATTCGCCGGCACCCTGGACATCGCCGCCTCGGAGAAGGCCGCCCGTTTCGTCCGGTTCTGCGACGCCTTCAACATCCCCATCCTCACCTTCGTGGACGTCCCCGGCTTCCTGCCCGGCACGGACCAGGAGTTCAACGGCATCATCCGCCGCGGCGCGAAGCTGATCTTCGCCTACGCTGAGGCCACCGTGCCGAAGCTGACCGTGATCACCCGCAAGGCCTTCGGCGGCGCGTACATCGTGATGGGCTCCAAGAAGCTCGGTGCGGACCTGAACCTGGCGTGGCCGTCCGCGCAGATCGGCGTGATGGGCCCGCAGGGCGCCGTCAACATCCTCTACCGCAGGGACCTGGCCGCCGCGGCGGAGGCCGGCGAGGACGTGGAGGCCACGCGCGCCCAGCTGGTGCAGGACTACGAGGCCGAGCTGCTCAATCCGTACCAGGCCGCCGAGCTCGGCTACGTGGACGCCGTCATCCCGCCGTCCCACACCCGCGTGAACCTGCTCAAGGCGCTGCGGGCCACCCTGCACAAGCGCGAAGCCCGGCCCGCCAAGAAGCACGGGAACATGCCGCTGTGAGCACCGAGCAGAACCCGGAGCGCTTCGACGCGGACACCACCGCCGCCGAGGAGACGCAGGAGGCCGTGCAGATCTCCGGCGCCCACCTGGAGCCGGAGGAGATGGCCGCGCTGACCGCCCTCATCCACCAGCTGCAGGCCGGCGCTCCCCCGGTGGAGAGCGAGCGCGGGGGCCGCGAGCAGCACCGCCCCTCCGGCCCGCGCGGCGTGGACCGCACCCTGGACCGCCGCCAGCGGCTCGGGCTGTGGGCCCGGCCCGGTTCCGGCCAGTGGCGGCGGGGCGAGGGGCCGCAGTGACCGGAAACCAGCATCGTCCGCTGACTCCGGACACCTGCATCCGCGCCGTCCGAGTCCCGTGGGTAGAGGTGTCCCCCGATGAGGTCTATGTAGCCCCTGATCCCTCATCCGCATATCGGTTGCACGAGCCCAGCCTCAGCGTTTGGCGGGAGGCGCTCGGCACGACGACGGCCCGTGAGATCCGCGAGCGTCTGGCCGCGGCAGGATCATTTGCCGATGCGCCGTCCACCCGGCAAGTCCTCGCCCAGGTCTGCGCTTTGAGACGACTAGGTTTGATCGAGTGAATCTCCAGTGAGACGACGTCAACGGCACTGACCTGCTCAGCGTCACCTACACTAAGGACGAACGAATTCTCGATGCACGTAGAGGGCATGCCATGTTCCTGGCCATGCCCAGCCCACAGTTCGACCATTTCGTCTCCGCTTCGAAGGACCCCCTGTGACCACAGAATCGCCCATGGCACCAGCGCCCCCCGTCATGAGCCTCTCCAAGGCCATGTCAATGCTCCAGAGGCACTGGATGATCCTCGTTGCTGCGCCGCTCATCGGCGTCCTGCTGGCCGGACTCTGGGTCCTGACGCAGAACCCTCGGTACGCCTCTACAGCTAACGCGCTGGTGGTGGTGGGCAACAGTGAGAGCCTCGGTGTCGCCCTCACAGCGGACAACCTGGCCAAATCAAAGGCCCAGCAATACGCGCTGCTGGGAGAGTCCCGCGCCGTTTCGGACAAGGCGGTGGAGGAACTCCCTTTCGACCTGAGTTCCGGTGAGGCGCTGAGGAATGTCGAGGTGGCCTCCACGAGCGGCAGCGCCCAAATCGTCGTCCGTGCAGAGGATTCCTCACCGGAACGTGCCCAGCAGCTGGCCTCCGCATGGCTAGGGGCACTTGAGGCACAGGCGACCGAGGTAGAGGCCGGGGGCATCGCAGGCCAGTCCATCATCTCGCTCGAAACGCTCTCCGACGCCTCCCTCCCTTCCGCCCCCTCCAGTCCCAATTTGCCACTCGCCCTCTCCATCGGCGGCGCCTTGGGGTTGCTCGCGGGACTCGGCGTCGCCGTCGTCCGGCATGTGCTGGACAACAAGATCCGATCTGCGGCTGCTCTGGAGAGCCGGTTCGGCCTGACCATCCTCGGCACGGTTCCGGAGTCCACCCGTTCCGCGAGAAACCGACGCCGCCGCGATGGCGGCGACGTCATTAACCTGGCTGGCCGTGTCGACGGTGAGACGTCGCCGAAACAGCATCAAGATAGCTTCCGGCTCACCGAGTCGTTCAAAGAGCTGCGAACCAACCTGCAGTTTCTCCGTCCGGACGAAGCCGTGAGCATCGTCACGGTCACCTCGGCGCACCCGGGTGAAGGGAAGTCCACGGTGGCGGCCAACCTGGCCGTCCCCGTCGCCGAGTCCGGCCAGCGGGTTGTCCTCGTGGACGGCGACCTCCGTCGCCCCGTCGTCGCAGAGAACTTCGGCTTGATCTCTACCGTGGGTCTCACAGACGTAGTCCTGGGACGCGTCGAACTGGCTGACGCGCTCCAGACGGTGGGGAATCGACCGTCGCTTCAAGTGCTCGCGTCGGGCCCCATTCCGCCGAACCCATCTGAGATCCTCGCATCCGACCGTTTCAACGACCTCATCAACGCCCTCGCCGAGGACGCCCTAGTCATCATCGATGCACCGCCTCTCCTCCCTGTCACGGACGCGGCCATCCTTGCCCGCCGATTCGACGGATGCCTCCTGGTCGTCAGCGCCGGTCGCACCACGTACGACGAGTTCAGCAAGGCCGTCTCAAGCATCCGCAAAATCGATGGAGAGGTTCTCGGCGCGGTGCTCAACCGCGTCCCAGCGTCGGGCACCGCCGCGAGCGCCTACCAGTACTACGGGGCCACCTACTACACTGCAAGTCAGCAGCAGGACGTTGCAGGCCGGTCCTGACACCATGAACACGCCCTCAATTTCCTCCGAACACACCGTCGAGGTTCGACTGCCGCTTGATGTCGCGGTGGAGTTGGCGCATGGTGTGGTGGCCCAGACGCTCGTCGACGTCGGGGGAAGGGGACTCTTCTTCAAGGGCCCCATCGCCCATGGCATGAATCTGCGGGTGCGCAATCGGTCGTCCGATGTTGATGTTCTCATCGAGCCGGGGGGAGAAGACGCCGTCGTCCAGGCCCTGGCCGCACACGGCTGGAGAGACCGACCCTCCGGAGGTGATCTGGGCGTTGGTCTTGTCCACGCGCGGACTCTGCTGCACGACGGCTGGCCCGTGGACATAGATCTCCACCGCCGGGTCCCGGGCATCGAAGCGGACCCCGAGGAGGCGTTCGAGCGCCTGTGGGAGGAACGCGACGCACTCGAGATAGCCCATGTCCCCGTCCCAGTCCCGTCACGAATCGCCCATGCGATGCTCCTGATGCTCAATGGGCTCAGGACACCCTGGGAGAAGCGCGCCCAAAGGGAGCTGACGCATCTGGCATCCGTGCTCGACGTCGACGACTGGCATGCACTGAACGACCTCGCCCAGACCCTGGATGCGGCACGCGCGCTCTCCTCCTTCTTCGCCGAGCAAGCTCCCGAGAGCATCACCCCGGATCTCGGACCGGCCTCCCACGAGTGGCTGCTCTATCAACATCTGGAGCATCCCACGGTCCTCTGGCTGGACGCCATCCGACGGGCACCACTGAGACACTGGCCCCGTCTCCTGTGGCACGCGGCTTTCCCTTCCGCTGAGCTTCTTGTGAAACGCGATCTCTCCCTGGAGAACGCCTCGCGTGTGCATCGTATGAAGGCGCGAACGGCCCGTTGGAAGAAGTTCCTCAGGAACCTACCCCAGATCATGAGGGCCGCGTCGCACCTGCGCCAAGAGAGTAAGCGCACGGCCGGGTGATCCCGCTGCGTCAATGTGGCGTGCCTCTGACGCCTCTCAGCGGTGGAATCTCCTCCACGCATCCCATGAGGAGGCCGCCATCTCCTCCAACGAGTGAGACATGGCCCAGCCGAGGTCACGTCGCGCGGCGGCACCGTCTGCGACGATGCGGGAGGGATCGCCGGGTCGCCGAGGACAGACCTCGGCATCGAAGGGGATCCCCGTCACCTTCTTCATCACAGACATGATCTCCGCCACGGACGTCCCCGTACCTGAACCGATGTTGTAGATAGGGTCGAGCTCGATTCCGGCCTCCAGACAGTCTGCGGCCGCGACGTGCACGTCGGCGAGATCCTGGACGTGGACGTAGTCACGAACGCACGTCCCGTCGGAGGTGGGGTAGTCCGTGCCGAAGATCTTCGGGGAGCGTCCCTGGTCCAAAGCCGAGAAGATGCGAGGGAAGAGGTTGTGGGGGCTGGTGTCGGCCACCTCGCGACGGCCAGCACCGACGACATTGAAGTAGCGCAGCGAGGTGTGCCGCAGCCCTGTGGCACGCCCCTGATCGGCGATCAACCACTCCCCGATCAGCTTCGACTCTCCGTACGGGGATTCCGGTCGCACCGGGGTGCGCTCGGTGACGACCTCTTCGCTCGGTGTACCGTACGTCGCCGCAGAAGATGAGAAGACGAGCATGCGGACCTCAGCGTCAGTCATGGCCTGCAGCAGACCCATCGTTCCGTGGACGTTGTCCTGATAGGCCCGCAGGGGCTCCTTCACCGACAGACCCGCGTACTTAAAGCCGGCCAAGTGGATGACACCCGTTACGTCATGATGGCGCATGACCTCCGTCAACTGTCGTGCGTCCCGCACGTCGCACGCAACCCACACCGCGCCCTCCGGAACGAACGCGCGGTGCCCCGTGGAGAGGTTGTCGACGGCGACGACCTCCCGCCCCCTGCCATGCAGGGTGTGCGCAACGTGTGATCCGATGTATCCGGCCGCTCCGGTCACCATCCAGCTCATCTCAGTGCTCCTTACCCAAGGCTGCCGACCCCACGGCACGACTGTACAGGTCCAAAAGTGCGTTCTTCTGAGAGGCCGGGTTCATGTGCTGCAGAAGGGCATCCGATTGTCTGCCGATCGCATTGAGGGGCGACCTGTCTTCAGTCAGAGTGGTCAACAGCGCCGCCGCCTCCTTCGGCGAGGAGACCTTGCGAATGTCGTATCCGCGGAAGCACGAGATGTCTCGGACCACCACGGGCACATTCCTGGCAGCAGCATCGAGCACCGACAGGGGAAACCCCTCGTATGCAGCGGAATGCAGGTACAGATCCGCCTCGTCGAGCTGCCGTGCGACGCCCTCACGATCGGTCCAGCCGGTCACAGTGACCCCGGAGTCGCGCAGCGTGGCTTCGTCCTGCGGGTCTCCGCCCCCGATCCACACTAGCTCGACTCCCGGGTTCCGCCCCTCGTTGAGACCCAGGTTGCGAGCGGTCTCAGCGAAGAACGCTGGGTCCTTCTGGGGTGCGATGCGGCCGATCATGGCCACTCTCAGGGCCCTGCCGACGTGCCGCCGCACGACGCTGGCGCCGAGAGGCTCCACGTTCGACACATTGGGTACCTCCACTGTGCGGCGCCCCTGGCCGATGCTGCGAGCGAGAGCCCTCTCATGCGGCGTCAAGGCCACCGTCAAGGTGCTGCGGACCCCGAGTAGGACCTCTGCGGCCCAATAGGCACCCCTAACGGCCCAGGGCCGCCCTGGATCGTCGAAGGCGAAGCAATGGGGCTGATAGACGATCGGGACGGCGACGGGCGCCAGACGCGCGTATCCCCCGGCGAAGCTCGAATGGGCGTGGATGACGTCCGGCCGGATCTTCTTCACTGCCCGAGCCACCTCACGGATACGTCCCAGGGTCCCGGACGGCAGGGGCATGAAACTGGCGAAAGCCGACTTTTCCACGTCCACTTCGGGCACCGCTAGTAGGTGATGCTCGTGGACTTCGGAGGTGCCCCGCGCATAACGCTCAATCGCATGGGGCACGCCGGCCACAGGGCACTGTGTCAGATGGAGTATGCGCACGACGAATTCCTCAGGTTTCCTATGGCGCCAAGCTTAACTGAAAGCGGGGTGGTCAAAGGTGACAGACGGTCGGTCATCGGGATGCAGCCGCCCTGCGCAGTGAGCCCACCAACGACTCACGTACGGCCGGCATCTGGGCGGCTCGTGAATGAAGCGCTTGTGCATAGTCGCGACGCGCCGCCGGATCAGTGCGCAACCGTTCGATCTGTTCAGAAACGAGGTCCACGTCGAAATCGTTGACATTGTGAACGAAATCCGGAACTCCGAGATCACTGAAAGCACCGAAGCCCTTGCGTTCGTACGCCAGATGGACCACGAAATGACCAGCGGCCAGAGCCATAAGGGAAGCGTGGAGCCGCACCGCGACGACGACGCGTGTTGGCCCTGCCCCTGTGGTCATCAGTTCCGCACGATCGATGACACGTCGGGGAGAGAGCTGATCGGTGGCTGCGCGGTCGTCGTTCCCCGTTCCCGTCTGGCTCTGGATGTACGTATCGTAGCCCACGCCCTCGAATCGCCGCGCTAGATCCATCACGGCCTCCGGGACGCTGCCGTGAATGGCCCGGATGCTGAAGACGGGATGGAGGTCCGGGACGGAGTCCTCCTGAGGCCAGGATCGTTCACTGGCCAGGACAGCAAGGTCAGGGGTCCGATGGACCTGCGCCCGCCGGAACTGTTCGAGGCTGCGGTCGTCTCTGACGTGGACCATGTCCACAGCGCGCAGAAGAGCCTCGAAGATCCACCGAGTCCCCCCACGCGCTGGACCGATGCTCTGAGGCATATAGAAGGTCGGCGCGGTCGTGCGCGCCGCTGCGCGCAGCTGTGGCCCATGCACCAGCAAGGTCTTCAATGCCTCGACAGGCCGGCCGGCTCGCAGATACCCGCCACCGACGGCGACCACGAGATCGAACTCGTCGATCTCGCGAAGGACAGCACGGTACGCGGGGGCATAGCCGTTCCACCGCGGCATCGAGTCGACGACTCGATGGGGCAGTGCGCTGAAGGTCTCGGGGTGAGAGGCGACGATCGTCAGGTCCACATCAGCTCCGAACGCCTCGTGCAGCAACTCGAGTGTCTCCGTAACGAGGAGACCATCACCGAGGTTGGCAGCACTGTAGCCGTGGAGGACTAGGATTCTCATGCGGAAAGCACCGCCCGGTAGACTTCCTCGTGGCGGGCGACACTTCGACCCCAGCTGAACTGGCTGGCCCAGGTAAGGCCCGACACGCGCGACTCCTCCCGTCGCCGGGAGTCCTCAAGTGCGTGGAGGAGACCGGCCTGGATCGCTTCTTCATCGACGCCATCGAACAGCAACGCCGGCCCTGCGACCTCCTTCAGGGAGCCGCGGTCGGTCGTGATCACGGCGGCACCGGCGGCCATCGCCTCGAGGACGGGGAACCCGAAGCCCTCGTACAGACTTGGGAAGGCGAACAGAGCGCAATTCTGCATCATCGCGACACGGTCGTCGTCACTGACGAACCCCAGCGCGATCACGTTGGAGGAACCCTCGATCTCGTTCAGGATCTGCGAATAATTCCATGCAGGCTTTCCAGCGATGACCAAGGGGACGCCGAGGGCCTTGACGGCCGGGGATTCGAACGCACGGATGAGGTTCACCACGTTCTTCCGAGGTTCCAGGTTCCCCAGGTACAGGACGAAGTTCTTCGGGACCCGGGCTCGGACGGCGTCCGACATCACCACCGGTCGGGAGAAGTGGGCGACGTCGATTCCATGCGGGATCGACGTGATCCGGGACCTGTCGAGGCCGAATACATCGGCAATGTCGTCAGCGCTGGACTCGGAGACCGTAATCACAGCGTCGGTCGCGGCGATGGCGCGGGAGACCCGGGTACGCCACGTCCACTCCTGCCGTGGAGTGCGCGCCGTCGAGATCCACCGCGAAGCGACTCCGTGAACCGTCACCACCGAAGGACGCCGGGTGTCCAGCAGCGGACCGGTGTCCGCCACGTAGTGGAGCACGTCCTCGGCACCACCGCGGCGCAGTCCAAAGCCGGTCTCGAGAAGTGCCGTCACCGGGGCCATCGTGTGCGCAGGCATGGAGAGCACCTGATGACCGCGCTCACGCATCCCCTGGGCTATATGCCGGGCGTATGTGGTATTTCCTCCCACATGACGATCCAGTATTCGAGACGGCATGTAGATCTTCATCATTCTCCTCGCGGGCGCATGGCGGTAGTCGAATCGTCGCGGGGGCGGGGTAGGTCACAGGGGCACCGTGTATTCAGAGCAAGTGGTGCGCTCATATACTGGCACACGAACCGTCCTCGATGTCATCACGCTCGGCGATCAGCTGCCGTGAGCCTGGGACACCCATCTCCCCCGTAACGGAAGGTCGCCTATGCGTCGACTTGTAAGATCCGCCCTCGGCCATCTGCCCTCCCGACTGAGATTGCCCCTCATGCGGTTCGCCCTGAAGGGTCAGACCGTCCTCGAACACACGGCTGACATGCGTCGCAGCATCGCCCTTTCCTCCACACCCGAGGTCGGATTCGGCCGCGACCTGCGGCCGCATTCCCGGGACACACAGCTCATCAAGGACTACCACCGAATTGAGAAGGGCCTTGCCATGCCCGCGCCCAAGCGGCCGTTCGGCAGTGCATTGGAGCACCGCATCGACGGCCTCCTGGATCCGGCCTCCATGGACGACGACCTTGTGCGGAACGTCACGTCAGCCCGTGCGGCCCTGTCCCGCTGGAACGATGAGGGCGTGGTGGACGAGGAGATCGCTCCGCTTGGACCCGAACTACGCGCACTCGATCGCGAGGCCGTTGAGGCCTTCGTCTTCTCACGGCACAGTGTGAGGAACTTCGACCGCTCTCGTCCGGTCCCCCACGAGATCCTCGACCATGCCGCGGAGCTCGCCATGACATCTCCTTCGGTCTGCAACCGGCGGGCAGGTCGCATTCACCTCTACTGCGAAGACGAGCTCGTCGAGCACATCCTCCGCCTCCAGCGCGGCAACATGGGATTCGGCCAAACCGTCGGACAGCTTGCCGTCGTGACGGTGAATTCGACGCTCTTCGCTGGCGCCGGCGAACGCAATCAGAAGTGGATCGACGGTGCCCTGGTGGCAATGTCGTTCGTCTGGGCGCTGCACGCTCATGGGGTCGGAGCGTGCATGCTGAACTGGTCGAAGTCCAACGCCATGAGCGCACGCCTGCGCGAGGTGGCCGACATCCCGGTCCGGGAGGACATCATCTGTGTCATCGCCTTGGGGTACCCCGCCGCGGGCTACCGGGTGGCGCGCTCCCCCCGTCGCCCGACTGCCGAGACGATCCGGCACCACGACTGAGCGGCGGCATCTGTCCATGCGGCACCCGCGCGCCGTCATGCGACAGGCGCCGACGCCACGAACCGCTGGCCTCTCCTGAGGCAGAGGACTGCCAGGAAGGCCCATGCGGGCATGAAGGTCCACGACGAAGCGGTGGACAGCATGACCGCAAGGAACAGCGCCAGTGCCGACATCACAGGGGACCGCCGAACATTCCACCCTACGGCCACGAGAAGGCAGATGAACAGAACGAGGGCGACCAGACCTAGTTCCGCACCGATCTGGGCGTAGGCGTTTTCCACAATCGGGCGAAACTCCCCGGTGAAGTAGTTGTTGGGGAAGGTTACGGCGCTGCGGTCTACGTAGTCGGCGAAATGCCCGGCGAAGCGTCCCGGTCCCAGACCCACCAATGGGTGGTCCAGGGCCATCTGAAAGCCCATCTCCGTCTTGGCCGCACGAAGGTCCATGGAACGGGTCAACGCGCCTCCAGGCATGTCGACCAGACCCAGCTTCGCCCCCTGGAACCGGACGAACGCCCGAGCCGAGTCCGAGGACAACACGGCGATCGCCGTTCCACCTCCCACGATGACGGTGCGCAGCAATCCCGGTGCGGACCAGGAGCGCAATCCGATGAGCGCGACCCCTGCGAGGACAGCGATGAAACTGGTGGTTGACTGGGAATAGTAGACACTACCGAGCGCTGCCAGCGCGGTAAACCACTCACGCCGGCGCAGGCTGAGGAAGAACATGCCCCCCGCGAAGAACCCGAGATGCTGCCCCTCGGTGAAGGGGCCGGTGCGCAGCGAGGCGGTCTCGCCGTCGCCTTCCAGAGCCTGCGTCGCCCGATCCGTCTGAAAATTCATGGCCTCCAAGAGGTCTACCTGTCCGTTGGTGTAGAGCACGAACTGAACGACGACCGCGGCCAGGCAGAGCCAGACGCCCATCCGCAGCCCGGACTCGACCACAGAGACGGACCGCGTGGCCACAGCCCACCAGAAGACAAGCGTGACTACCGCGAACACTCCATAGAACACCGTGTCGAAGCGGAGATCCGTGACCCCGATCGGCTGCAGCGGGAGCGGCCCCGCGTACGCCACCAGCGTGGACAACACTACGACCATCGCCAGACCCACAACCGCTGGAAGGCCGACGATGCGTTGACGTCGTCTGATGGTGAACGGAAGGCTGACCAGCACCAAGCCCAGAAAGATCTCGCTCAGCTTCAATGGAACCCCCACGTCGATCGTCAGGGCACGCTGAAAGGGCAATGTGGCCATGGCCAGCCAGACCAGATGCTCGGACAACGACCTCTTTGCTCGCGGGGCACCGCGGCGTTGCGGATCAACGGGGACAGAGGTCATGGAGTCTCCATAATTCACGTTAGACTGTAGCCGATGGTGGGAACGCTCCTGGCCGCCTCCCGACCGCTCATGCTACCCGCCCCCTCTCACGCCCATTCTTAAGAGGAACATGTCATTCCAAAGCCGTTCCCGTCGTCTGGTCCGTCAGACCGGGAAAAACGTCCTGGCCAGCTCGCTCTACGCGACCGCTTTGCATCAGTTCGACAAACTCCTCGGACGTCGGTTCCCGGTCGCGCCCTCGACATCAGGCCATACACTGCTCCTGGCACCCTCCGGGGGCGGGAACATCGGCGACCAAGCCATGTTCGATATGATCCTCGCCACCGCCCAGGGTCCTATCGTGGCCCTCGTAAGCCACGGCGACGCGCTCCGGCTGCGCGACGCCGACCGCCGACGCGTGACCCTCGTCACTGTCCCTCACCTCCTCAAGACGCCGCCGCCCGTCCGCGGGGCCGACATCCGGCGCTTCCTCCGCGCGCTCGACGGTGCCGCCCGTTTTTGGATTCCCGGAGCGGACACGATGGATGGAGGCCATCCTTCGGCCTCCCTCGCCCGCTTCTCCCTGGCGCGCCTGGCAGCCGCGCAGGGCGTCCCGACCACAATCCTAGGCTTCAGTTGGTCCGACGACGCACCGCGTTCAGTCGTGCGTGCCGCCCGGAACGCCGCACGGGAGGGGGTACGTCTCATAGCACGCGATCCGTTATCGCACCGGCGTCTGGTCAGCTCGGGCGTAACTCCGGTCGTGGACGCGGCGGACATCGTCTTCGACTACGGAACGCTCGAGGACCTACCGAACGCCGTCACCCAATGGCTCGACGCATCTGATCAGCCTGTCGCCATCGTCAACGTGAGTGGGATGGTGGGGCGGAAGTTCTCCGCACAGGCCACCGAGTATGACCTAGTCTTCCGAGAACTGCACGAGCGCGGCCTGAGGATCCTGGTCCTGCCGCATGTGTTGCGTGACTGGGACGACGACCTCCAGGCTTCGTCTGCGGTGTTCCGGCGCTACGCTGCCACAACGGACCACCTCGTCACCGAGCAGCTGTGGCCGGCCCAAGTCAAGGCGCTTGTGCAACATGCGGACATCGTCGTGACCGGACGCATGCATCTGGCGATCATGTCCATGACGCACTCCGTCCCCGTGGTCACTGTGGCCACCGCCGGAAAGGTCGAGGGCCTCTACGAGATGATGGGCCTCACCGATGGCGTCGTCCAGCCCCGCCCGGGGATGGGAGACGCCATTGTCTCGGTGCTCCGCTCCTGGCTCGACCAGCGCAACGTCGTGATCGACCAGCTGACCCGGGTGCGGCCCGAGGTGGTGCGCCGGTCCCGGCTGAACTTCCCCGAATCCGCCTGACCCTCCCATGCGTTCGGCACTGAAAAACGTCAGTGGGTTCACCCTCGCCCCCCTCCTGGTGAGCATCAGCGCCATGGTGGCCGTCCCCATCCTCCTGGGTGTGGCAGGACAGGCGGTCTGGTTGAGCATCGCCCTGGGCCAGGCCCTGGGAGAGCTGGCGCGGGTCGTCGTCATCTGGGGCTGGAACTCCGTCGGCCTAGCGCGTGCCTCAGCACTGGAGGACGGCGCCCGCCCCGGTTTTTACCTAGACTCCATACCGCCCCGACTCCTGCTGTGCCTGCCGGCGGCAGGGGCGATCGCGCTTGCCACGGCCCTTATTCCCACAGCCTCGCCAATCGACTTCGCCCTGATGGCATCCGCAGGCATGGTCAATGGGCTCAACGGGGCGTGGATCTACATCAGTGCCCACGATCCGCGCGGCCTCCTGCGGTACGACGCGCTTCCACGCACCATCGTGCCACTGTTCGGCGTCGCGGCACTTGCCCTGCACCCGGAGGCCTGGCTGTACTCGACGGCGGTCCTGACCTCCAACGTCGTCGCCGCCGTCATCCCTGTGGTCGTCATGCGGCGCAGGCTCGCCCGCGCGGGCGTCGCCTACGCCCATCCCACCTTCACTCAGGCGCTCACGGAACTGCGTGCCGGATTCAGCGCATTCGTGATCGGTCTCGTGCTGGTCGCCAGGATGAGTCTGCCCGTCCTCGCGGCGGGCATAGCCTCAGAAGGCATCGGCGTAGTCGTAGCCCTCGCGGACAAGTTCATCCGGTGGGGGAACAGAGCGCTGACGCCGTTCCTGCAATTCATGCAGACCTCTATTCCCCGCGGCACCAGCCCCCTGGCCATGCGGATCCGGCGAGGCGTTCTCCGCACAATCGTCCTGTCTGTCGTCACCACCATCGGATCTGCCATCGTGACCTGGTCGCTTTCCCCGGTCATCTCGGCGGGTGAGATCACGCTGTCTCCAGTGGAGTCCACAGCGGTCGGGGTGGTGCTCGGGGCGATCGCCTTCAACTCGATCACCGGCAACTCGTCCCTGGTGCTGCTGGGCCGTACCCGATCCGTCGCCGCGGGAGGAACCGCCGCCCTGATCACCCTGGCTTGCGCCGCCTACCCGTTGACGGCCCTCCTCGGAGCCGCGGGGCTCCTTCTCGCATACGCGGCGGCAGAGGTATGCATCACGGTCTACCTCTGCGTGCTGCTCGTCGTGGAGATGCGCGCCCTCAAGCGCCGCAACCTCTCCTCCGCTCTGGCGACGGCCGCCCCCTCCCCCACCGATGGCACCTGACCTGCCGCCCCGGGGTCCTTCGCGAGGCGAGTCGAACTTCCTCGGCAGGTGTTCGGGCTGCGGATAGAGTGCAGAGCATGACCTCCATCATCTCTGACGCGCCCACCGGCACGCGCACCCCGACCGCCGTGGACGATCTGGCCGAGCGCCACGTCGCCCGCTACCTCGAGCTCCACCCGGAGGAGGCCACCACCCTCGGCCGCGCCGGCTACGAAACCGAGTACGGCGACTACTCCCCCGCCGGGGCCCGTGCCCTGGACGAGCTCAACCGGGACACCCTCGGCGCCCTCGATGGCCTCGAACCCGCGGACGACGTCGACCGGGTCACGATCGCCGCCCTCCGCGAGCGTCTCGGCCTCGAGCGCGAGATCCACGCGACCGGCCGCACCGAGCTGAACAACATCGCCTCCCCCGCCCAGGGCATCCGCGCGGTCTTCGACCTCATGCCGACGGACACCGCGGAGCAGTGGGAACACATCGCCGGCCGCCTGACGAACCTGCCCGCCGCTCTGCAGGGCTACACCGAGTCCCTGCTCGCCTCCCGCGACCGCGGCCAGGTGGCCGCGGTGCGCCAGGTGGACATCGTGGTGGAGCAGGCCCGCGCCCACGGCGCCGAGGGCGGGTTCTTCCCGGGCCTGGTCGAGCGGGCCGAGGCAGCCGACGTCGTGGACGACGCCCTGGCCGCCCGCATCCGCTCCGGCGCGGACACCGCCGCGCAGGCCTACCGCGACTTCGCGGACACGCTCGAGGCCGAGCTGCGCCCGCACGCCCCGGAGGCGGACGGCGTCGGGATCGAGTACTACCGGCTGGCCTCCCGCGTCTTCCTCGGCGCCGAGATCGACCTCGAGGAGACCTACCGCTGGGGCCAGGAGGAGCTGGCCCGCATCATCGCCGCGCAGCAGGCGGACGCTGAGCGCATCCGGCCGGGCGCCACGATCGAGGAGGCGCGCGCGATCCTGGACGCGGACCCGGAGCGCACCCTGAAGGGCACCGAGGCCCTGCGCACGTGGATGCAGCGGCTCTCCGACGACGCGGTCGAGGCCATGAAGGAGCACTTCGAGATCCCGGCCCCGATGGACCGGCTGGAGTGCATGATCGCCCCCACCCAGGAGGGCGGCATTTACTACACCGGCCCCTCGGACGATTTCTCCCGGCCCGGCCGCATGTGGTGGTCCGTCCCCGCCGGCGAAGACGAGTTCACCACCTGGGCCGAGACCACCACCGTGTACCACGAGGGCGTCCCGGGCCATCACCTGCAGATCGCCACCGCCATGATGAACCGGGAGAACCTCAACCTGTGGCGTCGCAGCTTCTGCTGGACGTCCGGCCACGGCGAGGGCTGGGCGCTGTACGCGGAGAAGCTCATGGAGGAGCTCGGCTTCCTCGACGACCCGGGCGACCATCTCGGCATGCTGGACATGCAGCGCATGCGCGCGGCCCGCGTGGTGTTCGACATCGGCTACCACTGCGGCTTCGACGCCCCCGAGTCCGAGGGCGGCGGCGCGTGGACCCCGGAGAAGGGCTACGCGTTCCTGGCCAAGCACCTGATGATCTCCGAGGGCCAGCGCCGCTTCGAGTTCACGCGCTACCTCGGCTGGCCGGGGCAGGCGCCGGCGTACAAGGTGGGCCAGCGCATCTGGGAGCAGATCCGCGCCGAGCACGAGCAGCGCGAGGGCGAGGACTTCGACCTCAAGGCCTTCCACACCCGCGCCCTCAAGCTCGGCGGCATGGGGCTGGACACCCTGCGCGAGGCGCTGGCATGACCGACGCACCGGAGCTCGTGCTCGGCTCGGCCTCGCCGGGCCGGGCCGAGATCCTCACCCGGGCCCGGGTGCCGTTCCGCACGCTCGTCTCCCACGTGGACGAGGCGGCGGTCGGCGCCCGGGCCTCCGGCGCGTCCCCAGCGCAGCTCGCCCTGTTGCTGGCCGAGGCCAAGGGACAGGACGTGGCCGCGCAGGTCGCCGAGGCCGGCGTGGAGCGGCCGACCCTGGTGATCGGCTGCGACTCTGTGTTCGAGATCGACGGCGTCGCCCACGGCAAGCCGTACGAGCCGGAGGTGGCGGTGGAGCGTTGGCGGCTGCAGCAGGGCCGTGAGGGCGTGCTTCACACCGGGCAGTGGCTGGGACTGGTGCAGCCGGACGGCACGTTGCGGTCAACCTCCGCGCAGGTGTCCGCTGTGGTGAGGTTCGCCGCCGCCGACGAACGGACCATCGCCGCCTATGTGGCCACCGGAGAACCACTCCGGTGCGCCGGCGCCTTCACCATCGACGGCGCAGGTGCCGCACTGGTCGACTCCGTGGACGGTGACCCCAACGCGGTGGTCGGCCTGTCCGTGTCCACGCTGCGGACACAGTGCGAGGAGCTGGGCGTCCCCTTCACCGTTTTGTGGGATTCCTCCAACTCCGAGCGCTGACAGCGCGGGATCGGCGCCGAGAACTGTAGGTTTTCGACGTCTCGCGGCTAGGGTGCCCGAGTGGGCGACGCCCGGTTCGGCGCACATCATGTGCGCGGACGGCGCGGGCGCCCGAGTAGACCTGCCACCGTGAGGAGACTGACGCGCATGACTTCCGCCGCCGCACACGAGAACCGTGAGACCGACGCCCCGCCCCGTCGCTTCTCCCGGGTCCTCGTGGCCAACCGCGGGGAGATCGCCGTCCGCGTGATCCGCGCCTGCCAGGACGAGGGGCTGACCTCCGTGGCCGTCTACGCCGAGCCGGACCGGGACGCCATGCACGTGCGACTGGCGGACGAGGCCGTGGCCCTCGGCGGCCAGACCGCGGCGGACTCCTATCTGCTGATCGACAAGATCATGGACGCCGCCGAACGCTCCGGCGCAGACGCCGTCCACCCCGGCTACGGCTTCCTCTCCGAGAACGCCGACTTCGCGCGCGCCGTGGAGGGCGCGGGCCTGGTCTGGATCGGCCCGCCCCCGGCGGCCATCGAGGCCCTGGGGGACAAGGTCTCGGCCCGCCGCATCGCCACCGCCGTGGGCGCCCCGCTCGCCCCGGGCACCACCGAGCCGGTCTCCGGCACCGCCGAGGTGCTGGAGTTCGCCGACGAGCACGGCCTCCCGCTGGCCGTCAAGGCCGCCCACGGTGGCGGCGGCCGCGGCATCAAGGTGGCCCGCACCCGCGAGGAGATCCCCGAGCTGTACGACTCCGCCGTCCGCGAGGCGATCTCCGCCTTCGGCCGCGGCGAGTGCTTCGTGGAGCGGTTCCTGGACCGGCCGCGCCACGTGGAGACCCAGTGCCTCGCGGACGAGCACGGCGACGTGGTGGTGGTCTCCACGCGCGACTGCTCCCTGCAGCGCCGCAACCAGAAGCTCGTGGAGGAGGCCCCGGCGCCGTTCCTCTCCGACGAGCAGAACGCCCGTCTCGTGGAGTCCTCCAAGGCCATCCTGAAGGAGGCCGGCTACGTGGGTGCCGGCACCTGCGAGTTCCTGGTGGGCGCGGACGGCACCCTGTCCTTCCTCGAGGTGAACACCCGCCTGCAGGTGGAACACCCGGTCTCCGAGGAGGTCACCGGCATCGACCTGGTCCGCGAGCAGTTCCGCCTCGCCCGCGGCGAAGCCCTCGGCTACACGGACCCGCAGGTCCACGGACATTCCTTCGAATTCCGCATCAACGGCGAGGACCCGGGCCGCGGCTTCCTCCCCGCCCCGGGGCGCCTGACCCGCTTCCGCCTTCCCGCCGGCCCCGGCGTCCGTGTGGACACCGGCATCACCGAGGGCGAGACCGTCTCCGGCGCGTTCGACTCGATGGTGGCCAAGGTGATCGTCACCGGCGCCACCCGCCTGCAGGCCCTCCAGCGCGCCGCGCGTGCCCTGGAGGAGATGGAGATCTCCGGCATGCCGTCCGTGCTGCCGTTCCACCGTGCCGTGGTGAAGGACCCGGCCTTCGCGCCAGAGCTCACTGCCGGCGCCGAGGAGCCTTCCGGCTTCGACGTGCACACCCGGTGGATCGAGACCGACTTCACCGCGCAGCTCGCCCCCTTCGGCGGCGATGCCCAGGCCCCGCACGAGCCGGAGAGCCGCCACACCGTCACCGTGGAGGTCAACGGCAAGCGCGTGGAGGTGACCCTGCCGACCTTCGCCACCGCCCTGCACACCGTGCAGGACGCCGCCCAGCGCGCCGGCGGCCGCCGCCGACCGCGCGGCGCCCGCCGCGGCTCCGGAGGCGGTGCCGCCGCCTCGTCGAACGCACTGACCGCCCCGATGCAGGGCACCATCGTCAAGGTGGCCGTGGAAGAGGGCCAGCAGGTCAGTGAGGGCGACCTGGTCGTGGTCATGGAGGCCATGAAGATGGAACAGCCGCTCACCGCCCACAGGGACGGCGTGGTCAAGAGCCTTGCCGTGAACGCGGGCGACGCCGTCTCCGCGGGCACCGCGATCGTCACCATCGAGGACGCGGAGTGAGCCTCCCGGAGTCGGGCTGACAGCGTGGCCGCTTCCAGGCCGGCCTGCGAGCACGGACGACGCCCCGGCGCATCAGAGGCGGGGCGTCGCCATGGACATCCCCGTCCCGCATGCTGGACAATCCGGCGCCCGACAGACAGGATGCTCGACGACGGTCCTACGGTGACCATCGTCCCACTCGCCTGAGCCGCCGATCCCGACGGCCCGAACCGCCAGGAGATCCCATGTCCTCCGTCTCCCCCGGCCCCTCCCCGGACGGCTCTGCAGCGGCCATCAGCGCTGCAGACGAGGTGCCCCGCTCCCGCGTGGTCACCGCGTCGCTGATCGGCACCTCGATCGAGTTCTACGACTTCTACATCTATGCCACGGCGGCCGTCTCGGTCTTCCCGCTGATCTTCTTCTCCGGCGCCGATGACACGGCGAAGCTGCTCGCCTCGATGGCGACCTTCGGCGTGGCCTTCATCGCCCGCCCGCTCGGCGCGGTGGTGTTCGGGCATCTGGGCGACCGCGTGGGCCGCAAGACCACCCTGATCGGCTCGCTGCTGACCATGGGCATCGCGACCTTCCTGATCGGGCTGCTGCCGACGTACCAGCAGATCGGCCTCTGGGCGCCTGCCATGCTGACCATCCTGCGCTTCTTCCAGGGCCTCGGCCTGGGCGGCGAGTGGTCCGGTGCGGCCCTGCTCGCCACCGAGTACGCCAAGGAGGGCAAGCGGGCCTGGGCCGCCATGTGGCCGCAGCTGGGCGCTCCCATCGGCTTCTTCCTCGCCAACGGCCTGTTCCTGCTGCTCGTGCTGGGCTTCGACCACGACTCCACCAACCCGGAGATGGACGGCGTGTTCCTCACCTGGGTGTGGCGTGTGCCGTTCCTGCTGTCCCTCGTGATGGTGCTGGTGGGCCTCTACGTCCGCGTGAAGCTGGAGGAGACCCCGGTCTTCCAGCGCGCCCTGGCCAACGACCAGCGCGTCTCCGCTCCGCTGGGCGAGGTCTTCCGCCGCAACTGGTGGGAGCTGATCCTCGGCACCTTCGTCATGTACGCCACCTACGTGCTCTTCTACATCATGACCACGTGGATCCTGTCCTACGCGATCGGCAAGACCGGCGACGGCTTCCTCGGCGTCCCCTACGCAGAGTTCCTGGTCCTGCAGTTGGTCGGCATCGTGTTCTTCGCAGCCTTCATCCCGGTCTCCGGCATGCTGGCCGACCGCTTCGGCCGCCGCCCGGTGCTGCTCACCGTGACCGGCCTGATGATCCTGTTCGGCCTGACCTTCGGCTGGTGGCTCAACCCGGAGACCATGGGCACCGCCGCGGACGTGGACGTGCCGCGCATGGTGATGTTCCTGGTGATCGGCATGATGCTGATGGGCCTGACCTTCGGCCCGATGTCCGCGATCCTGCCCGAGCTGTACCCGACCAACACCCGGTACACCGGCTCGGGCATCGCCTACAACGTGTCCTCGATCCTCGGCGCCGCACTGACCCCGTTCATCGCCGCCTGGCTCGTGACCACCTTCGACGTGGCCTACGTGGGCTACTACCTGGCCGCCGCCTCGCTGCTGACGCTCATCGCGCTCTTCCTGGCGCCGGAGACCAAGCACGCCGACCTCCACGAGGTGACTTCGGCCCGGGAGCGCCGCACCGCCCGCTGACCGACGCCTCCCTCCACGCAGAAGGGCCCCGGCAGGACCAGCTCCTGCCGGGGCCCTTCTGCGTGCGGGCTCACAGGCGCACGTGCAGACGGCGCGCGGCCTCGGCCAGCGAGCCGGCCATGGACGGGTACACGGTGAAGGTGTCCGCGAGGTCGTCCACGTGGAGCTTGTGGGTCACGGCGAGCGCGAGGGACCAGATGAGCTCGGAGGCGCGCGGGGCCACCACCACGCCGCCGATCACGGTGCCGGAGCCCTTGCGGGCGAAGACCTTCACGAAGCCCGCGGTGACGCCCTGCATCTTGGCGCGGGGGTTGGTGGAGAAGTCCAGCTTCACCACGTCCGCCTGATACTTGCCGGAGTCCACCTGGGCCTGGGTGACGCCCACGGTGGCGATCTCCGGGGAGGTGAAGATGTTGGACGCCACCAGGTGCGGGCGCAGGGGCTTCACGGCATCGCCCATCAGGTGCGCCACGGCGATGCGCCCCTGCATGGCGGCCACGGAGGCCAGGGCGAACACGCCGGTGCAGTCCCCGGCGGCGTAGATGGAGGGCACGGAGGTGCGGGAGACGCCGTCCACCTTGATGTGGCCGGACTCGGTGAGCTCCACACCGGCCTCCTCGAGGCCCAGGTCCGCGGTGTTCGGGATGCCGCCGACGGCGAACAGCACGTGGGAGCCGTCGATGTACGGGGTGTCCTTGGCGCCCTCGCCGGACAGGTGCACGCGCACGCCGTCCTCGGTGCGTTCGGCGCCCTCGGCACGGGAGCGGGCCACCACGTTCACGCCGTTGGACTCGAAGACGTGCTCGAGCAGCTCCGCGGCGTCCTGGTCCTCGCCGGGCAGCACGTGGTCGCGGGAGGAGACGAGGGTGACCTTCGCGCCGAGCAGGTCGTAGGCGGAGGCGAACTCGGCGCCGGTGACGCCGGAGCCCACCACGATCATGTGCTCCGGGACCTCCGCGAGCGAGTACAGCTGCGTCCAGTTGAAGATGCGCTCCCCGTCCGGCTGGGCGGAGGGCAGCTCTCGCGGGCTGGCGCCCACGCACAGCAGGATCGCGTCCGAGGTGATGACCTCGGGCTCGCCGTCGGCGTCGTCATGGCGGCGGACCTCCACCTCGTGCGGTCCCACGACCTTGCCGACGCCGTGGATGACACGCACGCCGCGGCGCTCGAGCACCTGCTGGATGTCCTGGGACTGCTCGCCGGCGATCTCCAGGATGCGGCGGTCCACCTGGGCCATCACGGCGCGCGGTTCGGCGCCGGCGCCCAGGTCCACGCCGAGGTCCTGGGCGGTGCCCACGCGGCGCATGGAGTCTGCGGTGGCGATGAGGGTCTTGGAGGGCACCACGTCGGTGAGCACTGCGGAGCCGCCCATGCCCTTCCGCTCGATCACGGTGACGTTCGCGCCCAGCTTCGCGGCCACCATGGCGGCCTCGTAGCCGCCGGGGCCTCCGCCGATGATGGTCAGGGACGGGGTGTAGGTGCTGTTCGAGGTGCTCACGGCGTCCATTGTGGCAGAGCACGCACCGGCGCCACAGGGGCCGCCCGCCTAGACTGTCCTGCGTGAGAGACCAGAACGGAACCACCGCGCAGACCCCCGCCCTGCAGGGCGGCCACCCCGGATTCGACGAGGCCCGTGCTGCGGCAGCCGTGATCGCCGAGGCGACCGGCGTGGCCGAGCACCGCATCGCGGTGGTCCTCGGCTCCGGCTGGGGCGGTGCCGCCGAGCTGATCGGCGAGACCGAGCACTCCGTCCCGCTGGCGGACGTCCCGGGCTTCCATGCTCCGAAGGTGCCGGGCCACAACGCGTCCATCCGCTCCGTGAAGCTGGCCGACGGCACCTCCGCCCTGGTGTTCGGCTCCCGCACCCACTTCTACGAGTCCCGCGACGCCCAGGCCGTGGCCCACACCGTGCGCACCGCCGCGGCGGCGGGCGCGAAGACCGTGATCCTCACCAACGGCTGCGGCGGCCTGAACCCGGAGATCGCCCCCGGCACTCCGGTGGTTATCGCAGACCACATCAACGTCACCGGCGCCACCCCGCTGGTCGGCGCCTCCTTCGTGGACATGACGGACCTGTACTCCCCGCGCATCCGCCGGATCGCCAAGGAGATCGACCCGTCCCTGACCGAGGGGGTGTACGTGCAGTTCTCCGGCCCTCAGTACGAGACCCCCGCCGAGGTCCGCATGGCGAAGGTCCTCGGCGGCGACCTGGTGGGCATGTCCACCGCCCTGGACGCGATCGCCGCCCGCCATGCCGGCCTCGAGGTCTTCGGCATCTCCCTGGTGACCAACCTGGGCGCCGGCATCCAGGAGGAGCCGCTGTCGCACCAGGAGGTCGTGGAGGCCGGCCGGGCCGCCGGCCCGCGGATCTCGGCGCTGCTGGCGGACATCATCGGTCGCCTCTGACGTCCCTGACGGCTTCCCGACGACGGCGAGCTGCCGTCGTCGGGAATCCCGCCTTCTTCTCCCCTCTCCTCTGACACACCCCGAGGTTCCGCCCATGACCGCACCCCGTGACACCGCCGCACTGGACCCGCAGCTGCTCGAGCGCGCCCGCCGCTGGGCCCTCGAGGAGCCGAACGCCCAGCATGCCGCCACCCTGACCGCCGAGCTTGAGGCCGCCGAGGGCGGGGACGTGGCCGCGGCCGAGGCCGTGCGCTCCCGCTTCTCCGGTCCGCTGACCTTCGGCACCGCCGGTCTGCGCGCCGAGGAGGGTCCGGGCGAGTCCCGCATGAACCGGCTGGTGGTCCGCCGTGCCGCCGCGGGGATCGCCCGGTACCTGCTGGACACCCTCGGCGAGGACGAGGCACCGCCGTCCGTGGTGATCGGCTACGACGCCCGCCACGGCTCCGCGTCCTTCGCCCGCGATTCCGCCGGCGTGTTCACCGCCGCCGGCGCCCAGGTGACCCTGCTCCCCCGCCCGCTGCCGACCCCCGTGCTCGCCTTCCTGGTGCGCCACCTCAACGCCGACGCCGGCGTGATGGTCACCGCCAGCCACAACCCGCCGGCGGACAACGGCTACAAGGTGTACCTCGGCGGCCGCATGACCGACGCCGTCGGCCGCGGCGCGCAGATCGTCTCCCCGGCGGACGCGGAGATCGCCGCGCGCATCGACCACGAGGCCTGGTTCGCGGACATACCGATGGCGAACTCCGGCTGGGACGTCGCGGACGAGGAGCTCGTTGAAGCGTACTCCGAGGCCGCACTCGGCGTACTGGACGAGGACCGCCGCGAAGCCACCGGCCGGGACGCGCTGACGATCGTCTACACCCCGATGCACGGGGTGGGCGCAGCGGTGCTGCCCGGACTGCTGGAGCGCGCCGGCTTCACCGACGTCCACGTGGTGGCCCGGCAGGCCGAGCCGGACCCGGACTTCCCCACCGTGGCCTTCCCGAACCCGGAGGAGCCCGGCGCCCTGGACCTGTCCTTCGACGCCGCCGCAGAGCTCGGCGCGGACCTGGTGATCGCCAACGACCCGGACGCCGACCGCCTCGCCCTCGCCGCGGCCGAGGCGGACGGCACCTGGCGCATGCTCTCCGGGGACCAGGTCGGCGCCCTGCTCGGTGCGCACCTGCTGCCACGGCTGGAGGCCCTGGGCCGTTCGACCGCCTGCTCGATCGTCTCCTCCCCGCAGCTGTCCCGCCTGGCCGAGCACGCCGGCGTGCCCCACCACGCCACGCTGACCGGCTTCAAGTGGATCAGCCGCGCCCCACAGATCGGCTACGGCTACGAGGAGGCCCTGGGCTACTGCGTTGCCCCGGACCTCGTGCGGGACAAGGACGGCATGACCGCCGCCCTCGTGGCCGCGGACCTCGCCGCCGGGCTCAAGGCCGAGGGCCGCAGCGTGTGGGACGCCCTCGCGGACCTGGACGCCACCACCGGCGCCATGCCGTCCGCCCAGGTGTCCGTCCGCGTGGAGGATGTGCAGATCATCGCGGACGCCATGGCCCGCCTGCGCTCCGAGGGCATCGCCGAGCTCGCCGGGGACCCGGTGACCGCGTCCGTGGACCTCGCCGCCGGCTCGGAGGACCTGCCGCCCACCGACGGCCTGCTCTTCTCCACGGACACCGGCACCCGCGTGGTGATCCGTCCCTCCGGCACCGAGCCGAAGCTCAAGTGCTACCTCGGCACCACAGACGAGGACCCGCAGACCGCCCGCACGCGCCTCGCGGCCGTGCGGGACCAGATCGCCGCCCTCGTGGCCGGGTGACGTCCTGCCCGCACCGAGACCGACCAGACCCGAACCGACCGAAAGGCAACGCCGACGATGACCACCGCAGACCTGACCTCCGCCGAGCTGGCCACGTACATCGACCACACCGCCCTGAAGGCCGAGACCTCCGCCGAGGACATCCGGCGCATCGTGGCCGAGGCCCTGCAGGCGAACGTGAAGTCCGTGTGTGTGAACCCGCGCTGGGTGCCGACCGTGGCGCAGGCGCTGGAGGGCTCGGACGTGCTGACCTGCACCGTGATCGGCTTCCCGCTCGGCGCGAACTCCTCCGCCGTGAAGGCGTTCGAGGCCCGCCAGGCGATCGCCGACGGCGCGGACGAGGTGGACATGGTCATCGACGTGGCCGCCGCCCGTGCCGGCGACCGTCAGCGCCTGGTCGAGGACATCCGGGCCGTGGCCGAGGCCGCCCATGAGAACGGCGCCGCCGGGCAGGGCGGCGCACTGCTCAAGGTGATCGTGGAGACCGCCCTGCTGGACGAGGACGCGATCGTCCTGGCCTGCGAGGCCTCCGTGGAGGCGGGCGCGGACTTCGTGAAGACCTCCACCGGCTTCTCCACCGCCGGCGCGACCGCCGAGCACGTGGCCCTGATGCGCCGCACCGTGGGCCCGGAGATCGGCGTGAAGGCCTCCGGCGGCGTCCGCACCCGTGAGGACGCGCTGGCGATGATCGAGGCCGGCGCCACACGCATCGGCGCCTCCGCCACCCTTGGTATCCTGGCTGGTGACTGACGCGTCCTCGCACCGTGCCGCGTCCATCTGACTGACGAAGGAGTATGTCGTGATCCGCAACGGCAAGCCCATTGACCACTCGAACGTCGGCGGGCTCTGGGGCAGCCTCGTCGCCTTCATCGTGAGCTTCGGCCTGTTCGTGGGCGTCTGCTATGCCATCGGCTTCTGGACCCTGGAGAACGTGTGGGTCCCGGGCATCGCGGTCCTGGTCTGCGCCGTCCTCGCCTTCCTCATCCCGAAGCAGATCCTCGGACGCGGCGACTCGGTGGACGAGGTCGCCATCCACACCCCGGCCTCCCATGCGGTCGAGCGCGGCCACTGAGCCAGCCCTGAACTGAAGGCTCCCGGCGGTCGATGACCTCGCGCGCCGCGACACCTGTACGGAGGGCGTCCACCCGGAACACCGGCGTGGACGCCCTCCGTATTGTGTCCATCGCCGCCGTGGTGCTCGGCCACTCCTACCTCTCCAAGCTCGAGTTCAGCCAGTACCTCGAGGTCTGGAGGATGCCGCTGTTCTTCTTCCTCAGCGGCTACTTCTGGACCCGGGGCCGGCCGTTCGTCCCTGACGTGCGCGGCCGCTGGAAGTCCCTGGCCGTCCCGTACCTGGTCTGGGCCGTGCTCATGTCCGTGGCCGCCTGGCGCTGGAACCACCAGGACCCTGACCGGTTCTGGGAGCTCATGCGCAGCGGCTGGTACGGCGGTGCGGACCAGGATCCGCCGTGGTGGGCCTTCTGGTTCATCTCGGTCCTGTTCTTCACCACGGTGCTGCGCCGCTTCCTGGAACGCTTCCCCTCCTGGGCCGCCTGGGTGCTCAGCGGCGCCGGGCTCGGGGTCGCCTATACGACCGCGGACTCGTGGATCGCGAAGACCCCCCTGGGATTCGGCCTGGCCTTCCCCTGCCTGTTCTACCTGCTGGCCGGCGAGCTGTTCCGCCGCCGGATCGAGCCGAACGTGGTCCGGCACCGGGCCCTGATCGGCACCGTGCTGATCGGGCTCGGCCTGGGCGCCGTGGCGCTGGGCCTGGAGCCGCACAACATCAAGTTCGGCGGCTTCGGCACGCCGCTGCTGACCCCGCTGGTGGGCGTCATGATGGCCGCCGGCGCGGTGCTGGTGTTCGGCTCCTTCGTCAACCGTCTCCTGCGCCTGCTGGCCGAGCGCACCGGTACCGGGCGGGTGGTGCGCACGGCGATCTCCGCACTCGTGCGCACGGGGACCGTGGTGGTGCTGGTCCACGGCGAGGTGCTCATGGAGCTCATGGAGCTGGGTGTGACGGATCCGTTCCCCAAATTCGTGTGCACCCTGCTGCTCAGCTGGGCCATCGGTCTGGTGCTGCTCTCCACACCGCTGTCCCGGCTGCTGACGGGTGTGCCCCGTCAGTTCCACCCGTTCCAGGCGCCGGTTCCCGCAGGCACCGAACGCCTCCGTTCCCGATGACCGCCGCCGTCGGACCGACGCTCTGACGCGTCAGAGCACGGACACGGTGTCTGAGGCGGGAACGACGTTCCGCGTGTCGAACACCCGTACGCCCAGGTCCGCCAGTGCGCGGTAGTCCACATCCGAGTGATCTGTCAGGACGATCACAACGTCCTGGTCTCCCAGGTCGGCCTCGGCGGAAAGCCGTCGGACCCCCTCAGGCCAGGAGCGCTCCAGCACCCAATTGTCGAGAGCCGAGAGCTCGGCTCCGAACTCGGACAGGCGCTTCATCACATCCGCTGACGGGGCCTCGCGGATGTCCGAGGAATCCCGCTTGTACGACAGTCCCACGAGAGCCACTTTGGCTCCGTTCAGAGCTTTCCGGTCCTCGTTCAGCAACTCCATAGTGCGCTCGACCACATACCGCGGCTGAGCATCGTTGACGTCATTGGCGAGCTCCACGAAGCGGAAGGTCTGACCAAGGTCCTTGCGCACGGCCCAGGACAGGTAACTCGGGTCGACCGGCAGGCAGTGGCCGCCGACTCCCGGACCGGGAGTGAAACGCATGTAGCCGAAGGGCTTGGTGTCTGCCGCCCGGATGGCGTCCCACACATCCGCGCCCAGCTGGTGGGCGAAGACGGAGAGCTCGTTGACGAGGGCAATGTTGACGTGACGGAAGGTGTTCTCCAGCAGCTTCGCCAGTTCGGCTTCGCGAGTGCCCTTCACGGGCACGGGTTCGTCGATGATGGTTCCGTAGAATGCCAGCATCTTCTCCAGGCACGCGTCCGAGAGGCCGGAGACGACCTTCGGGGTGGTCTTGAACGTCCAGTCCTTGCGCCCCGGATCGATGCGCTCCGGGGAGTATCCGACATGGAAGTCCTGGCCGGCTCGCAGGCCTGAGCCGTCCTCAAGCAGAGGCACCAAGAGCTCATCCGTGGTGCCCGGGTAGGTAGTGGACTCCAGGACCACAGTGGAACCGTGCCGGATGTACGGGGCGAGAGACCGGCCTGCAGACTCGATGAAGGCGAGGTTCGGCACAGAGTCCCGCAGCGGCGTGGGGACGGTGATCACGGCGACGTCGAAGTCCTCCGCGTCCGCGTAGTCCCGCGAAGGGAGGAAACGTCCCGTGTCCAGGGCCGACCGCAACTCGCCGTCGCTGATGTCTTCGACCTTGGAGTGCCCGGCTGCGAGGTCCGAGATGCGGTGTTCGCTGAGGTCCAGACCGACGACGTCAAGACCCGCCTCGACAGCCCGCATGGAGACCGGAAGCCCCACATACCCTTGCCCGATGACGACCAGTCTATGCTGCGCTGTCCCTTTCCTATGGTGCCCGCTCAAATTCGAACCACTGGGGAAGGTCGGGAGGATGTCTCCAGAACGGCCCCGGAGGCCCATGACCCGCCTGGCCCAGTATAGAACGACAGGTGACCTGCCACCCCACCAGAGCACGTCGCCCCGTTGAGGGGGGTGGACGACACCGATCGTGGTCGGCAGGAGGGCGTCGGGGGCAGCACCGGGGCCACTGTGCCGTGGCTTCCTCCGTCCGATCAAGAGCCCGTTGCGGTACCGAAGATCGCCGTCAGCACCTGATCGGCCCACTCCAGCAGCGGGGCGTCCGTCAGCTCGCGACCGCCGACCGGCTTGGTCATGGGGCGCGGGATCAGCACGGCGTTCAGCGCCGGCTTGACCTGGGCGCCGCGATACATGCGGGACAGGCGCAGCCGACGGGACTCCGGCAGGTCCGCCGCCGGGCCGAACTTCACGTTCTTGCCGAGCATCATCACCTCGGTCACGCCCGCGGCGCGGGCGCGGTTGCGGAACCGGGCGACCGCGATGAGCGCCTGGGCCGGCGCCGGAGGCTCGCCGTAGCGGTCCTGGAGCTCCTCGACGACGGCATCCACGGCGGCGTCGTCGTGCGCGGCGGCGAGGTTGCGGTACATCTCCAGGCGCAGCCTCTCCCCTGGCACGTAGTCGTGCGGCAGATGGGCGTTGACCGGCAGCTCGACCTTGACCTCGGCCGGCGAGGTGTCCTCCTCACCCTTGAAGTCGGCGACGGCCTCGCCGACCATGCGGAGGTAGAGGTCGAAGCCCACACCGGCGATGTGACCGGACTGCTCGCCGCCCAGCAGGTTGCCGGCACCGCGCAGCTCGAGGTCCTTCATGGCCAGCTGCATGCCGGCACCGAGCTCGTTGTGGGTGGCCACGGCCTTGAGGCGCTCCAGCGCGACCTCTCCGAGCGGCTTGAGCGGGTCGTAGAGGAAGTAGGCGTAGGCGCGCTCGCGGCCACGGCCGACGCGGCCGCGGAGCTGGTGCAGCTGGGCCAGACCGTAGCGATGGGCGTCCTCGATGATCAGCGTGTTCGCGTTGGCGATGTCCAGGCCCGTCTCCACGATGGTGGTGGAGACCAGGACGTCGAACTTCTTCTCCCAGAAGTCCACCATGATCTGCTCGAGGCGAGATTCGCCCATCTTGCCGTGGGCCACGGCCACGCGGGCCTCGGGCACGAGCTCGGCGATGCGGCGGGCGACGCCGTCGATGCTGGTGACGCGGTTGTGGACGTAGAAGACCTGGCCTTCGCGCATCAGCTCGCGGCGGATGGCGGCGGTGACCTGCTGGTCCGTGTAGGGGCCCACGGAGGTCAGCACGGGGTGCCGTTCCTCCGGTGCCGTCGCCAGGGTGGAGGTCTCTCGGATGCCGGTCAGGGACATCTCGAGGGTGCGCGGGATCGGCGTCGCGGACATGGCGAGCACGTCCACGTTGGTGCGCATCTTCTTCAGCGCCTCCTTGTGCTCCACGCCGAAGCGCTGCTCCTCGTCCACGATCACCAGGCCGAGGTCTTTGAACTGCACGCCCTGACCCAGCAGCCGGTGGGTGCCGACCACCACGTCCAGCTCTCCGGAGGCCAGGTCGTTGAGGACGTCCTTGGACTCCTTGGCCGTCTGGAAGCGCGAGAGCGCACCGACGCGCACCGGGAAGCCGGCGAAGCGGTCGGAGAACGTCTGGTGGTGCTGACGGGCCAGCAGCGTGGTGGGCACCAGCACGGCCACCTGCTTGCCGTCCTGCACGGCCTTGAAGGCGGCACGCACGGCGACCTCGGTCTTGCCGAAGCCGACGTCGCCGGAGACCAGCCGGTCCATGGGGACCACGGCCTCCATGTCCTTCTTGACCTCGTCGATGGTGGTGAGCTGGTCCGGCGTCTCGATGTAGGGGAACGCCTCCTCCAGCTCCTTCTGCCACGGGGTGTCCGGGCCGTAGGCATGGCCCTTGGACGCCATGCGGGCCGAGTACAGGCGGATCAGCTCCCCGGCGATCTGCTTGGTCGCCCGCTTGGCCTTGGACTTGGTGTTCGCCCAGTCCGAGCCGCCCATCTTGGACAGCGTGGGCGTCTCCGCGCCGACGTACTGGGAGATCAGGTCCAGCTGCTCGGTCGGCACGAACAGGCGGTCTCCCGGGGCACCGCGCTTGGAGGAGGCGTACTCGAGGACGAGGTACTCGCGGTAGGAGTCCTCGGCGGCGCCGCGGGCGGCCCCGGCGACCTTGCGGCGCTGCAGCTCGACGAACCTGGCGATGCCGTGCTGGGCGTGGACCACGAAGTCGCCCGGTGTCAGCGCCAGCGGGTCCACGGCGTTCCTGCGCTTGCGCGCCAGCTTCGCTCCGGCGGCCCGGGTGCCGGCGGTGCGCTGACGGCCGAAGAGGTCCTGCTCGGTGACCAGGGCCACCTTGGCCCCCGGGAGGGTGAAGCCCGTCCCCACGGCGGCCGCGCCCAGCAGCACCTGGCCGGACGGCAGCTGCTCCGGCACAGTGCCCTCGAAGATCGAGGCCGTCACACCGCCTTCGGAAGCGAGTTCGGCAAGACGTCGCGCCGATCCCGGTCCGTCCGTGAGCACGACGACGGACCAGCCGTCCCGCGTGCGCTCCTGCAGGGCCTCCACGAGGGCGGCGATGTCTCCGCCGAAGGTGCGCGGCACGCCCATGCCGGCCCGCAGCGTGGAGGCCTCGGGCAGCAGCTCGTCGTCCGGGTTCAGCGCCGTGGTGGACCAGTGTCCCTGCCCGTGTTCCAGAGTCTCCTCGCGCAGCCGGGCCAGGGTGAGGAACCCTCCGGCGTCCTCCTGGTCCGCAGAGGCGATGTCCACCGGGGCGGAGGCGCCGTGGGCGGCGCCGGCCCAGGCCGCATGGAGGAACTCCTCGTTGGTGGCCAGCAGGTCGTCCGCGCGGTGGCGGATGCGCTCGGGCTCGGCCAGGACCGTGAGCGAGCCGGCCGGGAGCATGGCCGGCAGGGAGGTCATGGACTCGGCCAGCAGCGGCGACAGGGACTCCATGCCTTCGACGGCGATGCCCTCGGCGATCCGGTCCAGCATGTCTGCGGCGGCAGGCATGCTCGGGCTGAGCGCGCGGGCCTTCTCCTGCACCGCCTCGGTGATCAGCAGCTCGCGGCACGGCGGTGCGTCCAGCACCGTCGGGTGGCCGGATCCGTCCGCCGAGGTGTCCTCCAGCGACCGCTGGTCCGCCACGGAGAACCAGCGCATCTGTTCGACCTCGTCGCCGAAGAACTCCACACGCACCGGGTAGGCGGTGGTGGGCGGGAAGACGTCGATCAGCCCGCCGCGCACCGCGAACTCGCCGCGCTTGGAGACCATGTCCACGCGTGCGTAGGCGGCACCGGCCAGCGCGGCGACGACGCCGTCGAAGTCGGTCTCCTGCCCCACCTCCAGACGCACGGGTTCCAGGTCCCCGAGTCCGGAGACGAGGGGCTGCAATGCGGCACGCACCGGGGCGATGACGACCCGCAGCGGCGCCGCCCCGTGCTCGCCCGGATGCGTCAGCCGACGCAGCACCTCGAGGCGGACGCCCACGGTGTCCGAACGCGGCGAGAGCCGCTCGTGCGGCAGCGTCTCCCAGGACGGGAAGAGGGCCACCGACTCCGGGGCGGTCCATGCCGCCAGGTCGCCGGCCAGGTCCTCGGCCTCACGCGTGGTCGCCGTGACGACGAGGACGACGGCGTCGTCCCCGCCGGAGGCGGCCACAGAGTCGGCGAGGGACGCCAGCAGAGGTGCGCGGCCGCCGTCGGGAAGGCCGATCTGCAGGTCCGGGGTGCGGTCCCCCGGCCGGGCCGCGGAGTCCCGGGCCGCGGCGAGGGCCTCGTCCGTCAGGACGGTGGGCAACAGCGGGGCGAGAACCGGCGTCTCGGTCATGCGGTGGGCTCCTGGGCGGTCTCGTCGGTGGCGGGCTGCTGGAGATGTCCGGCCTCCGCCATGATCTGCCGGACCTCCTCGATGAGGTCGATGACGTCGTCCGCGCCGGTGACCGGGCCCCCGGCCGTCAGGCCGTCGGTGCCGACCAGGACCGCGGACGGATACCGCTGCATGCCCAGGTCACGGACCGCGCTGCCGGCAGGATCGGTCAGGACGATGTCCCGGGGCACGGCGCCCACACCGGCCGGAGCGGCGGCGTCGGTCTGGTGGATCGGCTTGAGGACGCGGAGCGCCACCGGACCGATCTGCGGGTCCATGTGCTCGATGTGGTCCATCACGCGGCGGCAGGACCCGCAGCCGGCGGACACGTGCAGCAGGAGCATCGACTGGCGTGCGGCCATGTCCTGCAGGCGTTCGAAACCCCGGTCCGTGCCGAGGACGGCGTCGGGGATCGGATGGCGTGCGGGCTCGCCGTCGGTGTGGGCGTCAGCGTTCGGCTCGAGGGCCTGCGGGGCCTCGGCGGCCGGGGTCGGAGCACCCGGTCCGGCCGCGACGTTCGCCTCCTGCTCCAGCGGGGCGGTGTCCCGGCCGATGAGATAGGCGGCCGCCGTCAGCAGGGCGGTGACGAGGACGGACCACTCCACGTAGCCCTGGAAGAACCCGGCAAGCGGCCACCAGGCGATGCGGACGCCCGTGACGGTGAGGGTGATGACCGCCTCGAACAGGCCGAGCAGTGCGAGCACCACGAGGATGATGTTGCGCAGGACGGTCCAGCCGGTGATGGGCCGGGCCGTGGGGCCGAAGCAGCCGCAGGAGACGCCCTTGTCCTTCGCCCGGACCACCAGCCAGGTGAAGGCGATGAACAGGGCCACCGCGGCCAGCGCCGTCAGGGGCCGCAGGACGGTGAACGGCAGCAGCAGTGCGATGCCGAGCAGGACCTCCAGGAAGGGGAAGGCCTTCACCAGCGACGGGTGGGAGAGCGTCGCCGGCACGTCCAGGCGGGTGAACGTGGCGGCGGTCTCCTGGGGTGCCTGGAGCTTGGCCAGTCCGCTGGCGATCAGGATGACCGCGAGAGCCCAGAGTGCTGACATGGGGGTACCTTCCGGCCGGGGAGGGGCGCGGTCCGAGCAACGTCCCGGCGTGGGGCGACTGGTGCGGGCCGGGCCGACGGGCTGGTCCAGCATATAGGCTGACCATGATTCCCGTCGGACCGTCTCACCAGGAGTGAACAATGGCCTTCTCCGCCCAGCACACCATCGCCCGCACCCCCGGCGAGGTGGCCGAGGCCCTCGGCAGCGAGGACTTCCACCGCAGCGTCATCGAGTCCCTCGGCGGTTCGCTCGTCTCCTTCTCCCGCGAGGGCGACCCGACCGGCGCGATGACCGTCACCACGGTCCGCACCGCCCCGACCGACAAGGTCCCGGAGAAGGCCCGCAAGTTCGTGGGAGACAACCTGCAGATCGAGCAGGTCGAGCGGTGGAACGCCCCGGCGGCCGACGGCTCCCGCACCGGCACCACCACCATCACCGTGGCGAAGGCCAAGGCCACCGCGGAGGCCTCCACCGCCCTGCGCGTCGCCGGCGCCGGCACGGAGTACGCCGTGGACGGCACCCTGGTCTGCAAGATCCCGCTGGTCGGCTCCACCCTGGCCGCCAAGGCCGAACCGATGGTGGGCAAGGTCGTCACCCGTCAGGCGCGCGAGCTCCAGGCCTGGCTGGACGGCCGCAGCCGGCAGAGCTGAGAACGGACAGCCGCCTCCATGCTTCACCTTCGCCGTCCCGGGTTTCCGAGCCGACCTTCCTCCGACGAGGCCCACAGGGCCGCCGTGCTCTTCGTGTGCACCGGGAACATCTGCCGCTCGGCCTATGCCGAGCACGGGCTGAGCCACCGTCTGCGCGGCGCAGGGCTGGAGGACCGGATCGCGGTCGGCAGCCGCGGAACGCACCCGAACCAGGCTCTGACCGTACCCCGGCCCCTGGTGCGCAGGGGCCTCGCACAGGGCATCACCGGCTTGGAGGACCACCGGCCTGCGCCGCTGGACCGCCGAGCCGTCGAGGGCGCCGACCTGATCATCACGGCCACGGCAGACCACCTCGACCTCGTCCTCCGAGAAACGCCCACCGCGCTGAAGCGGACGTTCACCATGCTCGAGATCGGGACGCTTCTGCCGATGCTCGACGAGCAGACCGACGGCTCATGGCTGCAGCCCGGGATGGGTGTGTCCGCGATGAGCCGCGTGGCGGCCCAGCACCGCTCCCAGGCGCGCAACGCCTTGAACGGACTGGACCTGGCCGACCCCTTCGGCAAGGCGGAGGACGACTATCTGGAGATGGCGTCCACCCTCGAACCGGTCCTGGACGTCCTCACCGACGCCTTGGACAGGGCCACCCGCCCCCCAGACGGCGCCTCAAGGCAGTAACCGACAGCACTGAAGCCGGCGGCCGTGCGTGCGGTGGTCAGTGGAAACGTGTCTGGGCAGCCTGCAGCCCGTCCGTGAGCAGAGCCTCGACGGCGTCGGCCGCCCGGTCCACGTGCAACGGCAGCAGCTGTTGCTCGGCCTTGGTGAAGGGCTTCAGGACATAGTCGGCGACGTCCATGCGCCCTGGCGGACGACCGATGCCGACGCGGACGCGGCGGTAGTCCTTGGTGCCCAGCGAGGCGGTGATGGACTTCAGCCCGTTGTGGCCGCCCTCTCCCCCGCCGACCTTCATGCGCAGGGTGTCGAAGGGGATGTCGAGCTCGTCGTGGACCACGATCAGATCCTCGGCGCCGAGCCCGTAGAAACGGCAGAGCGCCGCGGTGGGCCTGCCGGAGACGTTCATGTATCCGGTGGAGGCGGCCAGCACCACGCGGGGGCCGCCGATCCCCAGCCGTCCCGTGGCGACCTGGGCACCGGCCCGGTGGTGGGTGAACCCGACCCCCATGCGGGAGGCGAGCTCCCCCACCACCATCTGGCCGATGTTGTGACGGGTGCGCTCATACTGGGGCCCCGGATTGCCGAGGCCCATGATGAGCGTGGTTCCCGTCATGAGGCAGATCAGTCCTCGGAGCCCTCGGCGTCGTCCGAGCCCTCGGACTCCTCGCTCTCTGCGGCCTGCTCCTCCTGGACGGACTCGTCGCCCAGGTCCTGCTCGATCGGCTCGAACACGGAGACGATGACGTACTCGGCCGGCTCCTCGATGTCCAGGGCAACGCCGGCCGGCAGCTGCAGGTCCGAGGCGTACAGGTGGTCGCCGGCCTCACGGCCCTCGATGTTCGCCGTGACGGACTCCGGCAGGTTGGTGGCCTCGGCCTCCACGGACACCACGGCCTGGTCCAGGTTGTAGGTGGTGCCGGGGGCGACCTCGCCCTCGACCTCGACCGGCACCTCGACGATGACCTTCTCGCCGCGGCGGACCTCGATGAGGTCCAGGTGGTCCACGGTCATCTTGATCGGGTGACGCTGGATGTCCTTCGGCAGCACCAGGTGCTCCTCGCCGGCCTCGTTCACGACGGTGATCAGGGCGTTCGGGTTGCGGACGGCCAGGGTGGTCTCCTGGGCCGGCAGCAGCAGGTGCACGGGGTCCTGGCCGTGGCCGTAGACGACGGCGGGGATCTGGCCGGCGCGGCGGGCCTGGCGGGCGGCACCCTTGCCGAAGTCGGTGCGGCGGGTGACCTTGATCTTGATCTTGTCAGACATGACGTCCTCCTCTGGTTCTCTCGGCCGCGACCCGTGCGGGACGCGGGTGTCTCCAGGGAAGGGGGCCGGAGCGTCAGGCACGGCTCAGATCAGAGCGGTGCGGACGGCGTCCGGCGGCCTCGTCGATCACGGAGTCCTCGACTCCCTCGCCTGGGCAACGAAGAGAAGCGTACCAGCGATGCTGGACCCACCGACACGTTCGTCGCCTTCTCCCCGCCACAGGGACCGATCAGATCCGGTGGCCGGACTTTGGTACCTTGCTGACACCGTTCCCCTGCGGCCACCGCCCCAATCCCTGGCCGCCACACGACAGGAGACTCAGATGTTGCGGCTGCACGTCGGCCTGGGCCACATCGATGTGGACGGACTCGCCCCGCAGGAAGAGACGGAGATCCGGCGTCACTGGTCCCGCTGCGACGTCCGGGACCACGAACCGCCGGCGGCCGCAGATGAGGACGACGAACACCGTTGCGCGGCGGACCAGGTGCCGCGGCTGACCCGTACGTCTGCGGACTGGACCGCGTTCCACGAGCAGATCGTCTACGACGCCACGAAGGCCGCCATCGCCTCCGGTCGAGGCACCCACATCATGCTCCACGCGGCCGCGCTGGCCCTTCCGAGGACCAAGCAGGCCCTGGCACTCACCGCGGCTTCCGGCACGGGCAAGTCCACCGCCACGCGGCGCCTGGGCCGACACCTCGCCTATCTCACGGACGAGACCACGATCGTGGATCCGCAGACCCGCCGGATCACCCCCTACGCCAAACCCCTGTCCCTCTACGGCTCCTCGGGAGTGCGGCCGAAGCATCAGCACGGGCCGGACGAGCTCGGCCTCGGCCCGACCCTCGAGGACGCCGAACTCGCCCGCATCGCGGTGTTGGACCGCGTCCGCGAGGGCGATGAGGAGGTCCTCGCCCGCGCCGAGCCGATGGACATCGTCACCGCCGTGACCGAACTGACCCCGCAGTCCTCCTCCCTCGGCCGCCTGCCGCGCGGCCTGGTGACGCTGTGCACGCTGCTGGACTCCCAGGGCGGGGCGGTGCGCCTGGTCTACCGTGAAGCCGAGGACCTGCTCCCAGTGGTCCAGGACCTCCTCTCCTCCCCCGCCGCACCGATCGACCCGGCCTGGGACGCGCTCACCGAGGAGGAGCTGACCGCCTCGCTGCCCGGCGCCGTGGGGGCGCGTGCACGCACCGAGGTGGACGACGGTGTCCTCACCGACGACGGACGGCTCCTGCTGCTGCACGGCACCGAGCTCACCGTGCTCAGCGGCCTCGGCGCCGCTCTCTGGCTGCACCTGGACGTCGCCCGCACCCCCGCCGAGCTCGTCGAACGACTGGCCGAGGAGACGGACGTGCCGGACGACGCCGAGCAGATCGTGGTGCAGGGCCTCGACGACCTCACCGAGCGAGGACTGCTCCGGCGCTGAGCCGGACATCCCCGACACGACGAAGGTCCCCGACCGTGCGGGGACCTTCGTATGTCAGGGCAGCGGCCGTCGTCGGGAATTCCGGGGCCGGCAGGCTCCTGCGGTCACGGCGTGGACCAGTTCGCGGGCGGCCAGACGGTCACGAAGACCTCGCCGACCACATCCTCCTCGTCCACGAACCGGGCGCAGTCCGGGCCTGCCTCCTCTGCAGAGAGGCCGCGGCAGCCGATGACGGAGTCCGAGGAGTTCGAACGGTGGTCGCCGACGGCGAGCAGCTTCCCCTCCGGCACCGAGATCGGGCCGAAGCACCGCTGGGAGCGCGGCTCGCTCGAGCAGTCCAGCTCGTCCTTGGCATACGGCAGGTCCTGATAGATGTACGGCTCTTCCAGGGGCTTGCCGTCCACCATGACCTTGCCTTCGTCCGTGCAGCACTCCACTTCCTCGCCCCCGCGGCCGATCACGCGCTTCACCACCGCCTGGTCATGGGAGACGCCGATGCCCGTGATGTCCCCGAACGTGCGGACGACGGTGTCCAGCGCACCGGAGTCCTCCAGCGGCGGAGCCCAGTGCTCATCGCCGTTGAACACGACGACGTCCTGGCGTTCCGGAGTGCCGTCCCCAGCGTAGGCGAGCCGGTTGACGAGCATCCGGTCCCCCACCTGGAGGGTGTTCTCCATGGAGCCCGAGGGCACCGAGTAGACCTTGACCAGGAATGCCTGCACCACGGCCACCACCGCCAGGGCCACGAGTACGTTGAGCAGGACCGAGACGGCGAACGGCAGCTGACGGCGCTGCCGGCCACGGCTCGCCGACGGGCCCTCGGAGACGCCGTCGTGGTGGTCCTCCGTGCTGGCTGAGGTGCTCGCCATGGCTCAGGCGTCGCCGTCGAAGAGGCTGGTGACCGAACCGTCCTCGAAGACCTCGCGGATCGCACGGGCGATCAGCGGGGCGATCGAGAGGACGGTCAAGTTCTGGAACCGCTTCTCCTCCGGGATCGGCAGGGTGTTGGTGACGACCACCTCGCGGGCGCCGCACTCGCCCAGGCGCTGGGCGGCCGGATCCGAGAAGACGGCGTGGGTGGCGGCGATGATGACGTCCTTCGCGCCGGCCTCTTTGAGGACGCGCACGGCGCCGGCGATGGTGCCGCCGGTGTCGATCATGTCGTCGATCAGCACGCAGACGCGGCCCTCGATGTCCCCGACCACGGTCTTGGACTCCGCCTGGTTCGGGACGGTGAGGTCACGGGACTTGTGCACGAACGCCAGCGGCACGCCGCCGAGACGGTCCGCCCACTGCTCGGCCACACGCACGCGGCCGGTGTCCGGGGAGACCACGGTGACCTCCTCACCCTCCAGGCGGGTGCGGATGTAGTCCGCCAGCAGCGGAATGGCGAACAGGTGGTCCACCGGGCCGTCGAAGAAGCCCTGGATCTGTGCCGTGTGCAGGTCCACGGACATCACGCGGGATGCACCGGCGGCCTGGTACAGGTCCGCGACGAGGCGGGCGGAGATCGGCTCGCGACCGCGCCCCTTCTTGTCCTGGCGGGCGTAAGGGTAGAACGGCGAGACCACGGTGATGCGGCGGGCCGAGGCCCGCTTCATGGAGTCGATCATGATGAGCTGCTCCATGAGGTGGTTGTTCAGCGGAGCAGGGTGGGACTGGATGACGAAGACGTCCTTGCCGCGGACGGACTCGCCCGAGCGGACGTAGATCTCCCCGTTCGCGAAGTCATAGGCGCTCATCGGCAACAGCTCGGTGCCGAGCTCCTCCGCGATCTCCGTGGCCAGCTCCGGGTGCGCCCGGCCGGCGGCCAGCACCAGTCGTTTGTCCTCGCTGCGGCTCAGTTCCGTCATTCTCGCTCCCCTGCTCTCTCGGGATCTGCGGCTCCGGGCCGTCCTGGCGGCCCGGAGCCATCCTATGTCCTGGTCTGTCGCGTGCCTCAGTCGCGGTCTGCGCCGGCCGCCTCGGCGGCGTCCGCCGAGCCGGTGCCCGGGCGCTTGGCCACCACCCAGCCGTCGATGATGCGCTGCTCCACCCTGTTCAGTGCGAGCGCGCCGGCAGGGACGTCCTCGCGGACGACGGCGCCGGCACCGGTGTAGGCGCCGTCCCCGACCGTCACCGGGGCGGTGAAGACGGTGTTGGAGCCGGTGCGCACGTGAGCGCCGATGGTGGTCCGGTACTTGTTCACTCCGTCGTAGTTGGCCGTGATGTTGCCGCAGCCGATGTTGGTGTACTCGCCTATCTCCGCGTCCCCGGCATAGCCGAGGTGGGACAGCTTCGCACCGCGGCCCACCGTCACGTTCTTCGTCTCATAGAACGCACCGATCTTGCCGTCCTCGCCCAGGACGGTGCCCGGGCGGAGGTAGGTGAAGGGGCCCACGGTGGCGTTCGCATCGATGACGGCGCCCGTGGCATCCGTCCGCTTCACGGTGGCGCCCGCGCCGACCTCGGTGTCCGTGAGGGTCGTGTCCGGGCCGATCACGGCGTCGGCGCCCACGGTGGTGGTGCCGTGCAGCTGGGTGCCCGGCTTGAGGAGCACGTCGTTGGACAGCTGCACCGTGACGTCCACCCAGGTGGAGGAGGGGTCGATCACGGTGACGCCCTCCTTCATCCAGTGGCGCAGCACGCGGTCGTTGAGCTGACGGCCGAGGTCGGAGAGCTGGCGGCGGTCGTTCGCGCCCTCGACCTCCCAGACGTCGTCGGTGCCGACGGAGGCCACTCGACCGCCCTCGGCACGGGCCAGGCCCAGCACGTCCGTCAGGTACTTCTCGCCCTGGACGTTGTCCGTGGACAGCGTCGGCAGGGTGCGGCGCAGCAGGGCGGCGTCGAAGGCGTAGATGCCCGAGTTGACCTCGGCGATCTCCACGAACGAGGAGTCGCCGGTGGACTCGGCGTGGGCGACGGCGTCCTTGTGCTCCATGATCCGCTCGACGAGACCCGCGGCGTCGCGGACGATGCGGCCGTAGCCGGTGGGGTCCTCCAGGGTGGCGGTCAGCACGGTGACGGCGTTGCCGTCCGCCTCGTGCGTGGAGACGAGGTTCGCGAGGGTCTCCGGGGTGAGCAGCGGGACGTCGCCGTAGGTGACCACCACCGTGCCCTCGGTCTCGGCCGGCACGGCCTCGAGGCCGAGCTCCACGGCGCGGCCGGTGCCCGGGATCTCGTCCTGGTCCGCGATGGCGATGCCCGGAAGCTGCTCCTCGATGTGCGCGGCGACCTTCTCCCGCTCGTGGCGCACGACGGCGACGAGGTGCTCCGGGTCCAGCGACGCGGCGGCGTGGAGGGCATGGCCCACGAGGGAGCGGCCGCCGATGGTGTGCATCACCTTGGGGGTGGCGGACTTCATGCGGGTGCCCTGGCCTGCGGCCAGCACGATCACGGCGGACGGTCGGGGTGCGGTGGTCTCGGACATTCCTGCGCTTCTCCTGGGATGGCGGTCGAGGGCCGGTCGCCTGACGGAGGCGGCCCGGTGTTCCGCCCCTAGGATTCGAACCTAGACTGCACGGCTCCAAAGGCCGGCGTGCTGCCATTACACCAGGGCGGACCGTCGGCCGCACCGGCAGGCGCGGCGACGCGTCGTCATTCTTCCACACGGCGGACTTCCGCCCACGGGCGCCCCGGCCGAAGCGCGATGGCGGCCGCGGTCAATAGGCGCCGTCCGCGGCGGTGACAGCGCGGACCGTGCGGCCGAGGATGACGATGTCCCCGAGGAGGGACCAGTTCTCCACGTAGTAGAGATCGAGGCGAACGGCATCCTCCCACGAGAGGTCGGAGCGACCTGAGACCTGCCAGAGGCCGGTGATGCCCGGCTGCACCTGGAACCTGCGGTGGACGTAGTCCTCGTACTGCTCGACCTCGTGGGGAAGGTGCGGGCGTGGGCCCACCAGGGACATGTCCCCACGCAGGACGTTGATGAGCTGGGGAAGCTCGTCGATGCTCGTGCGCCGGATGAAGCGGCCGACCCTGGTGATGCGCGGGTCGTCCTTCATCTTGAACAGGACGTTCGCATCGCCCGAGTCCGAGGACAGGGCGGACTTGATTCTCTCCGCGTCCGGGACCATGGAACGGAACTTCAGCATGGTGAACCGTCTGCCGTGGAGGCCGACGCGCTCCTGACGGAACAGGATGGGGCCGGGGCTGTCCAGGCGCACCGCGAGGGCGACGCCGAGCAGCAGTGGGGAGATCAGGACGATCCCGACGCCGGCTGCAAGGACATCGAACGCGCGCTTGGTGGCCGCCTTACCCCTGGACAGGCGAGGCGTGCTGACGTGGATGAGCGGCATGCCGGCCAACGGCTGCATGTGAATCCGGGGACCGGCCACGTCCACGAGGGCCGGCGCCATGATCAGCGAGATGCCGCGCTCCTGCAGCTCCCACCCGAGGCGGCGCACGTCATGCGGCGGGAACGGATCACCTGAGGTGAGGGTGATGGCCTCGACCTGATTGTCCACGGCGAAGTCCACGATCTCACCAATGGTGCTCAGATCCGTACGGCTCGGGATCGGCAGGAACCCCTCACCCCGGGGCCGGTATCCGGGCATGACCGCCGCGACTGGCTCATAGCCCGACCCAGCCTCTGAGACAAGGACACCATGGACGTGTGCGACGCCGCCTGGACCGCCGACCAGGAGCATGCGGCGGCGGTAGCGGCCCTTCGCGCGCTGGCGCGCGACCCAGGTGCGGACAGCGAAGCGGCCCAGCAGCACGGCAAGCAGGCCGACCGGCAGGGCGACGGCCACGTAGCCGCGGGCGGTATCCGTACGGGTCACATAGGAGACGATGGCGACGGCGCCGAAGAAGTAGAGAGTCCCCTTGAGGACCCGCTTGTACTCCTCCGCGCCCACACCGAAGACCTTGATGTCGCGCGAACCGACGATGGCGAGGGTGACGACCCACCCGGCGGCGAGGAACACCGTGAGGGCGGTGTAGTTCAACACATCCATACCGACGATGCGGGCGCCGAGCCCCCCGAATCGGAGGAACTCTGCCATGAGCATGCTGAGCAGGATGAGCACGCTGTCCACCAGGACGAGCAGTCGCGGGATCCCTTGATGCCAGGAGGCACCGAGCAGTCGTTCTCCCTGGGGCCGGGGCGGCCGTGCAGGCCGGGCATGCGCTGCCGATGTCTTCAAGGTGGTTGCCACGTTCTCCCTCTTGCTTGCGGTCCGCGGACGTCGGAGTCGACGAAGGGCGGCCCGACGGTCAGGCTCCTGCGGCCAGGATCCTGAGCATTTCCTATGCCGTGAATGGTAAGCAGACCCAGGCGGTCCAGGCTAGACGTTCGGCACCGAGGAGCTCATCACATACGCATGTGAGAACGCTGACATGGACAGGATCACTCCGCCAGCTCGGCAGCGAGGAGCCACTGTTCCTCCGCCGCCTCCAGCTCGGCGTTCACCTGCTGGAGCTCGGCGTCGACCGGTCCGAGCTCGCCGAAGCGCTGCGCGTCGCTGAGCTCGGCCAGCCGTGCCTCCAGGCCGGCGGCGCGCTCCCTCAGCTTCTCCTGCTGCCGCTCCAGGCGGGCCATGTCCTTGCGCGCCTGCCTGCGTTCGGCGGCTGTCGGTCCCGCAGGAGCCGCCCCGTCGGCCGATCCGGCTCCTGCGGCCGCCGACACCGGCCCGTCGGCCCGCGCACTGGCCTCGACGGCGGATCCGGATGCCGGCATCGCAGAGCGCAGCTCGAGGTACTGGTCCACTCCCCCGGGCAGGCCCCTCACCTTGCCGTCGCCGAGCAGGGCGACCTGGTGGTCCGTCACGCGCTCGAGCAGATAGCGGTCGTGGGAGACCACGATCAGCGTGCCCGGCCAACCGTCCAGCAGGTCCTCGACGGCGGCGAGGGTGTCCGTGTCCAGGTCGTTGGTCGGCTCGTCGAGGAGCAGGACGTTGGGCTCTCCCACCAGGAGGCGGAGCAGCTGCAGCCGGCGTCGCTCGCCGCCGGAGAGCTCGGCGACCGGTGTCCACTGACGGTCCGTGCCGAAGCCGAGCTGCTCGAGAAGCTGGCCCGAGGACATCTCCTTCTCTCCCACCCGGAAGCTCGAGCCCTCACGGGCCATGACTTCGGCCACGCGCAGGTGCGCGACCTCGTCCAGCTCCTGCACGTCCTGGGTGAGCGTCGCCGTGACCACGGTCTTGCCCCGCTTGACACGGCCGGCGTCAGGCTGGACACGGCCGTCCAGCAGCTTGAGCAGGGTCGACTTTCCGGCACCGTTGACGCCCACGATGCCGAGGCGTTCGCCCGGGGCCAGGCGCAGGGTGACGTGGTCCAGGACGGTCTTGGCGCCGAGGGCCAGGCAGACGTCCTCGAGGTCCAGGACGTCCTTGCCGAGTCGGGCGGTGGCCATCCTGGCCAAGGACACCGAGTCCCGGGGTTCGGGGACGTCCGCGATGATCGCGTTGGCCGCCTCGATGCGGAACTTCGGCTTCGAGGTGCGCGCCGGAGCACCGCGGCGGAGCCAGGCGAGCTCCTTCTTCATCAGCTGCTGCCGCTTCTGCTCGGCCACGGCCGCCTGGCGGGCACGCTCGGCACGGGCGAGGATCCACGCCGCGTAGCCGCCGTCGAACGGGTCCACCGTGGCGTCGTGGACCTCCCAGGTGCGGGTGCAGACGGTGTCCAGGAACCAACGGTCGTGGGTCACCACCACGAGGGCGCCGTCGGTGGGGCGCCAGCGGCCCTTCAGATGCTGGGCGAGCCACGCGACGCCCTCCACGTCCAGGTGGTTGGTGGGCTCGTCCAGGAAGAGGACGTCATGGTCGTCCGCGAGCAGTGCGGCCAGGGCCACGCGGCGCCGCTGTCCGCCGGAGAGCCCCTCCACCGTCCGCTCGAGGTCCAGGCCGGACAGGAGACCGTCGAAGACGTCGCGGACCTTGGCGTCCGAGGCCCAGACGTGGTCGTCCACCTCCCCGACGACGGCCTGCTTGACGGTGTGGGCGGGGTCGAGGTCGTCACGCTGGTCCAGCACGCCCACACGCACGCCGCCGCGCCGGGTGACACGGCCGGAGTCCGGGGTCTGCAGGCCGGCCATGATCCGCATGAGGGTGGACTTGCCGTCTCCGTTGCGGCCGACCAGTCCGATGCGGTCGCCCTCGTCCACGCCGAGGGAGAGACCCTCGAGGACGGTGCGGGTGCCGAAGGAGATGCCGATGTTCTCAGCGCCGAGCAGATGTGCCATGAGCGGTGGTGTCAGTCCTTCCGCGTCCGTGCCGGACGCCGGGTGGGGTCAGGGAGTCGTCAGAGGGGCCGGAGCCGGCCCGTGTGGCGCGCCGGTCAGAGCAGGCCGGCACCGTGGACGGGGCCGTGGACCGGGATCGCCTCGATGCCGGTCCGTTCCTTCACCGCGGTCGCCAGGCGTTCGGCCTCCTGCTCGTCCCGGGCCACGAACAGCAGCGTGGGACCGGAGCCGGAGACCATGCCGCGCAGCGCCCCCTCGTCCAGGCCGAGGTCGAGGACATCGGACAGCTCCGGGAACAGGGAGACGGCCGGCGTCTGCAGGTCGTTGTCCATGGCCAGGGCAAGCGCCAGCGGGTCGGCGAGGGCCAGGGCGCGGACCACGTCCTGGTTCACCTCTACGCCCCCAGGAGAGTCCAGGGTGCCCTCGGCCCGGAGGCGGTCGAGGGCTTCGAACACCACCGGCGTCGAGAGTCCGCCGTCCGCCGGGACCACCACGAGATGCACGGGATTCCGGGCTGCCACGGGGGTCAGGTCGGTGCCGGTGCCCAGACCGACCGCGGCTCCTCCGACCACGGAGAAGGGGACGTCCGCGCCGAGCTCCGCGGCGAGCTCGGCGAGTCCCGAGCGGGTCAGTCCGGTGTCCCAGAGGGCGGAGCAGGCCACGAGCGCCGCCGCGGCGTCGGCCGACCCCCCGCCCATGCCGCCGGCGACGGGGACCTGCTTGGCCACCTGGAGGTCCACGCCGTGGGTCTCGGGGTCCAGCCCCATGCGCTCGCGCAGCAGCACGGCGGCACGGTGGGCGAGGTTGGACTCGTCCCACGGGACATCGTGGGCGTCCACGAGGCTCACGTGGCGAGGGCAGGGCCCCACGGTGATGCGGCCGTCGTCCCTGGCCACCGCGGTGACGGTCTCCGTCAGGGACACGGCCAGGTACACGCTGGCGACGTCGTGGTAGCCGTCCGGGCGCAGCGGGCCGACCCGGAGTGAGACGTTGACCTTGCCCGGCGCGGTGGCGGTGACGTGGCGGCGGGCGACGTCGCCGTGGACATCATGGCGCGCGTGCGTGTTCATGCGGTCTCCTCAGTCACCCGGGCACCACGGGCCGCGGCGATGCGGGCGAAGTCCGCGATGCGGAGGGTCTCACCGCGGGTCTGGGGCTCGACGCCGGCGGTGCGCAGCGCGTCCTCCGCGGCGGAAGCGCCGCCCGCCCAGCCGGACAGGGCGGCGCGCAGGGTCTTGCGGCGCTGGGCGAAGGCCGCGTCCACCACTGCGAACACGTCCTCACGCTCGACGCCGGCCACCGGCGGCTGCGCGGCACGCTCGAAGGCGACGAGTCCGGAGTGGATGCGGGGCGTCGGCCAGAACACCTGGGTGCCGATGGTGCCGACCTTGTGCACGGGGCCGTACCAGGCGGCCTTGGCCGACGGCACCCCATAGACCTTCGAGCCGGGTCCGGCGGCGAGCCGGTCGGCCACCTCCTCCTGCACCATGACGAGCCCGTGGCGGATGTCCGGGAAGTGCTCGAGCACATGCAGGAGCACGGGCACGGCCACGTTGTACGGCAGGTTCGCCACGAGCGCGGTCGGGCCGCTCTGCGCCGCAGCCGGTCGGACCGCGTCGACCTCTTCGGGCGTCACCGTCATCGCATCGCCGTGGAGGACGGCGAGGCGTTCGGAGGCGCCCGCACGCATCGCGGAGGCGGTCGCGGGGAGGCGGGCGGCCGTCGTCGGGTCGATCTCCACGGCGGTCACGGCGGCCGCGGCGTCCATGAGGCCGAGGGTGAGCGATCCCAGTCCCGGGCCGACCTCGAGGACGTGCTCGTCTTCGGCGAGCTCGGCGGCGGCGACGATGCGGCGGATGGTGTTCGGGTCGATCACGAAGTTCTGCCCCCAGGACTTGGTGGGGCGCAGGTCCAGCTCCGCGGCGATGCGCCGGATGTCCGCGGCGCTGAGCAGCGGAGCGACTCCGGGCGCGGCGGAGGTGTCGTCGGCGTGGTCGGGCATGGTCACGAGTCTATCGACCGCAGACGCGCCGCGGCCCGGCCCCTGTGGAGGGACCGGGCCGCGGCGTCATGCGCACGTCGGGTCAGGACAGACCCAGCTGGGCCGCGCAGCTGGGCCACGCGCCCCAGCCGGACATGGCCTGGATCTTCTTGCCCATGATGATCTGCTGCTCACGGGTGGCCATGTGCGGCATCGGGGCGTACTGGGTGCCGCCGTTGGCGACCCACACGTCCTGCTTGAACTGGATGCCTCCGTAGAAGCCGTTGCCGGTGCTGATGGACCAGTTGCCGCCGGACTCGCACTGCGCCAGGCGGTCCCACACGGAGTCGTCAGACGTGGTGGAGGCGGTGCGCTCGACGGCGACGCGCTCGGTGGCGACGCTCTGCTGGGCGGCCTGCTCTGCAGCCTTCTGCTCGGCGGCCTGCTTCGCCTTGGCCTCCTCGGCAGCCTTCTGTTCGGCAGCCTCCTCGGCGGCCTTCTGCTGCGCGGCCTTCTCCTCAGCGGCGCGCTGCTGGGCAACCTTCTCGGCCCACGCCTTCTCCGCGGCCTCACGCTCGGCAACCTTCTTCGCCCAGGCCTCCTCCGCGGCCTCCTGCTGCGCGGCCTCCTGCTCGGCGGCCTTCTGCTCGGCGGCGCGGCGCTCGGCTGCCTTCTCGGCCCAGGCCTTCTCCATGGCCTCGCGCTCGGCGGCCTTCTTCCCAGCCTCCTGCTCGGCGGCTCGGCGCTCGACGGCCTTCTTCTTCTCGGCCTGCTCAGCCTTCTCGGCAGCAGCGCGGCGCTCGGCGGCCTTCTTCTCGGCCTCCTCGGCCTTCTCCGACTGCTCGGCGGCCTTCTTCTCAGCCTTCCGGGCCTTCTCCGACTCCTCGGCCTGACGCTCGACGTCCCCGCCCTTGTCCGCCTCGTCCTTCTCCACCTGGGCCACGCGCTCCAGGGTCACGTCTTCCTGCTTCGCCTGGGCGGCATCGTCCTGACCGGCGCATCCGGTCAGGCCGAGGGCGGCGATCGCAGCGACGGCGGCCAGACGGCCGGGACGGGTCGAACGCAGATTCGGGGCAGACAGCATGAAGCCTTCTCTCCTCAAGGGGACTCGGACAGTCACACACTGGCCACGGCATCTCAGCCGTGCAGCTGCGGCGGATCACGCCGACGTAGGGACCTATCACGAGATGAACGGGATCGACGATAACGACTTGGTCACGGCAGATCAAGGATCGGTGACGAACCGCACCGTCCGAACTGTTCCACATCACGGGGCGTAGGCTGGCCGGAACAGAGGCCGTGCGCATCCCGCGGGCGGTCACCTCCCCGGCCCCGCCTGACAGGAGTTCACGTCCATGCGCCCTGGCACTCCCGCCTTCACCGAGCTCACCGACGCCCTCATCGCGAGGATCCAGGAGGTGGTCGAAGGCAAGCCCGAGGCCGTCCGGACCGCGGTCCTGGTACAGCTGGCCGGCGGCCACCTGCTGGTGGAGGACGTGCCCGGCGTCGGCAAGACCCTGCTCGCCCGGACCCTGGCCGGCGCCCTCGGCGGCGATGTGAACCGCATCCAGTTCACCCCGGACCTGCTGCCGGCGGACATCACGGGCGTCTCCGTGTTCCACCAGGAGCGCCACGACTTCCAGTTCCGCCCCGGCCCGGTGTTCGCCCACCTCGTGATCGCGGACGAGATCAACCGTGCCTCGGCCAAGACGCAGGCGGCCCTCCTGGAGGCCATGGAGGAGCACCGGGTGTCCGTGGACGGCACCACGCACCGCCTGCCGGACCCGTTCATGGTGGTCGCCACCCAGAACCCCTCCGACTCGCAGGGCACGTACCCGCTGCCGGAGGCCCAGCGGGACCGCTTCATGGCCCGCATCTCCATGGGTTACCCGGACACGGACGCCGAGGTCCTGATGCTGGCCCACCACACCCATGACCCGGACCGCCCCGACGCGGCGGTCCAGGACGACGTCGAGCCCGTCATGGATGTGGACACCGCCCGCAGCCTGATCGCCGCCACCTCCCTGGTCGCCGTCGGCGAGCCGGTGCGCCGCTACCTCGTGGCGCTCGGCCAGGCCACCCGCCGGCACGCCGACGTGCGCGTGGGCGCGAGCCCGCGCGCGCTGGTGCAGTGGATGTCGGCCGCCCGCGCCGAAGCCGCACTGAGCGGCCGCGACTACGTGGTCCCGGACGACGTGCGCGCCGTGGCCCATGTGGTCCTGGCCCACCGCCTGCTGCTGGACGGACCCGTCCGCCATGACACCACCTCGCCGCAGGCGCGCCGCATCGTGGACGAGGTCCTCTCCCAGGTCCAGGCCCCCTTCGCCTCCCGCGCCGAGGCTCGAGCCGCCCGATGAGCGCGCCGCTGACCCGGCTGCCCCGGTTCCGTCCCCGTGCCGACGCCGTGGGGCTCATGATCCTCGGCGTCGTGCTCCTGGCGCTCGGCCCGGTACTGGGCCGACGTGAGGCGATCGCGGTGGGCCTGTTCCTGCTGATCCTCGTGCTGGCCGCCCTGGTCCTGACACTCGTCGAGCTCGTCCTCACCCGTCGCGCCTGGGAGCGCTCCTGGATCGGTCTGGCCGCTCCGCGCACGGACAGCCTGCACGGACTGCACGAACGGCTCGAGCCCCTGGACCTCACCGTGCACACGCGCGCTGACTCCCTGTCCGGCGGCGCCGGCCTCGAGGTGTACCTCCCCGAGTCCCTGCGTCCCGACGACGGCCCCTCGCCTCGGTCTCGACGCCTCCGCCGTCTGTGGCGCTCCGCCCGGGCCGGCGGGTGGACCCCGTTGCGCGGCTCGGCGCTCTCCCTGTTCCCCCACTGGCGAGGTCGCTACGAGCTGGACGCCGTCCGCTGCCGCGTCACCGGACCGTTCGGCCTGTGGAGCGCACGTCAGCGGATCGCCGTCCCCCAGGAGGCCGAGCTGCCAGTGGGCCCGCGCCGCAGGCCTCTCCCGGCGAACCTGGACCGGGTGCTGATGGCCCAGGTGGCGCGCGCCATCGGGTATCGACGCACCCAGCGCCCGGACGACGTCGGGCTGCGCGAGCACACGGCCGGCGACGCCCTGCACCGCGTGCACTGGGGCGCCACCGCACGCGCCGGCCAGCTCATGGTGCGCGCCGAGGAGCCCGAGGACCGGGCGCCGGTCCAGCTGCTCGTGGACCGCACCCTCGGCTCGGGTGAGCCGCAGAGGCACGTGTCCCCGTCCGGCCACGAGGTGAGCACGGACGATGCCCTGGAGGCCGTCGTGGCCACCGCCGCCGCCGTCGAGAACTCCCTGCGGTCCCAGACGGACCTGGACGTGGACGTGGTGGACCACACCGGCGACCGCTTCGACCCCGCCTCGGCCTGGACCGACATGTACGGTGCGGACCGTGAAGGGGCGCCCTGGTCACTGCGCCGCGACGCCATCGACGGTGCGGCCGTGATGCTCGTGGCCGTCGTCGGCGCCTCGACGCCGCATCCTCCTGCGGCGCCTGCGCAGCGCGGAGCCGTGGTGCTGGTGACCGAGGCCGCGGCCGCCGAGGCAGACCGCTGGCGCTCTGCCGGCTGGAACGTCCTGACGAGCACGGGAGGAGACCGATGATGTCCGCCGCACCCACCGTCTCCGCCCCGGTCCAGGACGACGCGTCGGCCGCCGACGCGCCCCCGACGTTCCCCCGTGCCCTGCTCGGCTGCGCCGCGGTCGCACTGCTGTCCCTGGTCCTGATCGGTGCCGCGGCGCAGGCCGCGGACGCCCTCTTCGCCGGACCCTGGTTCTGGGCCGCGTTCCTGCCGTGCATCGCCTTTGCCGTCGCCTGGACGCCGGTGACCGCCTGGTTCGAACACCGTGACGCCTCCGGCGACACCGCAGGGCTGCTGGGCGTGCTGGCCGGTGCCGTGGTCGCCGCAGTCTTCTGGCTGCGCATCGGCTGGTCCGAGACCCTGCTGCTCGGCGCCCTCCCGACCGGACAGACGTTCGGAGCCCTGCAGGAGGAGATCTCCCTCCTGGGCCGGACGATCGCGCAGGAGACCCCGCCCATCACCGCATCCGCAGGCGCAGTCGCCAGCACCTGCGCGGTGCTGCTGCTCGCGCTCGCGCTGACACTGCTGCTCGCCCGCTCCCTGGACCAGCCCACCCTCGCCGGCGCACCGGCGCTGACCCTGGTCGTCATCGGCGCGGTGGTGACCGCGGGAGTGACTCCGCTGCCGGCGATGCTGCTGGCCGCCGCCGCCTGGATGGGGCTGATGTGGCTGGCGCACCCGACCCGGCGCGTCCGCAGCGCCCTGGGCTCGGCGGGCACCGCCGCGGCGGCCCTTCTGGCCCTGCTGGTCGCCGCGGCGACCCTGCCGCAGCTGACCTCCGGCCTGCTTCCGGAGGGCCAGCGGTGGACGTCCGGCCAGAGCTCCGGCCCCCAGCTGAACACCGAGGTGAACCTCGGCGAGGACCTGCGCCGCACCCCCGGCCCCACGGGCATCTCCCTCACCACCGAGGACGGGACCGGCCGGTACCTGCGCACCGGCGTGGTGGAGGACATCATGGCGGACACGTGGCACCTGCGCCGTCCGGATGACAACGCCCCCTTCGCCCGCCAGGAGATCGCCTTCCCGCAGCCCGGGCTGCCGCAGACCACGGAACAGGTGACCGTGACGTTGGACCGGTTCTCCCCCGACTGGATCCCCGTGCCGAACGGCGCCCAGCGTGTTCCGGCGGCCGAGGACGACTGGGTGCCGCTGCTGCAAGACACCGTCATCGCGCGGCCGACGCCGACCCGTCTGTCCGGCGGCCTCACGCTGATCGACTCGGCGATCGCGGCCTCCCCCGAGGACATGCCCACCCACCTTGAGCAGGCGGCAGGCACAGACCAGGAGGGGCCGGACCGGGACCGCATGAGCGCGGACGAGCGTGCCCAGCTCCAGGACTCCGAGCTCGCCCGCCAGGCCGAGGAGGTCATGGGCGGCGGCGCCTCCGACTGGGAGAAGGCCAACGCCCTGCAGGCCTGGCTGCGTTCGGACGAGTTCGACTACTCCACCACGGCCCCCGTCGACGACGACTACGACGGCTCCGGGCTGTCCATGACGGAGCAGTTCCTCCAGAAGCGCACCGGCTACTGCGTGCACTTCGCCTCGGCCTTCGCCCTGATGGCGGAGTCGCAGGGGCTGCAGACCCGCATCGTCATCGGCTACGCCCCGGAGACCGGTCAGGCCGGTGAACCCACCGACATCCCCTCGAACCGGGCCCACGCGTGGCCGGAGGTCTACTTCGACGGAGTCGGCTGGATCGCCTTCGAGCCGACCTCCGGCGTGGCCGATGCCCCGGACTACACCGACCCGGAGGCCGGTGCCGGTGCCGGCGCCCTGCCGTCCGAGTCCGCCTCGCCGTCTGCCTCCGAACCGGCCTCGCCGAGCCCGACCGAGATCTTGCCCTCGGCCTCCACATCGGCCTCTCCCTCGCCCACCGAGGCTGCGAGCCCGACCGCGTCGCCGGAGTCCACCGAGCAGGCCGGGGACGAGCCGCAGAAGCCCGGTGTCTCGGCCGCCGACGTGTTCCGTGTGGTCGGCATCGTGCTCGGCGTCCTCCTGCTCATGGCCGTGGTCGCCGCGGCGGTCTTCGGGCCTGCGTGGTGGCGCAGGCGCCGTCGGCGGCGTCGTCTGGAGGGCCCGTGGGAGGGCGAGGACCAGGCGCGTGCCCGCGTGCTGGCCGCCTGGGCCGAGGTGCGGGACACCGCAGCCCGTTCGAAGGTCCGGCAGGGCCCCTCCCAGGCCGAGGCCGAGGCGGCCGCCGCGTGGGTGGCCCTCGTGCCGGAGCGCCAGGAGGAGATGGACACCGTCCGGTCCGCGGTCCAGTGGGCCCGCTACGCGCCGTCCACCAGCCCGGCCCCCACGGATCCCGCCGCGGTCTCGGCGGCGGCCGGTGCCGTCGTCGAGGCGATGGACGAGGCGAAGAAGGAGCGGAAGAGGGACTGATGCCCGGCCGGTGACGGAAGCACCGAGGGCCCTGGGCGGAACGTCCCAGGGCCCTCGACCGGTGCGCCGGACGGACCCCGGCCCGTCAGAACTCTCCGTACACCGCCGTCGTGTTCGCGTCGATCGCACGGGCGAGGTCGTCCACGTCCGTCCCGCGCACCTGCGCCATGTGCCGCAGGGTGTACGGCACCAGGTAGGGGGCGTTGGGGCGCCCCCGGTACGGGTGCGGCGTCAGGAAGGGTGCGTCGGTCTCGACAAGCAGCAGGTCCTCGCGGGCCTCGAGGAGGGCTTCGCGCAGGGCGTCGTTGGCCTTGAACGTCACCGGGCCGGCGAAGGACATGTGCCAGCCGTGTTCGTTGCAGATGCGTGCCAGGTCGACCCCACCGGAGAAGCAGTGGAACACGACCTTCTCCGGGAGCCCTCCTGCGCCCTGCTCCTCCAGCAGGATGCGGACGACGTCGTCGTGGGCGTCGCGGTCATGGATCTGCAGTGCCTTGCCCAGGGTGCGGGCGAGCCGGATGTGCCAGCGGAAGGACTCCTGTTGGACGGCATGACCGGCCTCATCGCGTGTGCGGAAGTAGTCCAGGCCGGTCTCCCCCACGGCGCGGACCCGCGGATGGGCCGCGAGGCGTTCGATCTCGGCGAGCGCCTCGTCCAGGGACCCGCGTTCGGCGTGCCGTGCGGCGTCGTTGGGGTGGATGGCCACGGCGCCGAGCAGCCGCGGGTCCGCCTCGATGGACTCGACGGTGAAGCGGGCAGACTCCACATCGCAGCCCACCTGCACGGCGCCGCGGACGCCCACGGCCTCGGCCGCGTCCATCGCCTGCGACGGCGTGACGGTCACCAGGCCGTCGCGGAAGTCCAGGTGGGTGTGGTTGTCCACCACGGGCACCGGCAGCGGCTCCGGGGCGGGTGGATACTCGAGGCGGCGCTTCCGGCCCGTCTTCTCGTCCTTCTCGTCGCGGCGGGGACCGTCGCCGGCCGGGGCTTCGGCCTGCCGGGGCAGGTAGGCCTCGGGGACCGAGGGCGGCTCGGCGTGGTCGGGGCTCAGTTCAGTGGGCATGCGGCCCACTCTAGGACGGCCACGGCCCCCGGAGTCTCCTCCGGGGGCCGTGGTCTCGGTTGCTGTGCGGCGGGTCGGCGCACCAGCGCAGCCGGTCAGCGCATCACTTGCCCGCGTACGGGTCGGCGATGCCGATGTACTGGACGGTCGTGTACTCCTCGATGCCCTCGGCGCCGCCCTCGCGGCCGAGGCCGGACTGCTTGACGCCGCCGAACGGGGCCGCCGGGTTGGAGATCACGCCGGCGTTGTAGCCCACCAGGCCGAACTCGATCTGCTCGGAGACCCGGTACATGCGGGTGTAGTCCTTGGAGAAGATGTAGGACGCCAGGCCGTACTCGGTGTCGTTGGCCATCTCGATGGCCTCCTCCTCGGTGGAGAAGGTGACGATCGGGGCCACGGGGCCGAAGATCTCCTGCTTCAGGATCGGGTTGCCCTTGTCCACCTTGAGTGCGGTGGGCTGGTAGAAGTAGCCCGGGCCCTCGACCTTGTCGCCGCCGGTGAGCACCTCGCCGCCGGCTTCCACGGCCTCGGTGACGAGCGCGTGGATGTCATCGCGGGCGCCCTCGTCCACGATCGGGCCGAGGGTGGAGTCCGGGTCTGTGCCGCGCAGCGGCTTGAGGGCCTCGAGCCTGGCCACGAACTTCTTCGTGAACTCCTCGGCCACGTCCTCGTGGACGAGGAAGCGGTTGGCGGCGGTGCAGGCCTCGCCCATGTTGCGCATCTTGGCGGCGAAGGCGCCCTCCACCGCGGCGTCGAGGTCGGCGTCCTCGAACACGATCAGCGGGGCGTTGCCGCCGAGCTCCATGGAGGTGCGCAGCACGTTCTTGGCGGCGTCCTGCATCAGCTTCACGCCCACCGGGGTGGAGCCGGTGAAGGAGACCTTGCGCAGGCGCGGGTCCTCGAGGATGGGGCCGGAGATCGCGGAGGCGGAGGAGCCGGAGACCACGTTGAGCACGCCCTTGGGCAGGCCGGCCTCCTGCATGACCTGCGCGAACAGCTGGGTGGTCAGCGGGGTGAGCTTGGCGGCCTTGAGCACCATGGTGCAGCCGGCGGCGACGGCGGGGCCGACCTTGCGGGTGGCCATGGCCAGCGGGAAGTTCCAGGGGGTGATCAGCAGGCAGGGACCGACCGGCTTGTGGTTCACCTGCATCTTCAGGGTGCCCTCGGGGCCGTTCACGGTACGGCCGTAGTGGCGCACGGCCTCCTCGGAGAACCAGCGCAGGAACCCGTTGCCGTAGGTGACCTCGCCGCGGGCCTCGGCCAGGGGCTTGCCCATCTCGAGGGTCATCAGCAGCGCGAAGTCCTCGGCGCGCTCGTTGATCATGTCGTAGGCGCGGCGCAGGATGTCCGCCCGTTCCTTGGCCGGGGTGCGGGCCCAGTCCTTCTGTGCGGCGCAGGCGGCGTCGAAGGCGGCCATCGCGTCGTCCGAGCCGCCGTCCTGCAGGGAGGCGAGGACCTCGCCGGTGGCCGGGTCCTTCACGTCGAAGGTCGTGCCGGAGGAGGCCTCACGCCACTCTCCGTCGATCAGCAGGCCCTTCGGGACGGACTCCAGCAGGGCCTTCTCACGTTCGGCGGTCACGGTCATGGTGCACCTCTCTCACACGGGGTCGTCGGCTCGCCTGCCGCGGCGGCCGCTTGCCTGTCAGCTCCAACGGTGGGCCGGGCCGGGCTCATTCCCTGCGCCCGCTCCCTCCGGGGCCTCTACCGCGCATCCTACTGACCGACAGGGCCTGTGCCCCACGGCTGTCCGACGCTCGGGCACACCCGACGCCGCGGGGACCGGATCAGCCTTTCCGGGCCGCCAGCACCGCGTCGTACAGCTCGTTCTTGCGCACGCCGTGGGCGGCCGCCACCTCGGCGGCGGCCTGCTTCATCCGCTCGCCGTCGGCAACCCTCTGCTCGACGACGGCCACCAGCTCCTGCAGGCTCGTCGCCTCCGCCTCGCCGCCGGGGCCGACGACGAGGACGATCTCACCGCGGATGCCCTCGCCCGCCTGACGCTCACGGGCCCAGGCCAGCAGCTCGCCGACGGTGCCGCGGACGATCTGCTCGTGCAGCTTCGTCAACTCGCGGGCCACGCACGCGGGGCGGTCCGCTCCGAGCACCTCCACGAGGGACTCCAGCGCCGCCGTGATCCGCTGCGGGGACTCGAAGAACACCACGGTCCGCTGCTCGGTGCGGATCTGCTCGAAGGCGCGGGTCCGCTCCCCCGCCTTGCGCGGGACGAAGCCGTCGAAGGCGAAGCGGTCCGTCGGGAGCCCGGACAGGGCCAGCGCCGTCGTCACGGCGCTGGCCCCCGGCGCGCAGGTCACGGCCAGCCCCTCGGCCGCGGCGGCGGCCACCAGCCGGTGGCCCGGATCGGAGACGGTCGGCATGCCGGCGTCGGTCACCACGGCCACGGTGGCCCCGTCCCGCACCAGAGCCAGCAGCCCCTGGGCGGAGGCGGCCTCGTTGTGCTCGTGGTGCGCCATGAGCCGCCCGGCCGGCGTCACGCCGAGCTTCCGGCACAGCTGCCGGGCCATGCGGGTGTCCTCCGCCGCCACCACGTCCGCGGTGGCGAGCACCTCGCGCAGCCGGTCGGTGGCGTCGCCGAGGTTCCCGATCGGCGTGGCCGCGAGGATCAGCTGTCCGGTCATGCGTGTTCCTCCCCTGTCGCCGGCAGGGCCGGCCTGCACCCACGGCGTCGTGGCAGGCACAGGCGCGTGCCGTCGTCGTCCAACACTGTCTGCGCCGCACTCTAGCCGCCACACCGACCCGGCCCCGTAGCATGGCAGGGTGCCCCGAACCTCCGTCGCCCCGCCCTCCCGTGCCCTGACCGGCGCGCGCGCCGGCGACCCGTTCTCCGAGGCAGCGCTGCGCGCCCGCCTCGACGTGCGGACGGCGGCGATGACGAGATGGGACTGGATCGTCCCGCTGCTCATCGCGCTGGCGGCGGGCGTCATGCGGTTCACGGCCCTGGACTTCCCGGACCGGCTGGTCTTCGACGAGACCTACTACCCCAAGGACGCCTGGTCCCTGCTCCACTTCGGCTATGAGCGCTCCTGGCCGGACGACGTGAACGACGCCTTCGCCGAGGGCACCGCCACCCCGGACCCGGACCCGGCCTATGTGGTGCACCCGCCGCTGGGCAAGTGGCTGATCGGCCTCGGCATGCTGGTGTTCGGCCTGGACAACGGCTACGGCTGGCGCTCGGCCGCAGCCCTGGCCGGCACGCTCTCCGTGCTGCTGACGGTGCTGATCGGCCGCCGCCTGTTCCGTTCGCTCACCCTGGGCGCGCTGGCCGGCGTCCTGCTGGCCACCGAGGGCCACCACCTGATCCTGTCCCGCATCGGGCTGCTGGACATCTTCCTCTCCTTCTTCGTGGTCGCCGCCTTCTGGGCCCTGCTCAAGGACCGCGACGACGGCCGGGCACAGCTGGCGCGCCGCCTCGCCTCCTCGCTCGGCGCGGCGGGGGACCATGCTCGCCGACGACGGCTCCTCGCCTCCGGCCCGCTGCTAGGCTGGCGTCCGTGGCGGCTGGCGGCCGGCCTGCTGCTCGGCGCCGGCTGCGCTGTGAAGCTCTCCGGCCTGGCGTTCATGGCCGTGTTCGGTCTGATGACGGTGCTCTGGGACATGGAGGCCCGCCGCACCGCCGGCATCCGCCACTGGCTGCGCGCCGGCGTCACCCACGACGGCCTGGGTGCATTCCTCGCGGTGGTGGGCGGCGGCCTGGCCGTCTACCTGGCGTCCTGGACCGGGTGGTTCCTCAGCACGGACGGCTACTACCGTCAGTGGGGCGCAGAGAACCCCCCGAGCGCCTGGTGGGAGCACCTGCTACCGGACGCGCTGCGCTCGCTCATCCACTACCACCAGGAATCCACCAACTTCCACGAGGGCCTCACCAGCCCCCACGACTACGCCTCCAGCCCCTGGACGTGGCCCTTCATGGGACGGCCCGTCAGCTACTTCTACGAAGGCGGCGATCCGGGCGAGGGGCCCTGCATCGGCATGGACGTCACGTGCTCCTCCGCCATCACGGACATCGCCAACCCCCTCCTCTGGTGGTCCGGTCTGGCGGCCGTGCTGGTGAGCCTGTGGCTCTGGATCGCGCGGCGGGACTGGCGCGCCGGCGCCCTGCTGGGGGCGTATCTCGCCGGCCAGGTGGTCTGGTTCCTGTGGCCGGAGCGCACCATGTTCTTCTTCTACACGGTGGCCTACGAGCCGTTCCTGGTGCTCATGGTGGTCCTGATGCTGTCTGTGCTGCTGCGTCCCGGCGGCCGGCTCGGGCAGCGGGGCGGCGCCCTGCTCATCCTCGCGTACACACTCCTGGTGCTCGCCGTTTCCGTGTTCTTCCTGCCCCTCTGGACCGGCGAGGTCCTCCCCTACGAGCACTGGCGCTGGCGCATGTGGTTCGCCAGCTGGATCTGAGCCCCTCCGGGGCCGTCCCTGCTACGCAGATCGCTCCGGGTGTCTGTAGGCTCTGTACCTGTGCAGAAGCCCACTAGCCTGACCGAGACCTCGACTGCCCTCGCCGCCGACCTGCCGGAGGACAGCAACATCACGGACCTCGTCCTGTCCTCCCAGGCAGAGGCCCCCCACGCCCCCGTGTACGCGGTGCGCAACGGCGCCGGCGGCTGGCTGGACGTGAGCTTCTCCGCCTTCTTGGACCAGGTACGCAGCGTCGCCCGCGGCCTCATCGCCCAAGGTGTGGAGCCGGGCGACCGTGTGGCGATCTTCGCCCCCACCAGCTACGAGTGGGCCGTCCTGGACCAGGCGATCTGGTTCGCCGGAGCGATCTCCGTACCGATCTACGAGACCTCCTCCGCGCACCAGGTCGAGCACATCCTCTCCGACTCCGGGACCACGCTGGTCGCCTGCGGCAGCGCCTCGCACGAGAAGACCGCCCAGCGCGCTGCCCACGACGGCGGCCTGGAGGTCTCCACCTTCCAGCTGTCCGGCACCGGACTGCACGAACTCGCCGCCGGCGGCACGGACGTGGACGAGGCGACCCTGGAGGCCGCCCGTTCCACCGCGGACCTGGACGACGTCGCCTCGCTGGTCTACACCTCCGGGACCACCGGCAAGCCCAAGGGCGCCATGATCACCCACCGCAACTTCGCGGCGGGAGGCCTGAACGTGCTCGCGTTCGCCTACGAGGTCGTGGCCTGGAAGGAGTCCGGGCACAATTCCCGCACACTGATGTTCCTGCCGTTGGCCCATGTGCTGGCCCACGCCGTGCAGGTCATCTGCCTCGTCGGCCGCATCCAGATCGCCCACACCCCCTCCATGGGCACGCTCACCCGGGACCTGGCTTCCTTCCGCCCGAACTGGCTACTGGCCGTTCCGCGCGTGTTCGAGAAGCTGGAGGCCGGTGTGGCCACCAAGGCCAAGAACGCCGGGCAGGGGAAGGTCTTCGACGCCGCCCGCGCCACCGCGATCGCCTATTCGAAGGCCCAAGAGGACGCCGCACGCGGCACGGGTGCCGGGCCGCGCCTGGCACTGAGGGCCAAGCGTGCCGTGTTCGACCGCCTCGTGTTCTCCAAGCTGCGCGCGGCGCTCGGCGGGGCTGTGGAGTACTCGGTGTCCGGAGCCTCCGCCCTGGACCCGGAGCTGGCCCACTTCTTCCGCGGCGCCGGCCTGCCGATCATGGAGGGCTACGGCCTCACCGAGACCACCGCACCGGCCACCGTGAACATCCCGACCGCCATGCGCATGGGCACGGTGGGCCTGCCCGTGGCCGGCACCACCGTGCGCATCTCCGAGGACTCCGAGGTGCTCGTCAAGGGGCCCATCGTGTTCAAGGGCTACTGGGAGAACGAGGAAGCCACCGCCGAGTGCTTCGACGACGACGGCTACTTCCTCACCGGGGACCTCGGCACGCTCGACGAGGACGGCTACCTGTCCATCGTGGGCCGCAAGAAGGAGCTCATCGTCACCGCCGGCGGCAAGAACGTCTACCCCACCCCCATGGAAGAGGGGCTGCGCCGCGATCGCCTGGTCAACCACGTGGTGGTGGTGGGTGAGAACCGCCCCTATGTGGGTGCCCTCATCACTCTGGACCCCGAGGCCCTGGCCGAATGGTGCAAAGACAACGGCCGCGGCGAGATGAGCGTGTCCGAGGCCGCCCAGGACGAGCAGGTCCGTGCCGCCGTCCAGGCAGCTGTGGACCGGATCAACGAGGGCGTCTCCCGCGCCGAGTCCATCCGCAAGTTCGTGATCCTGGACCACGAGCTGTCCGAGGGCTCCGGCCATGTGACCCAGTCCATGAAGCTCAAGCGCAGCACCGTGATGGAGGACTTCAAGGCGGACGTGGAGGCCCTCTACGGCCCGCGCAAGAGGGCCTGATGCAGAAAGAAGCGGGCCCCGCACCGATCGTCTCGGTGCGGGGCCTGATCGTGTGCGGGGCCTGATCGTGTGCGGGGCCGGCTGCCGGCCGGCGCCGGGTGGACGGCGTCGAAAGGTCAGCCGACCTCCGCGTTGTCCTCGCGGTACCAGCGGCCGCGGGTCGCCTCCAGCTGCAGGCGGCGGTCCCAGGCGGCCTCGCGGCGGCGACGGGTCGGGGCCGTGACGATCAGCGTGACCACGGCGACCAGCAGCGAGACCAGGGCGATGGCGATCGCCGCGTCGATCCAGAACTGGCCCGGGTACAGGCGGATCAGACCGTCGTTGGCCGCGAAGGTCCACGTCCCGTCCGCGAAGAACAGCTGGTGGAAGCCGGCGAACAGGCCCTCCCAGCCGAGGACGCCGAGCACGGCGAGCACCAGCACCGCCACGATGAACCACAGCGCCCCCGCGAACAGGGCACGGCGCACGCCGCCCGGGGAGTTCTTCACCAGGTAGGCGATCAGCAGGGCGCAGACGACCGCCAGGACGACGCCCACGGCCATGGTGACCAGCATGACCACCTTCACGTCCACCATGTGCGCGACCTCCGCCTCGGTGAACACCGGGTCTCCGTCCGCCTGCAGCTGGTGCAGGTAGCGGGCGCCGGCGGCGTTGAACAGGAAGTCGAGGCCGGCCGAGCCGTAGTGCAGACGGTCCTGGAGGGAGAAGCCGTACTGGTCCTCCGGGAAGCCCGGGCGGTGGTACTCCAGCCACAGGAACACCGGCGAGGCCACCAGGCGGACCACGCCGATCAGCAGCACGATCGGGGCGAGGATCGCCAGCAGGGTCTGCGCGATGCGCGGGCCGGTGACGGGCAGACGGCCGTCCGGGTCGCGCTGGGTGCGGGAAAACGCCTGGGTGGCCACTCCCCCGGCGCCGGCGACGGCCATCGGGGCGTGCGCGCCCCCGCGGTCGTAGGCGCCGCGCTCGGCCAGCTGGTCCTGCGAGTACGGCTCGTCACGGTCAGTGGAGGTCGCCCACGGACGCTCCGTGCGCTCGGCACGGACGTCGCGCTCGGCGTGGACGTCACGGCCGTCCCGGCGCTCGTCCACGGTGTCCATGACCCCGGTCGGGTAGCCAGAGCCACCCTCCGGCGGCACCGGGGCCGAGGCCGCCACCGGACGGGTGGCCACCACGTCACGCTCGCCGGCGGCGCGGTCCGCGGTGTCCTGACGGCGCAGCTCGTCGATGTCCTCGCGGCTCAGGGACGCCGTGGACTGGTGGTCCGCCTCGTCGGCCCACCCGGAACCGTCCTCGCGGTCCTCACGGGACAGCACCATGGTCTCGTTCTCCTCGCCGGAGGCGCCCTCCCGCCGCAGGGCCACGGTCTCCTCGTCACCGGACGCCGAGCGGTCGGTGCGGTCGCCGCCGGAGGCGACCGAGCCGTCGTCGTGGTCCTCCCGCGGCAGGGCCACGGTGCGGTTCGGGTCCTGGTCCGCGTCGTCCTCGATGAAGGCGCCGTAGTCCAGGCCGGACTCGAACTCGGAGGACTCGGCGGTCTGCTCGCCCTTCTTCTTGCCGAACGGCCGACGGCCGCCGGATGCGGTGGAGCTCATGGGGATCCCTCCTGGGGAAGTGGAAGCGGGTCGGGGGCTCAGTAGCGGTAGTGGTCGGCCTTGTACGGACCGGCCACGTCCACGCCGAGGTACTCGGCCTGGACCTTGGTCAGCTCGGTCAGGCCCACGCCCAGGGCGTCCAGGTGCAGGCGGGCGACCTTCTCGTCCAGGATCTTCGGCAGGGTGTACACCTGCTTCTCGTAGTGGTCGCCGGTCAGGGCGCCGGTGCCGGCGGAGCCGCCGAACAGCTCGATCTGCGCCATCACCTGGTTGGTGAAGGACGCGGACATCACGAAGCTCGGGTGGCCGGTGGCGTTGCCCAGGTTCAGCAGACGGCCCTCGGAGAGCACGATGATCGAACGCTCAGCGTCCGAGCCGGCGTCGAAGGTCCACTCGTGCACCTGCGGCTTGATCTCCGTCTTGACCGTGTTCGGCAGGCGGTGGAGGCCGGCCATGTCGATCTCGTTGTCGAAGTGGCCCACGTTGCCGACGATCGCCTTGTCCTTCATCGCCGTCATGTGCTCGGCCATGATGATGTCCTTGCCGCCGGTGGTGGTGATGAAGATGTCACCGGCGGACACCACATCCTCGAGGCGGGCCACCTGGAAGCCGTCCATGGCGGCCTGCAGCGCGCAGATCGGGTCGATCTCGGTGACGATCACACGGGCACCCTGGCCGCGCAGGGCCTCGGCGGCGCCCTTGCCCACGTCGCCGTAGCCGCAGACCACGGCCACCTTTCCGCCGATCAGCACGTCCGTGGCCCGCATGATGCCGTCCGGCAGGGAGTGGCGGATGCCGTACTTGTTGTCGAACTTGGACTTGGTGACCGAGTCGTTGACGTTGATGGCCGGGAACAGCAGCCGCCCGTCCTGGGCCAGCTGGTACAGGCGCAGCACACCGGTGGTGGTCTCCTCGGACACGCCGCGGACCGTCTTCGCGGTGCGGGTCCAGTGCTGCGGGTCCTCCGCCAGGCGACGGCGCAGGGTCTGGAGGATGATCCGGTACTCCTCCGGATCGTCCTCCGTGGCGGACGGCACGGCACCGGCGGCCTCGAACTCCACGCCCTTGTGGAGCAGCAGGGTGGCGTCGCCGCCGTCGTCCAGGATCACGTTCGGGCCCAGCTGCGGGTCCTCCGCCGCCCCCGGCCAGGTCAGGATCTGGGAGGCGGTCCACCAGTAGTCCTCCACAGACTCGTTCTTCCAGGCGAACACCGGCACGCCCTGCGGGTCCTCGGGGGTGCCCGAGCCCACGACGACGGCGGCCGCGGCCTCGTCCTGGGTGGAGAAGATGTTGCAGGAGGCCCAGCGGACCTCGGCGCCCAGAGCGGTCAGGGTCTCGATGAGCACGGCGGTCTGCACGGTCATGTGCAGGGAGCCGGCAATGCGGGCGCCGGCCAGCGGCTGGGACTCGCCGTACTCCTCGCGCAGGGCCATCAGGCCCGGCATCTCGTGCTCGGCCAGGCGGATCTGGTGGCGGCCTGCCTCGGCGAGCGCGAGGTCACGGACCACGAAGTCGAAGTCCGCACCGGGCACGGTGGTGCGGTTGGAGTACTGCGGGTCGACGTCAGGCGTGGCAGCGGTGGTCTCAGTCATACGGACCAGCCTACGTCCGAGGCGCCTGTGAACGCGCGGGGCGCGGACTCAGTCGGTCTCCTCCGAGCCGCGGATCACACGCAGCCCGCCACGGCCGGGACGGGCCGGACCGTCCGGGCCGCCCAGCGAGGGGCGCGGAGCCTGCTCGCCGTCCGCCGTCGGCCGGGATGCGGCCGGCCGGGACGGGGCGGCATCGGTGACGGACGTGGCGGAGGAGGCGGGGCCGTCGTCGTGGGTCTCCTGCTGGTCCTGACCGCGCGGCGGGACGGCCGAGGACGCCGTGGGCGTGAGCGGCCGGGCGGTGCGCTGCGGGCGCAGCGCGTTGGCGACCGCGAGCAGGTCGTCCGGGCCCGGGACCGGCTCGTAGCGCTCCGGCAGCTCCAGACGCAGGATCTCCCAGCCTTTCGGGGCCGTCATGGCCGCGGCGTGCTCGCCGCAGAGGTCATAGGTGTGCGGCTCGGCGCGGCGCGAGAGCGGGCCGATGACCATCGCCGAGTCGGCATAGTTGTACGTCAGGGTGGCCAGCGCGTTCCGCTGGCACCCCGTCTTGCTGCATCGACGCATGGCTCCCACGGCGCACCACCCTACTCGGGATCGGGCGCGGCGCGGATGACCTAGCCTGTGGCCATGTCCGATTCGCCGTTCACGCCGCTCGAGTTCTCCGCGCAGCCGCGGGAGGAGCCTGCGGCCGGTGGGGAGGAGTCTGCGGCCGGCGGGGACGGTGCGGGCGGCGGCGTGCCGTGGAGGTCCCGGGACCGGCACGGACGCGGGCTGCGCCACCCGCTGCCGCTGGGACGGCGGGCGCGGCGGACCCGGCAGGACCGGCTGGAGACGGCGGTGGAGAAGGCCGTGGAGAAGATCGGCGGGCTCGGCGAGCCGGCGCTGATCGGGATGGTGGTGCGGGTGCAGCGGATCCCGGACCACGCGGACGGGCTGCTGCGGGAGCTGAGGGCGGGGATGCCGCCCGGGCCGGAGCGGCTGTGGGCGAGCGTGGGACGGCGCGGCGACGGCACGCTGGTGGTGACCCTGCATGAGCGGCCCATCCTCTCGGCCGTGGAGTCGGACGAGCTGGACACGGCGGTGTACGCGACCGTGCTGGCCCGGTGCGCGGAGGAGATCGGCCGGGACCCGGAGCAGCTCGACCCGGGCTGGGGCAGCCTCTGAGCTGGGCCCTTGTGGTGTGGGGGACGTTGTGGGGGACCACTTTGGGGATACAACACGGTGTTGAGATCGAAGAACGTGACCGTGTCTGCCCCTCACTTTCACGTGGTCTGAGTGATGCCGGGCCTGGGAGACCCCGTGGCCTCTCCCGCTCGCGGGTCCGGCCGAAGCCCTCACGTCTTCCCCCACGAATCCCGATGCCGCCGCACCTGCCGGATGAACGATCGGAAGCCCTCGCGCTGGTCGTCCACGTTGGCCTTGAGCGTCCGCCATCCTCTCTCGGCGGCGTACCGGTCACGCCGAACGTCACGCGTCTGCTGCTCGGCCGTGCGGTGTCCGGCGCCCTCGTACTGCATGGCGAGCCTGCAGTCCTCGTAGCCGAGGTCGGTCTCCGGGGAGTCCTCATCGTCCGGGTCGATCGGACACTGCAGTTCGGGTTCGGGAAGGCCTGCGCGGAGGAGGGCGAGCCGCAGCTTCGTCTCCGGCGGAGCATCGGCGCCGACTCGCACGAGTTCCAGGGCGTCCTTGGCAAGACGCTTCCCCTTGAACTGTCCCACCTGATCGACCGCCTGCCTGATCTGTTCCACGGTGCTGAGCGGAGGCAGACGTCCACCCGGATGCCAGGGATGCTTCACCAGGTGGTCTCCGGCTGCCACGAGGTCGTCCAGCAACCACGGGTAGCCGAGGGCGCAGAGGTCCAGCCACGTGCGCTCGAGAGTGGTGACCCGCAGTCCGTGGACCTCGGTGACGTGCCGGGCATCCAGCTTCCTCCGGTGGTCCACCACACCACTGCGGCGGATCCGCTTCGTGCCCTTCGGCAGGGTGATGTGGACGGGCGGGAGATCGCTGGTCCGGTAGCCGCTCGGGTCTCGGTGGAGCCACGGAGCATGGGGCATCGGGATCCCGTGCAGGTGTGCCGCAGTCTCATGGGAGAGCACTCCCGAAGGATGAAGGGTGAGCAGGGCCGCCAGGAAGTCCGGAAGGGTCCGGTGCCCCGGCTCCGGCAGGCCCAGGCTCTGCCAGCTGCGGAGAGTCGCGTCCCGGCGCAGGTAGATCCCGTGGTCCAGATGTTCGAGGTCCTGTGCGCGCAGCCGTTCGGGGCTGAGCCCGGACGCCCGCACGTCACGGCTGGTGATGATCGCCGGAAGGCCGTTGTCGAGAGGTCGTGGAAAACTGCCCATGCTCCACACAGTGGCGGGCAGGCAGGCGGCTGCGCCTCGGGGGCAGCCTCATCTGTGGATGGATCCCGGCGGTCGGTCGGCTGTGGAGGACCGGTCGGCTGTGGAGGAACCGACCCCATGACGAGCGCGGCCCCCGGCACCGGCGCGGCGAGAGTGAGGAACAGACACGGTCACGTTCTTCGATCTCAACACCGTGTTGTATCCCCAAAACGCAAAGGGAGGAGCGGGAGCTGAGGGGCAGAGATCAGCCCTGCTGCATCTTCCGCAGCCGGCGGCGCTCACGCTCGGACAGGCCGCCCCAGATGCCGAAGCGCTCGTCGTTGGCCATCGCGTAGTCCAGGCACTCCTGGCGCACCGGGCACGCACCGCAGACCTTCTTGGCCTCACGGGTGGAGCCGCCCTTCTCCGGGAAGAACGCCTCCGGGTCGGTCTGCGCGCACAGGGCGTCCACCTGCCAGGCGAGCTCGCCCTCGATCTCGGCCGGCTCCATGGCCAGCGGCAGCACCTGCCACGGGTCGTCCTTCAGGGACGGGGCGCCCTTCGGCTGCTGCGGGGCGGAAGTCGGGAACAGGGCAGTGACGGTGCCGGCCTGCGGCTCCTGCCCCTGCTGCGCGTCCTCGCCGTCCTCGTCCAGCCCGTGGGCGGTGAGGAACGCGGTGGCCTGGTCCTCGAGCGAGGCCTCCTGCCACCGTGCGGCGTGCGGATCCGCCGGGTCGATGAACCAGTCAGCGGGGACGCTCCGGTCGGGGGACGCGGCGGGCGCAGAGACGCTGCGCCGGACGTCCTCGACTCGTTGCGTGTTCTCCATGACAGGACCCTCCCGGAGGCTTGCACGTGTGTGGTTGGCGGGCGACCACCACACGGCATCTGCATGCCGGCATCGACACCGGGAACACCCGGCCGGATCGCCTCTCGACGTCCACAATTACACCGGTGTAACTCCCCGTTCGTCAAGCCGGGGCCGGGCCTCGACCAGCACCCCCGAACCCCTGTGGCGGACCCTTCCGGACATGCCACACTGGCCACATGATCGCCTTGTCACGCCCCGATTCGAACGCCCCGCTCGCCCGTCGACTGGAGGCCACCGCCAGGCCGGTGCTGATCCATCTTCCGGGCTCGGCCGACGCGGACTCCGGTGTGGATGCCCGCATCGAGGTCTCCGGATCGGTGCTGATGACGTGGGCCGCCAAGACGGCCGCGCTCTGCGCCGCCGAGGACCTCGACGACGGCACCCGCCTCCGCCTGGACCTGCCCGTGCACTGGATGTCCCTGGCGGTCGCCTTCGGCGCCGTCTGCGCCGGCGTTCAGCCGGCCTTCACCGGCATCGACGGCCAGGCCCCGGAGGACGTGGACGCCGTGGTCGCCGAGGACGCCGCCGCTCCGGTGCCGGCCGGTGCGCTCGGGCTGCGCCTGGCCCTGCCACGCGATCTCTCCCCCGTGCGTGCGCACCCGGACGAGGTGTCCGCCGCGGACGTGGACATGGCCGAGGCTCTGCTCGGCGAGGCGGACCGCTTCGCGGACACACCCCGGGTGCCCGCTGCGACGTCCCTCGCGGGCCCCGCCGCCGAGGCCGAGGACGTCCTGCACGTGCCCGGCGCTGCCGTGCTGGCCCGCGGCCCGCTCCAGGCCCGTCACCTGGCCGCCGCCCTGCAGGCCTGGGACGAGGGCCGAGCCGTGGTGGTCTGCGCCGGTGACCTCGCCGCCGCGGCCCGCGAGGCCGGCTTCTCGGCCTGAGCCGCCCCGCCGCTCAGGCCGCTGGGCGCTGGGGGCGGTTCGCGGTCGCCCGCGAGGGGTCCCGCTCCACGGCGTGCGGGTTCTCGGCGGTCGCGGCCGGGACGTCCTCAGGCTGCTGGGTCACATACGGCATCTGGCCGGTGATGACGGCGATGTCGCGCTCGTAGCCGGGCTCGGTGTCCAGCTCCTCGCGGAACACCCAGAAGCGGTAGGCGAAGTAGCGGAAGACGGTGCCGAAGAACAGGCCCACCACGTTGCCGGCGATGAACAGGCTGGTCCTGTCCGTCAGGCCCATGCCGTACTGCGCGATGAACACACAGCCGGCCTGGATGCCGAGGCCGATCGCGTTCATGATCAGGAACATCACGAGCTCACGCACCACGTTGTTCTGGCGGCGGTGGCGGAAGGTCCAGAAGCGGTTGGCCACCCAGCTGAACAGGGTGGCGACCACGCCGGCCACGATCTTGGCCTTGACGTTGGAGCCCTCCAGGGGGCCGGACATCATCCAGAGGAAGACGGCGGAGTCCACAACGAAGGCGGCGGCGCCGACCGTGCCGAACTTGGCGACCTCGCGCCAGAGCAGGGACACAAGGCCGGTGAAGCGGCGCCACAGGTTCGTCAGCATGGAAGGAGGGGTCCTCAGGTCGACAGCAGTGTTCCGCAGTGGGGCGTGTCCGTCGGCGGAGTCGGTCCTCGGCCGGCGACGCCCCTTCCGCGTCGCACCCGCTCACCGCCAGGGCTCTGGCCGATCCGGCGCAGGGCCGTTCGGTCGCGGGCGTGTGGACGAGTGTAAGCCGTCGAAGGACCTGCGCGGGCATGACCTGCCCTTCATGGGGGCAGACTCCCAGCACATCCGCAGACAACACGCGACGCCGCTCACGCGGCACCGCGCCCCAGGTCACGACGACGGCCGCCGGCCTTCCGTCCGTGCCGCCCGTGCCGCCTGTCCCGGACACCCGGAGCCGACCCCGTCGCTGTGATCGGATTCCCAGCCGACGCCGCTAGCCTGGGGGGCGTGACTTCTCCGACTTCTCCTCGACTCGGTGTGATCGGCGGCGGCCAGCTGGCGCGGATGATGGCCGGCCCGGCCGCCGAACTCGGCGTCCGCTTCAGCGTCCTGGCCGAGGCCCCCGACGCCTCCGCCGCCCAGGTGGCCCCGCACACGGTGGGCGACCACGCGGACCTGGAGGCGTTGCGCGCCTTCGCCCGGACGGTCGACGTGATCACGTTCGACCATGAGCACGTCCCCACCGAGCACCTGCGCGCCCTCGAGAAGGAGGGCGTCGCCGTGCGCCCCGGGCCGGACGCCCTGCAGTACGCGCAGGACAAACTGGCCATGCGCGCCGCGATCGAGGAGCTCGGCCTGCCGAACCCGGCCTGGGCCCCGGTCTCGGACGTGGACGAGATCCTCGCGTTCGGCGCCGAGCACGGCTGGCCGATGATCCTGAAGGCCCCGCGCGGCGGCTACGACGGCAAGGGCGTGCTCAGGCTCGACTCCGCCGAGGACGTCCGCTCCTCCGCCGCGGACGGGACCCTGGGCACCTGGCTCGGCGCCGGCATCGCCCCGCTGCTGGCCGAGGAGTTCGTCCCCTTCACCCGCGAACTCTCCGCCCAGGTCGCCCGTACGCCCTCCGGCGAGCTCAGGTCCTACCCCGTGGTGGACTCGGTGCAGACGAACGGCGTCTGCGACCTGGTCACCGCCCCGGCCCAGGACCTCTCCGACGAGCTGGCCGAGGCCGCCGCCTCCGCCGCCAGGGCCATCGCCGAGCGACTCGGCGTGACCGGCATGCTGGCCGTGGAGATGTTCCAGACCGGCGAGGGCGCAGACGGCTTCCAGGTCAACGAGCTGGCGATGCGCCCGCACAACTCCGGCCACTGGTCCATGGACGGCGCCGTCACCGGCCAGTTCGAGCAGCATGTGCGCGCGGTCCTGGACCTGCCGCTGGGGGACGTCTCCCTCCACGGCGAGGCCGTGGTGATGAAGAACCTGCTCGGCGGCGCCAACGAGGACCTGTATGCCGAGGTGCCCCACGCGCTGGGCTCCTTCCCGGAGGCCAAGGTGCACCTGTACGGCAAGGGCGTCCGCCCGGGCCGCAAGCTCGGCCACGTGAACGTGGTCGTCCGCACCGCCGCGGACCTGCCGCACGCCGTGGAGGCCGCCGAGGCGGCCGTCGCCCGGATCCGTGACGGCGGCACCCCGGGCGCCGGCACCCCGTCCGTCCCCTCGACCGTTGCAGCACAGGAGGCCTGACATGACCGCCGCCGAGAACAGCTACACCCGTCCCCTGCAGGAGACCCCGGCCCAGGTGGCCGTGGTGATGGGATCGGACTCGGACTGGCCCGTGATGCGCGCCGCCGCGGACGTGCTCGGCGAGCTGGGCGTCCCGGTGGAGGTCGGCGTGGTCTCCGCCCATCGCATGCCCCATGAGATGGTCGAGTTCGGCGCGACGGCGCACCAGCGCGGCATTCGTGTGATCATCGCCGGTGCCGGAGGAGCCGCCCACCTGCCGGGCATGCTCGCCTCCGTCACACCGTTGCCGGTGATCGGCGTGCCGGTGCGCCTGAAGAACCTGGACGGCCTGGACTCCCTGCTGTCGATCGTGCAGATGCCCGCAGGGGTCCCCGTGGCCACGGTGTCCGTGGATGGCGCCAAGAACGCAGGCCTGCTGGCCGCCCGCATGCTGGGGGCCGGCGAGGGCGAGGAGGCCGCCGCCCTGCGCGAGCGGCTGGTGGCCTTCGCCGCGGACCTGAAGGCCCAGGCGCAGGCGAAGGGCGCCCGCCTGCATGACGAGGTGGCGACCGGCTCGTGAACGCGCAGCTGACCGACTGGCCCGAGACCCTGGGGACGGACCGCGACCCGGTCCGCGACCCCCTTACGGCCACCGCCCCGGAGCGCACGAAGCGCTCCGCGATCCTCCTGCTGCTGACGTTGCTGGTCCCGGGCGGTGCCCAGGTGGTGGCAGGCAACCGGCGGCTGGGGCGTGCGGCACTGCGCGTGACGATGACGGTCTGGGCGGCCCTGCTGGTCTGCCTGCTGATCTCCTTCGTGGCCCGTGGCTGGCTGCTGAACATGCTGGCGAACTCTGTGGTCCTCGGCGTCCTCGCCGTGGTGCTGCTGGTCCTGGCCCTCGCCTGGCTGGTGCTCTGGGTGGACACGTTCCGCCTGCTCAAGGTGGGCCAGCTCGCCCCCGGTGCGAAGATCCTGACGGTGGCCGCCACGATCCTCGCGCTGGTCGTCACCACCGGCGGCCTGACGTACGGCGCCTACCTGACGAACGCAGGCCGCACCTCGACCGGCAAGATCTTCGGCGACGGCCCGAAGGTCCCTTCCCAGGACGGCCGCTACAACTTCCTGGTGATGGGCGGCGACGCCGGCGAGGGCCGCGTCGGGCTGCGCCCGGACTCGATCCACGTGGTCTCCATCAACGCACGGACCGGCGCCACCATGCTGTTCTCCATCCCCCGCAACTTCCAGAACGCCCAGTTCACCGAGGACTCGCCGCTCTGGGACGTCTACCCGGACGGCTACAACTGCGGCGACGAGTGCATCATCAACGCCCTCTACGTGGACGTCACGAACAATCACAGCGACCTCTACCCCGGCGCCGAGGACCCCGGCGCCGAGGCGATGGTGGACGCCGCCGGCGGAATCCTCGGCCTGGACATGTCCGGCTACGTGCTCGTGGACATGGGCGGCTTCTCCCAGCTGATCGACGCGATGGGCGGCATCACCCTGACCTCCGGCGGCTGGGTCACACACCGCGGCGAGCGCCCGGACGGCCAGTGGGGCAACGCCTGGTGGGCACCGGGCACGCACGAGCTGGACGGCAAGAACGCCCTGGCCTTCGCCCGCTCCCGAAAATACTCCACCGACTACTCCCGCATCCGCCGCCAGCAGTGCATGCAGCAGGCGATGCTCCAGCAGTTCTCCCCCCGCACCGTCCTCGCCCGTTTCGAGGAGATCATGGACGCCGGCGAGCAGATCGTGGAGACGAACCTGCCGCAGTCCCAGCTCGGCACCTTCGTGGACCTGGGCGAGAAGGCGCGGGGCAAGAAGATGCAGCGCCTCACCATCGGCGCCCCGGACTTCGGCGACGCCGGAGACAAGTTCTCCACCTTCCCGGACTTCGAGCAGATCCATGAGCGTGTGGGGCAGATGATGGAGGAGGACGGCACTCCTGTGGAGCCCGGCGCCGAGGCGCAGTCTCCGGCCGGCGCCGCCCTGCCGCTGCTCACCGGCACCGCCCCGGAGCCCTCCGTGGCCCCGGAGGTGGACGAGGACGACCCGGACACCTGGCCCGCCGCCCCCACTGACTACGAGGGGATGGAGATCACCGAGGAGACCCTCATGCAGTGGGAGGACGCCGGCCTCGAGAAGGCGCTCCTCCACGCCTCCTCGACCAACCACCTGTGCGCCCCCGGCCGCTGACCGCTCCGGGTCGCCCGGACGGCGCCCCGGCGGTCACGCCGGTCCCGGCGGCCCGGCGCCCCGGCGCCCCGGCGGTCACGGAGACCCCCGACGCGGCGTCGGCTACCCTGGGGACCATGCTTCGACTGCACTCCCCCATCCGCGACTACGCCTGGGGCTCCACCACCCTGCTCGCCGCCCTCCAGGGCCGCGAGCCCTCGGGCGCACCCGAGGCTGAGATGTGGCTGGGCGCCCACCCGGCGGCCCCGTCCGAGGTCGAGACGGGTACAGGCGAGCGGGTGACCCTGGACCGTCTGATCGCCCAGGGCCCGGAGCGCCATCTGGGCGAGGCGGCCCGCTTCGGGCGCCTGCCGTACCTGATGAAGCTGCTGGCGGCAGGCCGCCCGCTGTCCATCCAGGCGCATCCGACCCTCGAGCAGGCCCGGGAGGGCTTCGCGGCCGAGGAGGCGGCCGGCACACCCCTCGACGCCCCGGAGCGCAACTACAAGGACGACAATCACAAGCCCGAGATGGTCGTGGCGCTGACGCCGTTCTCCGCGCTGTGCGGCTTCCGCCGTCCGGAGGAGTCGCAGCTGACGTTCGAGCGCATCGCCCAGGTGATGACGGAGTACTCGGACGGCAACGCCACCGAGGTGGCCCTGGCCGCCCGTCACCTGGCCGTGCTGCTCGCCGACGGGGACGTGACCGGCGCGTTCGCCGAGATCCTCGACCCCGAGTCGATCTGGTCCCGCGGCGGCACCGCCGAACTCGTGGAGGCCCTCACAGGCATGCAGGACCTGATCCTGCACGACGACGCCATCGTCACCGCCCTCGAGGCCGCCGAGCACTTCCCGGACGACCCGGGCGTGCTCGTCACCCTGCTGCTGAACCGCGTGGACCTCATGCCGGGCCAGGCCGTGCACCTGCCGGCCGGCAACGTGCACGCCTACCTGCACGGCCTGGGCGTGGAGATCATGGCCGCGTCGGACAACGTCCTGCGCGGCGGCCTGACACCGAAGCACGTGGACGTCGCGGAGCTGACCCGCATCGTCACCTTCGACCCGCTGCCGGTCCCCTACACGAACCCGGAGCCGGTGGGCCAGGGCACGGTGCGCTACCGCCCGCCGTTCGAGGAGTTCGCCCTCACCCAGCTCACCGCCGAGGGGGCCGACGCCCCTGCCCCCGCCGTCCTGCACGGCCCGGCCATCGCCGTCGGAACCAAGGGCACCGCCGAGGTCTGCTGCGGGGACGAGCGCACCACGCTCGCCCCCGGGGAGGCCGTGTTCCTCTCCGCCGCGCAGACCGCCGCCGCCCCGTTCGAGGTGCGCTCCGGCGACGGTGAGAACACCACGGTCTACGTCGCGTCGATGCCGGCCGACTGACCTCTTTCCCTCCCGACGACGGCCCGCACCCTCGCCCGCCCGGCCCGCCTCCGTCTGAGAAGGGGTGGGCACAGACCAACGGCCCGGTCCCCGCGAAGGGGACCGGGCCGTCGTCGTGATCCGGCCGGCGGAGCCGTTCAGATGTGGATCAGCGGGCGTTCTGCAGCCACTTGGACCACTTGGCCACGTCGTGCTCGGCGTCCACGGTCCGGACGGTGCCGGACTTGGAGCGCATCACGATCGACTGGGTGTGCACGCGGCCGTCCTGGAAGCGGACGCCGCGCAGCAGGTCGCCGTCGGTGATGCCGGTGGCGGCGAAGTAGCAGTGCTCGGAGGTCACGAGCTCTTCGGTGGTCAGCACGGCGTCGAGGTCGAGGCCGGCGTCGATCGCCTTCTGCTTCTCCGCATCGTCGGTGGGAGCCAGCCGGCCCTGGATGACGCCGCCGGTGGCCTTGATGGCGCAGGCGGTGACGATGCCCTCCGGGGTGCCGCCGATGCCCATCATCATGTCCACGCCGGTGCCCGGACGGGCGGCCGCGATCGCGCCGGCCACGTCGCCGTCCAGGATGAACTTCACCCGTGCGCCGGCCTCGCGGATCTGTGCGACCAGCTCATCGTGGCGGGGACGGTCCAGCACGCACACGGTCACCTGGGAGACCGGCTTGTCCAGGGCCTTGGCCACGAGGTTCACGTTCTGCTTCACCGGCAGGCGCATGTCCACGAAGTCGGCGGCCTCCGGGCCCACCACGAGCTTGTCCATGTAGAACACGGCGGACGGGTCGAACATGGTGCCGCGCTCGGCCACGGCGAAGACGGAGAGGGCGTTGTTGTAGCCCATGGCGGTCAGGCGGGTGCCGTCGATCGGATCCACGGCCACGTCCACCGGGGCACCGGTGCCGTCGCCGACCTTCTCCCCGTTGAACAGCATGGGCGCCTCGTCCTTCTCGCCCTCGCCGATCACCACCACGCCGTCCATGTTGACGGTGTCCATGAAGGAGCGCATCGCATCCACGGCGGCGCCGTCGGCCTTGTTCTTGTCCCCGTAGCCGACCCAGGGGCTGGCCGCGATCGCCGCGGCCTCGGTCACCCGCACCAGCTCCATGGCGAGGTTGCGGTCCGGCACGTGGTTCTCGTACCCGGTGTTCTGCGTGGACGCGGTGCCCATGTCTCTCCGATCCAGATCGCGGTGCGCCGGTCCTGCTCGCGGGTCGGCGCCGGGGCCACTCTGCCCCGCCTCCATCCTACGGGCCTGCCGTGCCCGGGGTGGCAGAATGCACGGGTGAGCTCGAGCGAGAACCATCCCGACGTGACCGTCCCCGCCCGCACCGCGCCCGCAGGCGGTGCAGGGCCGGACGGCGGCCGCGCCGCGGCGCCCGCAGACTCCTCGGAGGCCGGCCTCCAGGCGGCGCCGCGTCCGGTGCTGACGGAGAAGCAGGCCAAGCGGGCGACCTCCAGCTCCGTGGCCATGCTGCTGTCCACCCTGTTCCTCATGGCCGTGGTGGCCGCCTTCCTGCTGCTGGCCCCGCCTCCGCCGGCCCCGGAGCGCCAGGACCGCATCGACGTGGCCGAGACGGCCGAGCAGATCCGCGCCGCCGAGGGCGTCCCCGCCGTCGCCCCGGACGTTCCGGAGGGGTGGACCTCCAACTACGCCCGCTGGACCACCCGGGACGGCGTCTCCTCGTGGGACGTCGGCTGGGTGGTGTCGGACGACGTGTTCGCCGGCCTGGAGCAGGCCGCCGAGGCCAACCCCACCTGGACCGCCATGCGCGTGAAGCAGTCCCCGGCCGGCGACCCCGTGGATGTCGGAGGCGTCTCCTGGACCCCGCACGACCCGGAGGGCAAGGACCTGTTCTGGGTCGGCGAGGTGGACGGCACCACCGTGGTGCTCACCGTCACCGGCGACGAGTCCGTGATGCGCGAGCTCGCCGAGTCCGTGACCGCGGCGGCCCGGTGACGGACCTCACGGCGGTCCGCTGATAGACATGACGCCGGACGGGCACGGCCGCCGGTCCGGCCGTGGCACCATAGGCCTCGGACGGCGCCGCCCGACGCCGCGGCCCGCACGGAAGGATCCCCATGGCCAGCACTCCGACCCCGCAGTCCCCCTCCGAGCCGCGGCTGACGCCCGGCGAGGTCTACCGGATGCTCGAGGCGGGCAACGACCGCTTCGTGGCCGGCACCCCCGGCCACCCGAACCAGGGCGCCGAGTACCGCTCCTCGCTGACGTCCGGACAGCACCCGAAGGCCGTGATCTTCGGCTGCGCGGACTCCCGGCTCGCCGCGGAGATCATCTTCGACGTGGGCCTGGGCGACGTGTTCGTGATCCGCACGGCCGGCCAGGTGATCGACGACGCCGTGCTCGGCTCCCTCGAGTACTCCGTGGACGTGCTGGACATCCCGCTCGTGGTGGTCCTGGGCCACGACTCCTGCGGCGCCGTCACCGCCGCGGTGGAGTCCTATGAGACCGGCCGGATGCCCCCGGGCTTCATCCGCTCCCTGGTCGAGCGCATCACCCCGTCCGTGCTCGCCGCACAGCGCAAGGGCATCACGGACGTGGACGGCACCGTGGCCGAGCACGTGGACCAGACCTGCGACCGGCTCGTGGAGTCCTCCCGCCACCTCTACCGCGCCGTGCGCGACGGCCGCACCGCGGTCATCGGTCTGACCTACTCGCTGGCGGACGGCGAGACCACCCTCGGACGGGTGCTCGGCGACATCGACTGATCTCCGCGTGCCGGCCGGCATGAGGCCGCCGTGCACCTGCGCCGCAGCGATCGGAGCGCAACAGTCCCACGCCCCTCTCCCGCCCCGCCCGGGCGGACTAGACTCGGTCACATGAGCGCACAGAACGAGCAGCAGTACCGCATCGAGCACGACACGATGGGCGAGGTGAAGGTCCCGGTGGACGCCCTCTACCGCGCCCAGACCCAGCGTGCCGTGGAGAACTTCCCGATCTCCGGCAAGACCCTGGAGCCGGCCCACATCCACGCCCTCGCACAGGTCAAGAAGGCCGCGGCGAAGGCGAACGCGGAGCTGGGCATCATCTCCCAGGAGCGTGCGGACGCGATCGTGAAGGCCGCCGACGAGGTCATCTCGGGCGCCCATGACGACCACTACCCGATCGACGTGTTCCAGACCGGCTCCGGCACCTCGTCGAACATGAACACCAACGAGGTGCTCGCCACCCTCGCGACCCGCACCCTGAAGGAGGCCGGCTCCGAGGACGAGGTCCACCCGAACGACCACGTGAACGCCTCCCAGTCCTCCAACGACGTGTTCCCCACCTCCGTGCACGTCGCCGTGACCGGCGCCCTGATCAACGACCTGATCCCGGCCTTCGAGCACCTCGCCGCCTCCCTGGAGAAGAAGGCGGAGGAGTTCAAGGGCATCGTGAAGTCCGGCCGCACCCACCTGATGGACGCCACCCCGGTGACCCTGGGCCAGGAGTTCGGCGGCTACGCCGCGCAGATCCGCTACGGCATCGAGCGCGTCGAGGCCTCCCTGCCCCGGGTGGCCGAGGTCCCGCTCGGCGGCACCGCCGTCGGCACCGGCATCAACACCCCGAAGGGCTTCTCCGCCCGTGTGATCGAGCTGCTCGCCGAGGAGACCGGCCTGCCGATCACCGAGGCCCGCGACCACTTCGAGGCCCAGGCCAACCGCGACGGCCTGGTGGAGGCCTCCGGTCAGCTGCGCACCATCGCCTACTCGATCATGAAGATCAACAACGACCTGCGCTGGATGGGCTCCGGCCCGAACACCGGCCTCGGCGAGATCGCCATCCCGGACCTGCAGCCGGGCTCCTCGATCATGCCGGGCAAGGTCAACCCGGTGATCTGTGAGGCCGCCATCATGGTGTGCGCCCAGGTGATCGGCAATGACACCACCGTGGCCCTGTCCTCCACCAACGGCGCCTTCGAGCTGAACGTCGGCATCCCGGTGATGGCCGCCAACCTGCTCGAGTCCATCCGCCTGCTCGCCAACACCTCCCGCGTGATGGCGGACAAGATGATCGACGGCCTGACCGCCAACGAGGAGCGCTGCACCTTCCTGGCCGGCGCCTCCCCGTCCATCGTCACCCCGCTGAACAAGGTGATCGGCTACGAGGCCGCCGCCACGATCGCCAAGCACTCCGTGGCCAACAAGATGACCGTCCGCGAGGCCGTCGTCGACCTCGGCTACGTGGAGCGCGGCGAGGTCACCGAGGAGCAGCTGGACAAGGCGCTGGACACCATGTCGATGACCCACCCGGGCGAGTGATCCCGGCCGGTGCCTGACGGCACCTGTCCCGTTGCGACGGCGCGGTCCCCTTCTTCAGGGGCCGCGCCGTTGCGCGTGTGCCGGGCCTCTTCACGACGACGGCCGCTCGCCGGCTGCCGCACCGTCACCCGACGCCGTGCCGGCCATGGCGAGTCTCATCCCGAGGGCGGTGCCGGCCGACGCATCGTCTGCCGCTCGGGGCGCAGAGGAAGGCGGTGGACAGGCTCAGAGGAAGGCGGTGGACAGCACCGCCGCGGCGCCGACGAGCATGGGCGGCCCGAACGGCAGGTGTGTGGAGGCCCGTGCCCGGCGCAGCAGCACGAGGACGGCCGCCACGAGCCCGCCGAGCAGGATCGCGAGCACTCCGGCGGCCACGGTGGCGCCGGGGCCGAGCACACCCGTATAGAGGCCGAGGCCACCGGCGAGCTTCACGTCCCCCATGCCGAGGCCGCCCCGGGTGAGCAGGTGCAGCACGGCCATCGCAGCCAGGTAGCCGGCCCCGCAGAGCAGGGACGTCGGCAGCACGGACGCGTCCCCGGACAGCGCTGCGACGAGGACGGCGGTCAGCACTCCCCCGACGGCGAGCGCCCCGGTCCAGCGGTTCGGGAGCCGGTGCTCACGAAGATCTGTGGCGAACAGGACCGCAGCGCACACGGCCGCCCAGGCCAGTCCCGCGATCAGGCCGCTCTCGGCCGCTCCCGCAACGGCCGTCCCCCATCCTCCGGACGTCGCGTTCCACCCCATGGACCCCACTCTGCCAGACACAGCGGATTCGAAGGTGATCTGTCCACAGAGACTGTTGCACGGTCTGCCCACAGGCGGCTAGGCTGGTGGCAGTCGGACACGGAATGACATCCGGTTCGGCCGTGAAAGACCCCATGGCCTCGATCCCGTTTCAAGGGGCCATGGTGGCGGGCTTCCTCGGTCCCACATCCCCCCTCCACGGGGCCGAGCACCCCCGCCAGGGGCCGCTGCCATGCAGCGGCCCCTTTTCACGTCTGCAGGGTCTTCTCCGGGGAGCTCAGCGGCCGCGCTCCTCGAGCAGCTCGGTCACCAGAGCGGCGATCTCCGAGCGCTCGGAGCGGGTCAGCGTCATGTGCCCGAACAGCCGATGCCCCTTGAGCGTCTCCACCACGGCCGCGATGCCGTCGTGCCGGCCGACCCGCAGGTTGTCCCGCTGCGCCACGTCATGGGTGAGGACGACCTTGGAGTTCCGGCCCATGCGGGAGAGCACCGTGAGCAGCACGTTGCGTTCAAGGGACTGCGCCTCGTCCACCACCACCCACGAGTCGTGCAGGGAGCGCCCGCGGATGTGCGTCAGGGGCAGGACCTCCACGAGCCCGCGGTCCATCACCTCGTCGATCACGTTCTCCGAGACCACGGCCGAGAGCGTGTCGTGGACCGCCTGCGCCCAGGGGTTCATCTTCTCGGCCTCGCTGCCGGGCAGGTACCCGAGCTCCTGGCCTCCCACCGCGTACAGCGGGCGGAACACGACCACCTTGCGGTGCTCGCGCCGCTCCATCACCGCCTCGAGGCCGGCACAGAGGGCCAGCGCGGACTTGCCGGTCCCGGCACGCCCGCCCAGAGACACGATGCCCACGGACGGATCCGTGAGCAGGTCGATCGCCAGTCGCTGCTCCGCCGAGCGGCCCTGCAGGCCGAAGACCTCCCGGTCCCCCTGCACCAGGTGGGCACGACCGCCCTGCCCGACGCGGGCCAGTGCTGAGCCTCGCGGGCTCGTCAGCACCAGCCCGGTGTTCACCGGCAGGTCGTCGGACGTGGCGAGGCCCCCGCCCACGGTGAGCAGCCCCGTGGAGGTGAGGGCGCCGTCGTCGGGAAGGGAGAGGCCGGAGACGGCCGGCAGGAGGAGGTCCTCCAGGTCCACCGACCCGTCCTCGTACAGGGCGGCCACAGCGGCCTCCTCCACGCTCAGCTGCACGGTGCCGGTCCAGCCGGAGTCCTTCACCTGGTCGTTGCGGTACTCGTCCGCGGCCAGGCCCATGGCCGAGGCCTTCACACGCATCGGCAGGTCCTTGGACACCACCGTCACGTCCCGCCCCTCGTCCGCGAAGGACTTGGCCACGGCCAGGATGCGCGAGTCGTTGTCCGTGCCGCGGATGCCGAACGGCAGCACGTCCGTGGAGATGTGGTTCAGCTCCACCCGCAGCGTTCCGCCCTCCGGGTTCAGCGGCAGATCCTGGGACAGCCCGCCGTGCTGCGTGCGCAGCTCGTCCAGCAGGCGCAGCGCGGAGCGGGCGTAGTAGCCCAGGTCTGGGTCGTGCCGCTTGTGCTCCAGCTCCGAGATCACCACCAGCGGCAGGATCACCTCGTGCTCGGCGAAGCGCAGCAACGCCCGCGGGTCGGACAGGAGCACCGAGGTGTCCAGCACATAGGTCCGATCTCCCACGCTGAGGCGGTCTCGGCCGCGCTCCTCGCCGGCCTGGACGGGATGGGTGGTCTGCTGCACGTGTGCCTCCTCGCCGGGGCCTCGACGCCCCTGCCTGTCCGGATGCCTCTCACGCTAGAAGCGGGCAGACCGGCCCCGTCAGACACACCGGATGAATGTCGCGTGAAGCCCCGGTGACGGCGGTGACGGGCCGGTGACCGCAGCGTTCGGTGCAGGCGAAGACCTGCGCGGGCGTCTGCTTAGACTGGACCGCAGGAGGCCGACATGACCCACCACCACAGCCCCGACCGATATAGCTCGGTCGGCTTCGGCGACCAGCCCGCGCCCCGAGGACGCGACGGCTCGGTGCGCGAGCGCCCCCAGTGGCGCGACCACCTGGTCCGCTGGTTCGCCCCGTCCGTGTTCCTGCTGGCGTTCATGTGGCTCGGCGGGCTGCTCGGCATGGTCGGCGGGCGCGCCCTGGTGTCCGGGTTCGGCCTCATCCCGCGCCGGCTCGAGGGGCTGGACGGCATCCTCTTCTCCCCGCTGCTGCACGGCGGCTGGGGACACCTGATCGGCAACACCACCGCCCTGCTCGTGCTCTCCCCCGTGGCCGCCGTGGTCTCCCGACGCCCGCTGCGGCTCATGCTCTGGACCTGGCTCGGCTCCGGTCTGATCAACTGGCTGATCGGCACCCCCGGCGTGCACATCGGCGCCTCCGGCATCGTCTACGCGTTCACCGCGTTCCTGCTGGTCTACGGCATCGTCGCGCGGCGCTGGATCGCCGTGGTGGTCTCCCTGCTGGTCTCCCTGCCGCTGCTGGGCGGCACCCTCCTCGGCATGATCCCGCAGGCCGGCCTGTCCTGGACCGGACACATCGCCGGCTTCCTCGCAGGGCTCGTGCTGGCCCTGCTGTGGGGGCGCAAGGACCGCCGGGAGCGCGGCCCGTCCTGGCTCGAGCGGGCCGAGATGCGCGCCGGCATCCGCTGAGGCGGTCGGTCAGGCCCCGAAGCGGCGCTGGCGGGAGGCGTAGTCCCGGAGCGCGCGGAGGAAGTCCACCCGCCGAAAATCCGGCCACAGGGCCTCGCAGAAATAGAACTCCGAATACGCGGACTGCCACATGAGGAACCCAGACAGACGCTGCTCGCCGGAGGTGCGGATCACCAGGTCCGGGTCCGGCTGGCCGCGCGTGTAGAGACGGTCCGAGATCTGGTCCACGGACAGCTCCGCGGCCACGTCCGCCGCCGAACGGCCCTGCGCGTCCGCCTCCACCAGCAGCTCGCGCACCGCGTCCACGATCTCCCGGCGGCCGCCGTAGCCGACCGCCACGTTGATGTGGATGCCCTCGCTGTCCTTCGTCTCCTCGGCCACGGCCGTCAGGCACGCGGCCAGGTCCTCCGGGAGGAGGTCCACCGCACCCACCGGCTGCACCCGAGCCCGCAGACGGCCGTCCTGCGGCTCAGCCAGCCTCCGGGCCGTCGTCTTGATGATCTCCAGCAGCGGGGCCAGCTCCTGCGGATCCCGGGCCAGGTTGTCCGTGGACAGCATGTACAGGGTGACCACCGGGATCCTCAGCTCGTCACACCAGCCGATGAACTCGATGATCCGGTCCGCACCGGCCTGATGGCCCTGCTGGGTGGAGGCACCGAACGCCCGGGCCCAGCGGCGATTGCCGTCCACCATCACGCCGATGTGCCGCGGCATGCGCTCCGGGTCCAGGTCTTGGGCCAGGCGCCGCTCGTACATGCGGTAGACGACCTCGGGCTGGCGCACGCGGACCACTCCTGTCTGATTCGAAGCCTGCTCGGTTCGAAGCCCGCTCGGGCTCACCCGGGCGTCGCCACGCGGACGCGCATCCGGTCATGAACAGAATACGCGGCCCACGCCCAGGCGGCGGTGGAAGGATGGGGCCATGAGCACCCGTCCTGACATCCCCACCACGGGGGCGCTCGCCACGGACCATGACGGACGCGTGGCCGGCGATCGCCTGGCCCCCGCCGCCGACGGCGCCGTGGCCCCGCCCTCGCGCTGGCGGATCGCCCGCGTTACCGACCCGTCCGACCCCCTGTTCAAGCCCCGTCTGCGCGGCTGGATCCACGCCGTCATGGTACCGCTGACGCTGGTCGCGGGCATCGTGCTGATCGTCCTCGCCCCCGGCACTGCGCTGACCTGGGCCTCGGTGGTGTACTCGACCACCGGCCTGCTGCTGTTCGGCGTCTCCGCCACCTACCACCTCGTCCAGTGGAACGAGCAGGTCTCCCTGGTGCTCAAGCGCCTGGACCACACCAACATCATGCTGGTCATCGCCGGCACCTACACGCCGCTGTCCATCGCGCTGCTGCCGCAGGACAAGGCCCTCCTGCTACTGTCCCTGGTCTGGGGCGGCGCGATCGTGGGCGTGCTGTTCCGCGTCTTCTGGACCCACGCCCCGCGCTGGCTCTACACGCCCGTCTACGTGTGCCTCGGCCTGGCGGCGCTGCTGTACATCGGGGACTTCTTCGCCGCGAACGTCCCGGCCGCCGTGCTCATCTGCGCCGGCGGTGCCGCGTACATCGTGGGCGCCGTGTTCTACGCGCTCAAAGCGCCGTCCCTCCACAAGGAGTGGTTCGGCTTCCACGAGCTGTTCCACGCCTTCACGGTGGGCGGCTTCGTCTGCCACTACATCGCGATCATGTTCGGCGTGCTCGGGGCCGGCTGACGGGACGGCCTCACCCCTGCGCACGTGAGGGCAAGACACGGTGTTGAGATCGCAGAACGTGACCGTGTCTCTTCCCCGAAACGCGAGGCCGTGGCGGCACCGGGCCGCATCTACCGGGTGACCGTGTCTCTTCCCCGAAACGCCGGGCCGTGGCAGCCCTCCGCCCTCAGCGCATCAGGGGTGGAACTTCAGCGGCCGGTGTCCGGCTCCTGCGGCTCCGGGGTGGGCTCGTCCAGGTAGCCCGGGTACTTCTTGCGCAGGCGCTGCAGCCGGTCCTCACCGGAGGCATCGATGCCCTCGCCGGCGGTGCGCTGCTCCGCCGTCAGGCGCGGCTGGTTGCGCTCGACGAGCATCTCCTCGGCCTCGGGCGAGCGCAGCTGCACGCGGCGCACGGAGCGCACCATCAGACGCAGCACGATGATCGCCATGACCACCATCAGCGCGGTGAACAGGAAGCCCACCACGCCCGGGGTGATGTCGGCCTCGTCCAGGCCGGGGCGCAGGCTCGGCTCGGGCACCGCGGGGGAGGGCGCCTGCGCCTGCAGCGTGAGCAGGGCGGAGTTCAGACAGGTCCAGGTCGTCACAGCGGTCCAGTCTACCGGCGGGTCGTCAGCGGACGCCGTTGAAGAGGTCGTGCTCCGGCAGGTCGACCTCCACGCGGGAGTCGATCAGCACGTAGTCCTCCCACGGCCAGGCCTCGCGCAGCACCTCGTTGCGGGCGGCGAAGAAGAAGCCGGTGGGGTCCACCTGGGTGCGGTGGGCACGCAGCGCGGCGTCCCGGCGCTCCAGGTAGTCGGCCACGGGGATCTGCGTGGTGACGGCGTGGTCCGGGATGAACCAGGCCGGGGCGTCCTCCGGGTCCGGGATGTCCTCGCCGGCGGCCTGCCGGGCGCGGACCTCGCGGAGGCGCTCCATCTTCTCGTACCAGCCGAGGCGGTCGGCGAACGGGGAGTCCTCGCCGGCCGCCGTGTAGGCCTCGTGCAGGGTGCGGAACTTCGCCGGGTTGAAGGCGCGGTCGTAGTAGAGCTTGGAGATCTCCCACGGCTCCCCCGCCTCCGGGTACTCGTCCGCCAGGCCCGCAGCGCGGTAGGCCTCCACGGTGACCTTGTGGGACATCACGTGGTCCGGATGCGGGTAGCCGCCCACCTCGTCATAGGAGATCAGCACGTGCGGGCGGAAGCGGCGGATCAGCGAGACCAGCGGCAGGGCGGCGGTCTCCAGCGGGGTCATGGCGAAGCAGTTCGCCGGCAGCTCCGGGACGGGGTCGCCCTCCGGCAGGCCGGAGTCGTGGAAGCCCAGCCACTCGTGCTCCACACCGAGGGCGGCCTGGGCCTCCGCCATCTCCACGCGGCGCACCGCGGTGATGTCCCGGTCGCAGGCCACGGTGTCCTCGTAGAGCGGGTTCAGCAGGTCTCCGGCCTCGCCGCCGGTGCAGGTGACCACCATGACCTCGGCCCCGGCGTCCACGTAGGCGGCCATCATGGCGGCGCCCTTCGAGGACTCGTCGTCCGGGTGCGCGTGCACGGCCATCAGGCGCAGGCCCGGGGACGGCGGCACGGTGGCGCCCGGGCGCGCCTCCACCGCCTCCGAGACGCTGTGGCGGCCGGTGTGGCCGACCGGGATGCCACCGGCCGAGGGGACGGCCGGGTCTGCGGTGTGCTTGTCGCTCACGGGCGGGACTCCTGACGGGAACGGATGTGCGGCGGCCTGGCCGGACCCGTCACGATGCCGTGGGGCAACGCGGCGCGGGTCCGCCCGACGGTAGGCTGGTGCCGATGGCCTCTCCCACCGCTGCACCGCACGCCTCCACCGGCGACACGCCGGAGGAAAGCCTAGCCAACCGCTACGGAGGCGCTCAACGGCGCCCGTCCGCAGGGGTCTCGCGGCGTGTGCGTCTGGTGGCCGCCCTCGCGGTCGTGGCGGCGGTTCTGGTCACCGCCTGGTTCGCGCTCTCCACCTCCATCGGCAAGATCACCTACAAGGATGTGGGCTTCGAGGTGGTGGACGACCACCTGACCCGCGTCACCTTCCAGGTCAGCGCGCCTGCGGACACCCAGGCCGAGTGCGACGTGGAGGTCCAGGACGCCCAGGCAGCCCCCGTCGGCTTCCGCACCGTGCTGGTCTCAGGGCTCGAGCCGGAGCAGCGCTCCGCCCCCGGCGACGACACCTGGACCTACACCGTGGACGTGCGCACCGTGGTCCGCGGCAACACCGGCGTGGTCCACACCTGCCGCTCGCTCTGACGCGCCCCCGCCGGGGTTTCGCCCGCGGCTGACAAGGGCGGCTCAGGGCCGTCACAGATCCCTGTGGCTCACCCCACTTGGTATAGTCGGACCCAGCGCTTTCTGCCCCGCCGAACGCATGTGTCTCTCGGTGGACGTCGGAACGTGGTCGAGGAACGGACCGCGGACCGCACGGCCCGGACACACCGGCGGGGTTCTTGTCATCTGCAGGCAGTGCAGGCGCCGACGCCCACGAGTGCCTGACGAAGAACCGGGCACCGACCCGAATGGAAGGAGTCAGCATGACCACGAACTCTGCCGACGCCCCGTGGCTCACCCAGGAGGCCTACGACCGCCTCTCCAAGGAGCTCGAGCACATCTCCGGCCCGTACCGCCAGGAGATCATCGACCGCATCGAGGCCGCCCGCGAGGAGGGCGATCTGAAGGAGAACGGCGGCTACCACGCCGCCCGCGAGGAGCAGTCCAAGAACGAGGGCCGCATCGCCGAGCTCAAGCACCTCCTCGAGACCGCCACCGTGGGCGAGGCCGCCGAGAACGACGGCCACGTGCACCCGGGAACCGTGGTGAAGGCGACCGTCGCCGGCGACGAGATGACCTTCCTCTTCGGCTCCCGCGAGATCGCCGACGACGGCGAGAAGCTCGATGTCTACTCCGAGCGCTCCCCGCTCGGCGAGGCCATCAACGGCGCCAAGAAGGGAGAGAAGGTCTCCTACACGGCCCCGAACGGCAAGGAGATCACGGTCGAGATCCTGGACGTCCAGCTCTACCGCGCCTGATCCCCTCCCCATGAGGCGACCGTCCCTGTCGGACGGACCCACGACGACGGCCCCTCCCCTCCCCCGTTCCGCGGCACCTGCCGTGGATGGGAGGGCAAGGGGCCGTCGTCGTACAGCGGGCGGGGCCGGGGAGGTCGAGCACGCGGGGACGTACCGTGCGCCCGGGCTCTGCCGAGCCCGGTGCCCACTGCTAGGTTGAGTGCATGCTCACCGTTGAGAAGATGCACCTGATGCTGACCCGCCCGGACGGCACCGTCGAGTCCCCGAAAGCGCACAAGAACGCCCTCGCCGCCGCCGCGCTGGTCGACCTGGCCGACGCCGGGATCGTGGCCGTCGAGCAGGACGCGGAGCCGGCGCAGGCCCGCGTGCGCGTCGTGTCCGCAGGCACCACCGGCCACCCGGTCCTGGATGCCGTGCTGGGTCAGGTCGACGGCCTGGACGGCACACCGCTTCACGCCCTCGTGAAGAAGGGCAAGCCGGCCGTGCAGAAGCCGTTGGAGAAGCACCTGATCGAGCGCGGCACGCTCGTGAAGGAGAAGAAGGGCCTGCTCAACACCGAGATCCGCCCGGAGTCCACCCGCGCCCGCGACGAGGTGATCGACGAGGTCCGCACCGCTCTTCACTCCGAGGAGGCGATGACCCCGTCCACCTCCCTGCTGCTGGGCACCCTGGACGCGCTGAACATCGCCCGTGTGCTCATCCCCGGCGCCGAGGCCGAGCACGGCCGCCGTGAGCTCAGCCGCCGCATCAACCGCCTCACCCGGGACGACCGCCACGTGCGCGCCCTGCGTGCCGCCACCTCCTCCTTCGCCGGCAACACCGCCGCCGCAGCCCTCCCGGCCACGCTCGAGACCCTGCAGAGCCACGAGGACGCCTCCTCCGGCAGCCCGGCCGAGGACACCGAGCGCGCCGCCACGGTGGACGAGGCCGCCGCGAAGTCCCACGCCGCCGAGCAGGAGGCCGAGAAGGCGGCGAAGGCCAAGCTGGCCGCCGGGCCGCAGAAGGCCGAGCACTGAGTCGCATCGCCGGGTGACAGGGGCCGAGTCCCCCGACGCCGTGACGCCGCGAGGGCCGCACCGGATGTCCGGTGCGGCCCTCGTCGTGTACGCGACGGTCGGTGTCAGTACAACTGCCGGCGTCAGTACAGCTGCTCGGGGGCGTAGCCGGCCTCGCGCAGCGCGGCGAGCACGTGCTCGGAGTGCTCGTGCCCGCGGGTCTCCATGTCGATGGTGATGTGCACGCCGCCCATGGAGAACTCCGGGCCCACGCGGGTGTGGTCCACGCGGACCACGTTCGCCTCGGCGTCCGCGATGAGCCGGGAGATGGTGGCGAGCTCGCCGGTGCGGTCCCGCAACGGGATGCGCACGCCCATGTAGCGGCCGTTGGAGGCGAGGCCGACCTGGATGGACTTGAGCATGAGCATCGGGTCGATGTTCCCGCCGGAGAGCACCACGGCGGTCTTGCCGAGGTCCATCCCCAGGGCGCCCACGCGCCCGGAGAGCAGTGCGGCCGCACCGACGGCGCCGGCGGGCTCCACCACGAGCTTCGAACGCTCCATCAGGTGCACGATGGCCTCGGCGATCTCGTCGTCGGTCACGGTCACCACGGCGTCCACCAGGGAACTGATGACCTCGAACGGCACGGCCCCCGGACGGCCCACCGCGATGCCGTCGGCGATGGTGCTCACGCCCTGCAGGGACTGCACGCTCCCCGCCTCGAGCGAGCTGACGTAGGCGGCCGCGTCCGAGGCCTGTACGCCGATCACCTGGATCTCACGCCCGGCCTCGCGGGCGGACTCCTTGAGGGCGATCGCCGCCCCGGCCAGCAGACCGCCGCCGCCGATCGCCATGATCACGGTGTCCACGTCCGGCAGCTGCTCGAGGATCTCGAGGCCCACGGTGCCCTGCCCGGCGATGATCGCCGGGTTGTCGAAGGGGTGGATGAACACCGCGCCGGTCTCCTCCGCGTAGCGCTCGGCCTCGGCGAGGGACTCGTCCACGGTGGTGCCGTAGAGCACGACCTCGGCACCGTGGTCCCGGGTGGCCTGCAGCTTCGGCAGGGCCACGCCGCGCGGCATCACGATGCGCGCATGGATGCCGAGCCGGCGGGCGGCCAGCGCCACACCCTGGGCGTGGTTGCCGGCCGAGGCGGCCACGACGCCGCGGGACTTCTCCTCCTCCGTCAGCAGTGCCATCCGGACATAGGCGCCGCGGACCTTGAAGGAGCCTGCCCGCTGCAGGTTCTCGCATTTGTAGTAGACCTCGGTGTCCACGTCCCGGCCGAGGGCGCGGGCGGTGAGCAGCGGGGTGGTCAGGGCGGTGTCCCGCAGGGTCTCAGCGGCGGCCCGGACGTCGGCCAGGGTCACCGGCAGCGTGGGGGCGGCGCCGGACTGCGCGCCGGAGCCGACGCCGGACGCAGAGGCCTGCGACGTCGCGCCGGTACCGGCGGGCACGGCCGGGCGCACCCACCGGGGCAGCTCGTCAGGACGGGGGCGACGGCGGGCGATGCTCATGCGCGGCCCTCGTCCTCGGCGCGGCGGGAGCCTGCGGAGTCGTCGCCGCGCTCGGCATCCTGTCCGGCGCCGGGCTCGCCCGCGTCCTCGCCGTCCCGGCGACGCTCGAACGGGTCGATGCCGGCGTCCGCGGCCGCCTCCTCCGCCGCGATCCCGTGCGAGGCCACGAGGGCCTTCTCCCGGCGCACGGAGCGGTCCTGGCCGTCCGGGTCCGGCCTGCGGGCCTCGTCGCCCGGTTCAAGGGTCAGCGCTTCGTCGTCGACGCCCACATGCGGGCCCTCACCCGTCAGTCCGCGGACGAAGGCGTTGACGAAGGCCAGCAGCGGCACGGCGAACACGGCACCGACCAGGCCGAGGACGGCGGAGCCACCGGCCACGGCGAGGAACACGGCCAGCGGGTGCAGGGAGACCGCCTTGCCCATCACGAGCGGCTGGAGCACGTTGGACTCGAGCTGCTGGACGAGCAGCACCACCAGGAGCATGAAGACGGCGTTCCACATGCCGTTGGTGATCAGGGCCAGCAGGACGGCCAGGGCGCCGGTCAGGACCGCGCCGACCATGGGGATGAAGGAGGCCAGGAAGACGAGCACGGCCAGCGGGAACGCCAGCGGCACGCCCAGCAGCCAGGCGCCGAGGCCGATGCCGACGGCGTCCACGAAGGCCACGAAGATCTGCACCCGCACGTAGGAGCCGAGGGCGCGCCAGCCGGAGTGGCCCGCGTTGTCGATCGCCTCACGGCGGGCGGCCGGGACGAAGCGGAGCATGAACGCCCAGATGCGGCCGCCGTCGTAGAGGAAGAAGATCAGGGTGAACAGCGCCATGACGGTGCCGGCCAGCACATTGGCGGCGGTGGAGCCTAAGGAGATGGCACCGCCCATGATGGTGCTGGAGTTCTCCCGCACGGTGTTGAGGATGTCCTGGACGCTGGAGCCGCCGTTGCCCTCCTGCCACGGCATCGGGATGCCGGTGGACTCGAGCCAGCGGCGTCCGGCCTCGATGCCCTGGCCGACCTGCTCGGACATGTCCGCGAAGCCCACTGCCAGCTGCTGGCCGGAGAGGAACAGCAGACCCAGGACCACCACGATCAGCAGCAGCACGCACAGCAGCGAGGCCAGGATCGGCGGGGTCCGCATGCCGACCATCCACCGGTAGACCGGACTCAGCAGCGTGGCGAGCAGTCCGGCCACGATCACCGGGATGACCAAGAGGCTGACGTGGCTGAGCAGCCAGATCAGCACACCGGCCATGACCAGGATGACGATCACGCGCCACGACCACGCGGCGGCGACGGTCAGGCCGTACGGGACGTCGCGGTCCACGCGGCGTGCAGTGGAGGCGGGGGTGGTCATCGGCGGGTGGTCCTCTCGTCGGTGTCGGCAGTGTCCTCGCCGGCCGGCGGGATCAGTCCCCAGGAGCCGGTGAGGCTCTGCCCGGGCTCAAGCCAGCGCAGGCCCTGTCCTGAGTTCAGGGCGTCGGCGGGGGCGGTCATCGGCTCCACCGCGACGGCCGCGTCACGGCCCGGCAGGCGGTCCGTGACGAACACGTGGGTGTAGGCGAACACGGGGTCGGACCACAGGGTCAGGGTGCGGCCGTCGGCAGCGGTGAGACGGGCCTCGTGCCGGCCGCCCTCCGCAGCGGTGAGACCGGTGAGGCAGACATCGAGCGGAGCGGAGCCCACCTGCCGTCCCTGCCGGAAGTCGAATGCGGTGCCGGCGGCCTCGCGGGTGCCCACCGGGATGAGGGTCTGGGGGTCGGCCTCGATCCATCGCTCCGCGTCCACGGTGAGGGTGAGCTCGGCTGAGGGGACGTCCCCGAGCCGCAGGAACGGGTGGCTGCCGAAGGCGGCGGGGGCGGCCTGGGGCGAGTGGTTGGTGAGCGTCTGGGCGACGGTCAGCGAGCCGTCCGCCTCCAGCGTGTAGGAGACGCGATGGGTGAGGCGGAAGGGCCAGCCGTGCTGCGGGTGGATCTCGCCGCGCAGACTCACCCGGTGCGAGGTCTTGGACTCCAGCATCAGCTGGGTGTTCCGCAGCAGGCCGTGGCTGGCATGGCCACGAGCGGGTTCGGTGACGTCCAGCTGCTGGGTCCGGCCGTCCAGCTCCCAGCGCGCGTCGGCCACGCGATTGGGCCAGGGCGTCATCTGGATGCCGTTGCCGGCCGGCGGGATCGTGTCCTCGTCGTAGGGCTCGGTGAGGTCCTCGCCGCCCACGCGGTACGTGCGCAGTGCGCCGGCCAGGCCCACCACGACCGCTTCGGCGCGACCCCGCTCCAGGCGGTACTGCATGCCGGTGGCGGCGGTGTCCTCCGCGAGCGATCCCTGCTCGTTCGGCTCCACGTCTCTCTCCTCACCCCTGGTGCTCTCCGACCGATGCGGCCGGAGAACGGACTCTGGTTGAGGCTACGCCTGTGCGCGCGGCGGGGCGACCCCGCGGCCCGGACTGTGGACAGGCTCACGTCCGCCTCCCACATCCCCAGACACGACGGAGCCCCCGTCCGGGGAGGACGGGGGCTCCGGGGCCGGAGGCGGCGGGTGCCGCCCGGGCTCTGCGTGTCAGTCGTTGCTGCGCAGGATCGCGATGATGCGCAGAATCTCCACGTACAGCCAGATCAGGGTGACGGTCAGGCCGAACGCCACGGTCCAGGAGTACTTCTGCGGGGCGCCGTTGCGGACGCCCTGCTCCGCCATGCTGAAGTCCATGACCAGCGAGTAGGAGGCCAGCAGCACGGCGATGGCGCCGATGATCAGGCCGATCGGACCGTCACGCAGGCCGAACATGCCGTCGGTGACGCCCAGCAGGGACACCACGAGGTTCACGAGGCAGAACGCCAGGTAGCCGAGCATGGCGACCATGAAGATCTTGGTCATCTTCGGGGTCGGGCGGAACTTGCCCGAGGAGTACAGGGCCAGCACGACGGCGAACACGGAGAGGGTCGCCAGGACGGCCTGGATCACGATGCCGGAGAACTGGTACTCCAACATCATGGACAGGGCGCCGAGGAACAGGCCCTGCGCACCGGCGTAGGCCAGGATCAGCGGAGCGGACGGCTCCTTCTTGAAGGAGTTGACCAGGCCGAGCACGAGGCCGACGATCGCACCGACGATGCCGATGCTCGGGAACATCCAGCCGACGACGGCGCCGACGACCACCAGGACCAGGCACATGCCGGTCTTGCCGATGATGTCGTTGTAGGTCATGCGGCCGGTGTCGCCCGCGTGGGCGGCCGGGGCGTTGTACATGTCCTCGAGACGCTGCTCGCGCCCCTGCTGCTGGGCGTACTGGGTGGCCGCGTACTGGTCCTGGTACTGCTGGCCGCCCTGCCCCTGCTGCACGTAGGGGTTCTGCTGGGTCTGCTCACCGCCGCCGTACCAGCCGGGCTGCTGTCCGCCGCCCATCTGCTCCTGGAAGTTGCGGCTGTTCATCACCGGGTTCGCCACGGTGTGCTCCTTCACGATCGACTCGGCCCGGACCGCGCCGGGGCTGCGTCTGCGTGAGGCACCCGTCGGCGGACGGCGGGACGTTTTCCTGTCTGGAAGTCTACCGGTCCCCCGCGCGTCCGGGCAGGTCACCGGGCGAATTCTCTGCATCCTGGGACACCGTGTTCACAGAGAGCGGACGGCGGCGGCCGCGGCGGACCCGCCGTGGGCGCCCGGCATGCCTGATGTCCCGACGTCAGATCGCGTGCCCCCGGCGGGAGTCGAACCCGCACCGAAGACGATTTTAAGTCGCCTGCCTCTGCCAGTTGGGCCACGGGGGCGTGGCCGTCGCTCCCCTGACTGACGCACCGTGGGGCGCGCCGCCTAGGAGGCGACGACGCGACGACGGCGACCGTCCCCTGCGACAGGGGAGGCCGCCGTCGTCGTGGTCCCCCGAGACGCCCCGCGTGGGAGGCGACGTCAGGGGGTGGTGTTCACCGGATCAGGCCGAGGCCTTCTCCTTGTCCTCCAGCTGCTTCTTGGCGAAGCGGCCGAGGACCGGCGTGCCTCCGGCGGCCTTGAGGAAGGCGTTGCGCGGACGCTCCAGGTCGAACACGGCGGTGGTGTCACGGCCGAAGACGGTCTCCATGACGAAGCCGCCGAGCACGCGGGCCTTGCGCTCCAGCTGCGGCAGGGCCATCGCGTGGTAGCCGCGGTGGGCCAGCCAGGCGAGCGGGCCGAAGAGCTTCACACCCATCGGGTTGCCGACGCCCTTGCCGAAGCCGAGGCCGGCCACGGCGCCGAGCGACTTGTGCTCGTACTCCTGGACCTCGCCCTCGCCGTGGCGCACGGCCAGGTAGTTGGCGACCAGGCGCTTGGCCTGACGGCCGGCGTGCTGGGCGTTCGGGACGCACATGCCGCCCGGGCCGGCACCGGTCAGGTCCGGCACGGCGCAGACGTCGCCGCAGCCCCAGGCGCCCTCGAGGACGCCGTTCTCGCCGTCCTTGACCTGGAGGGTCGCGGTGACCTCGATGCGGCCGCGCTCCTCGACCGGGAAGTCGGTGGACTTGGCCACGGAGTTGGCGGCCACGCCGGCGGTCCAGACCAGGGTGTCCGCGCCGAAGCGCTCCACCACGGACTTGTCCGCCATGGAGATGAGCTCCAGGACGCCACCCTCGGCGTTGCCCAGGGAGGTGTTCAGCAGCACCTCGATGCCGCGGCCGCGCAGGTGCTCGACGACCTGCTCGGCCTGGCCCTCGGAGACCTCCGGCATGATGCGGCCCATGGCCTCGACCATGGCGATGCGGACCTCGGACTGGGACAGCTGCGGGTTGCGGGAGACGGCGTTGCGGATCAGGTCCTCCATCTCCGCGATGGCCTCCACGCCGGCGAAGCCGCCGCCGACCACCACGAAGGTCAGGGCGCGCTTGCGCTCCTCGCCGTCGGTCATGCGGGCGGCGGCGTCCAGGCGCTCCAGGATCTGGTTGCGCAGGGCGACGGCCTCCTCGACGGTCTTCAGGCCGATGCCGGCGTCGGCCAGGCCCGGGATCGGGAAGGTACGGGTGGTGGCGCCGGCGGTCATCACGATGTCCTGGTAGGGCACCTCGAACTCGGAGCCGTCCGGGCCCTGCACGGTGGCGGTGCGGCGGGCGTGCTCCACCTTCACCACGGCGCCGCGCACGAGCTCGGCGTCCTTCAGGTGGGTGGCGTGGTCCACGACGGCGTGACGGCCGTCGATGTGACCGCCCACGACCTCCGGCAGGAAGGGCTGATAGGTCATGTACGGCAGCGGGTCGACCACGGTCACGACGCCGCCGCGCTCCTTGATCTTCGTCTGCAGGGACTTGGCGATGTGGAAGCCGGCGTAGCCGCCGCCGACCACCAGGAGTCGGGGCTTGGGAGAAAGATCAGGGGTGACAGTCATGCCACCGATTCTAGGACCACCGGGGGGCGGCTGGAAATCAGTGGTCCTTCATTGACAGGACGATGCCGTCCAGGATGTCCCGCTCGCTGGTGACGACGTCCGTCACGCCCGCGACCTCACGCATGCGCTCGACGATGCGCGACCAGATCAGCGCGCCCGCCCCGATCACGTCCACGCGGCCCGGATGCATGAAGCCCATCGCCGTGCGCTCCTCACGGGAGGCGGCCCGCAGCGCGCGGGCCGAGGCGGTCACCTCGTCCACGGGCAGGACGGTGGCGTGGATCCGCTCGGAGTCATAGTCCTCCAGGCCCAGGGCGTGGGCCGTCACCGTGGTGACGGTGCCGGCCACCCCGACGACGGCACTCACCGTCTCGAGGGGAAGTCGCCCGGCGACGTGGTCCAGGATCTCGTCCACGCCGGCCGTGGCGGCGGCGACCTGGTCTTCGGTGGGGTCGGCGTCCGGGAGGAAGCGCTCGGTGAAGCGCACGCAGCCCATGTCCGTGGACACGGCGTCCAGGACCTCGCCGGCGGCGGTGCCGACGACGAACTCCGTGGAGCCGCCGCCGAGGTCCATCACCAGGACGCGGTCCTGCGGGTCCAGGCCGGGCGGCAGCGCGGAGACGGCGCCGCGGAAGGACAGGGAGGCCTCCTCGGCGCCGGAGATGACCTCCGGCTCCACGCCGAGGCGCTGTGTCACGCCGTCCACGAAGACCTGGCGGTTCTGCACGTCCCGGGTGGCGGAGGTGGCCACGAAGCGGACGGCACCGGCGTGGTGACGCTGCACCAGGCGGGCGTAGGCGTCGACGGCGGCGAAGGTCCGCTCCAGGGCCGCGGCGGAGAACTCGCCCGTGGCGTCCACGCCCTCGCCGAGGCGGACGATGGTCATCTCACGGACGACGTCCACCAGGGTCTCCGGGTCCTGCTCGTCCGGTCGGGCGATGAGCAGGCGGATGGAGTTGGTGCCGCAGTCGATGCCGGCCACGGTGACCTTCTTCAGGGCCTCGACCTTCTCCAGGTGCTTCACGTGGCGGGACAGATCCTTGGTGGGGACCTCGGCGGAGGCGTCCCAGGCGCCGTCGCAGCGGCAGGCCTGCGGGGTCCACCACGGAGCGATCTTCTCCAGGGTCTCGTCGCCGAGGCGGTTCACGCCGGGTCCGGCGGCCAGGGAATGGCCGACCAGCACGTGCAGGCACTTGACGCGCTCGGGCATGCCGCCGGCGGAGATCCCGGCGATCTCCTTCACCTCGCCCACGCCGGAGAGCCGACCGATGCGGTCACGCTCGGCCAGGTAGGCCTCGTGCGCCTCGCGGTGGGCGGCGGCCAGCTCGGCGTCCTCGGCGAGGCGCTCGTTCATGCGGGTCATCTCCCCGTCCGCCTCGAGACGGGACACCGCGGCGGTGAGCACCGGGTGCGTCAGGTAGAAGGTGGTGGGGAACGGGATGCCGTTGGACAGGCGGGGGGCCGTGGTGGCCACCAACGGGCTGCCGCACACGCAGCGGGCGCCGATCTCCACGACGTCTCGAACAGGTCGGCCCAGCTGCAGGGACAGGGTGTCCAGGTCCTGCTCGGTGACGGTGCGGTCAGCGGTGTTCATGTGGGGGTCCTCGTCAGGGTGCGGAAGGTGTGCGGTTCGGTGCTGTGCGGTTCGGTGCTGTGGTGCCGGGCATCGGTGCCGGCCCGCGGGCTGTGCGGTGGTCGGAGGTCCCGGCCGCCGGAGTGGAGGCCGGCCCCGGTCACTCGGTGGCGGCGCGGACCACGGAGTCCCAGAGGCCTTCGGCCCAGGGCAGGTGCTCGTTCACCGGCTCCTCCTGGGCGTCGTCCGTCTCCTCGGGGACCTCCTCGATCCGATCCTGGCCGGTGACCATGTAGAGGGTCTCCCCCGGCATCACCAGGTCCAGGCGGTCGCGGGCCTGCTGGCGCACGAAGTCCGGGTCCTCCCAGCGGGCGATCCGCTCCTCGTACTCGGCCTTCTGCCGCTGCTGGTCCTCGATGTCCTGCTCGGCGGCCGCGATCTCCAGGGACTGGTTCAGGTACACCCGCAGCGTCGGGGCCATGAGGGTGGCGGCGATGAAGATCACCGCGATCACCACCAGCGAGCGACCGGTGACGGAGCGTGCCGGCACCGGCTTCGGGGCGGGCTGGCGGCGGCGGGCGACATCCTGGGCTGCCTGCTCGGGCGTGCGTCCCGGGCCGAGGCGGCGCTGAGGGGAGCCGGCCGGGCGGGCCCCGGCGGTGTGGGACCGGGCGGACGGGCGGGGATCGAAGGCCGATCCGGCGCCGCGCGAACCGCCTGCGGGGCGCAGGCGGGAGACGCTCGGGCCCGGCTCGGTGGCGATGCGGGAGGAGGCGGTGGACGCGGGCGCGTCCGTTCCCCCTGCCGTCTCCCCGTCCTTCTCCGGGTCCTCCCCGTTTCTCCCGGGGTGCTCGGCGGAGTCCTTCACCTCACGCTCGGCGACGATGCCGGCGGCGTCCTCACCGACGGAGGTCTCGGCGGCGTCCGCGGCACGACGCAGCTCGACGACGTCTCCGCCCGTCGACCGCTCGCCCGTCGACGCCGCGTCCTCCTTCGCCGTCTCGCCGTCCGCGGCGCTGTGTTCGGCGGCGAGGTCCTCCGCGGTCTCGGCGGCCCTGCGCCGTACGGCGTCGTCCGCGGCCGCGCGAGCCTCCGCCGCCGCCTTGGCCTGCTCGGCCTCGGCGGCCTCCGCCCGGGCACGCTCGGCACCGGGCACGCGGGGCATGCGGGGGCGGCGGCTCACCATGGGGCGGGCTCCTTCGAGGAGGTCACGGGCGGGGATGTCCCCAGGGTAGTCGCCGCACCTGGACGGCAGCCGGGCTGACGCGCCGGACCGCACGGCCCGTGCGGCCCGGCCCGGACGCACCGAGGGCCCGCACGCTCGCAGCGTAGGGCCCTCGTGTGTCCCCTTACCGCCCGGCGGTCACCGGCGGGGCGGGGTCACTGCGTCAGTGGTTCAGCCCTGGAAGCGCGGGAAGGCGGTGCGGCCGGCGTAGACGGCGGCGTCGCCCAGCTCCTCCTCGATGCGCAGCAGCTGGTTGTACTTGGCCACGCGGTCCGAACGGGCCGGGGCACCGGTCTTGATCTGGCCGGCGTTGGTGGCCACCGCAAGGTCCGCGATGAAGGTGTCCTCGGTCTCGCCGGAGCGGTGGGAGATCATGCAGTGGAACATGTGGCGCTGGGCCAGGGAGATGGCGTCGAAGGTCTCGGTCATGGAGCCGATCTGGTTGACCTTCACCAGCAGGGCGTTGCCGGCCTTCTCGTCGATGCCGCGCTGCAGGCGCTCCACGTTGGTCACGAAGAGGTCGTCGCCCACGAGCTGGACGCGGCCGCCGAGGGACTCGGTGAGCAGCTGCCAGCCCTCCCAGTCGTTCTCGTCGAGCGGGTCCTCGATGGAGACGATCGGGTAGTTGTCCACCAGCTCGGTGTAGTAGGCGGCCATCTGCTCGGCGGAGCGCTGCTCGCCCTCGAAGGTGTACCGGCCGTTCTCGCAGAACTCGGAGGAGGCCACGTCCAGGGCCAGGGCGATGTCCTCGCCGAGGGTGTACCCGGCGGCCTGGACCGCCTCGGCGATCAGGTCCAGGGCGGCACGGTTGGACTCCAGGTTCGGGGCGAAGCCGCCCTCGTCGCCCAGGCCGGTGCCCAGGCCCTTGTCCTGCAGCACCTTCTTCAGGGCGTGGTAGACCTCGGCGCCCCAGCGCAGGGCCTCCTTGAAGGTCGGCGCGCCGATCGGGGCGATCATGAACTCCTGGATGTCCACATTGGAGTCGGCATGGGCGCCGCCGTTGAGGATGTTCATCATCGGCACCGGCAGCACGTGGGCGTTCGGGCCGCCCAGGTACTTGAAGAGCGGGAGCTCGGCGGACTGGGCGGCGGCCACGGCCACGGCCATGGACACGCCGAGGATGGCGTTGGCACCGACCTTGCCCTTGTTCGGGGTGCCGTCCAGGTCCAGCATGGCGTAGTCGACCGCGCGCTGGTCCTCGGCGAAGGCCCCCTCGAGCTCGTCGGCGATCTCGTCGACGGCGGCGACGGCGTCCTGCACGCCCTTGCCGAGGTAGCGGCCCTTGTCGCCGTCACGGCGCTCGACGGCCTCGAACTCGCCCGTCGAGGCGCCCGACGGGACGGCGGCGCGGCCGACGGAGCCGTCGGTCAGCAGCACCTCCACCTCAACGGTGGGGTTGCCGCGGGAATCGAGGATCTCACGGGCCTGGATGGCGTCGATCAGAGCCATGGAGCAGTCTCCTTTGAATGCGGTGGTGGGTCCGGTGGCCTACGCCTGCCAGCTTACCGCGCGGGGTCCGGGCCCGGACCCCTGAGCCGCCGCCGCAGCGCGCGCTCCGGGTCCAGTCCCGCGGCCCGCGCGTGGCGGACGAGGGCGAAGAGCGCCTCGCCGAGCGCCGCCTCGTCGGCGAGCGCCTCGGCCAGGTGGTCCGGGGTCTGGGTGGGGGCCGGCAGCGGGTTCGGCTCGCGCCGGGCGGCGCGGTCGACGGCCTTGCCGGCGGCGGCGAGCGCCGGCAGGTGCGCGGGCAGGGAGGCGAGCAGGTCCGCCAGGGCCGCGTCCGCTGCACGGGTCTGCCCCGGCAGGTCCTCCCCCGGCGTTTCGACGACGGTCCCCTCCCCCGTCTGCCCGCTCCCCTCGGGAGCGGGGCCGGGTGCGCAGGAGGGCGGTGCGGCCGGCGGGGCTGAGGAGGCCGCGGCCTTCTCGGCGGCCTTGATGGACTCCCACTGGCGCTCGAGCTGCTCGACGGTGATCTCCCGCAGCTCGTCCGGCGGGCGGAGGGCGCCGTCCGGGGTGAACACGTGCGGGTTGCGGCGCAGCATCTTGGCGGTGATCGCCTCGGCCACGTCCTCCATGGCGAAGGCGCCGCGGTCCTGGGCGATCGCCGAGTGCAGGACCACCTGGAAGAGCACGTCTCCGAGCTCGGAGCGGAGCGTGTCCTCGTCCGCGCCGGTCTCGATCGCCTCGACGGCCTCGTAGGCCTCCTCGACGAGATACTCCGTCAGCTGCGCATGTGTGAGCGCCCGGGTCCAGGGGCAGTGGAGGCGCAGCTGTGCCACCACCCACACCAGACGGTCGACCCGGGCACCCATGCTCGTCAGACGCTGCTGCGTCAGTCCTGCTCGGCGTCAGCGGACTCGTCGTCCGGCAGCTCGGCCAGGTGCGGGGCGTCCCCGGAGCCGGAGATCACCGGGTTCCAGGCGGCCACGAGCAGCTCGGCGAGCTCCTCCCGCTCCTCGACCGGCAGGAACGCGGCCTCGGCGGCGTTGAGCTGGAACTCCAGCAGCTGGGACAGGGAGTAGCCGAAGGTCTCGGCCAGCAGGTACAGCTCATCGGTCAGCGAGACGTCCGAGACGAGGCGGTTGTCCGTGTTCACGGTGATGCGGAACCCGAGCTGGACCAGCATGTCGATCGGGTGACCCTCGATGCCGGCGGCCGGGTCCACGGCACCGGTCTGCAGGTTCGAGGACGGGCAGACCTCCAGGGCGATCTGACGGTCCCGCACCCACGCGGCGGTGGGGCCGAGCTCCACCAGGCCGGTGTCCGCGTCCAGCTGCGCGCCGTCCTCGTCCACCGCGCCGTACTCCACGCTGATGTCCTCGGCGATGCGCACGCCATGGCCCAGGCGCAGCGCACGGCCGTTGACGAGCGCGTCCTGCACGGAGGCCAGACCGTCGCCCTCACCGGCGTGCACGGTGGCCGGCAGGTGCTGGGCGGCCAGCCAGGTGAAGGTGTCCGCGAAGCGGGACGGCGGGAAGCCGGCCTCGGGGCCGGCGATGTCGAATCCGACCACGCCGCGGTCCCGGTGGCGCACGGCCAGCTCCGCGATCTGCTGGGCGCGGTCCGCGTGGCGCATGGCGGTGATGAGCTGGCCGACGGAGATGTCCTGGCCGTTGTCCACCGCGGCGGCGACGGCCTCGTCCAGGCCCTCCTGCACGGCCTCGACGGCCTCGTCCAGGGTCAGGCCGCCGGCCAGGTGCTGCTCGGGCGCCCAGCGGATCTCTCCGTAGACCACGCCGTCCTCCACGAGGTCCTCGACGAACTCGCGGGCCACGCGGCGCAGCTGCTCACGGGTCTGCATGACGGAGGTGGTCAGCGCGAACACCTCGAGGTACTTCTCCAGGGACTCGCCGTTGGCGTGGGAGTGGACCCAGGCAGCCAGCTCCTCCTCGGTCTCGGCCGGGACCGGCGTGCCGGCCTCCTTCGCCAGCTCCAGGACGGTGGCCACGCGCAGGCCGCCGTCCAGGTGGTCGTGCAGGGAGACCTTCGGCAGGGCGGCGAGGTCGATCTCGAGGGGGCTCGGGGCGTCGGCGGTGGGGATGCTCTCAGTCACGCCCCGGAGTCTACGGCAGGGGCCGGACGGGCCGGGAGCCGGACGATCCCCGGCTCAGGACGTGGGGCCGGTGCCGGGCGTGCGCCGCGCCACCGCCTGCTCGCGGCGGCTGAGGACCAGGTGGATGAGGCGGTCCAGCAGCAGGCCGACCACGAAGGCGCCGGCCAGGGAGACGGCGACCTTCGCCAGCGGGGAGTCCAGCCAGCCGGTGGTCACGCGGGCGATGAGGATCGAGTACGCGGACCAGCACAGGCAGGCGATCGCGTCCAGCAGGACGAAGCGGAGGTAGGAGTACCGGGTGGCGCCGGCGGTGAGGTTCACGGCGACGCGTCCGCCCGGGATGAAGCGGGCGGTGAACAGCAGGAAGGCGCCGCGCCGGTCCAGGTTCCGGCGGGCCATGCCCATGGCCCCGGCCACGGCCTTGGAACGCATCCAGCGCCAGCGGTCGGCTCCGACGGTGCGGCCGATCAGGTAGGCGAGGTTGTCTCCGCAGAAGGCGCCGAACGCGCCCACCGCCCACAGGGCGGTGAGCGCGAATGGCTGGCCGTCCTTCACGATCGCGGCGAGCGCGACCAGGACGGACTCGGACGGGAAGGCCGGCACGATGCCGTCCAGCAGGCACAGCAGTCCCGTGACGGGCAGGACCCACCACTGGGCTGCGGCGTGGAGGATGAACTCCTCGAGCCAGGCGAGCACGACCTTCCCCGACCGCTCAGCGGATCTCGTCGAGGATGACGGAGCGGCCCCGCAGGGCGGCGGCGCGCTCGGCGTCGGCCTGCTCCACGGTCCAGCCGCCGGCCAGGGCGGCCCGGGCGCGCTCGAAGCGCTCCGGAGTGTCCGTGTGCAGGGTCATCACCGGCTGCCCGGCCCTGACCTCGTCGCCCGGACGGGCGTGCAGCTCCACACCGGCGCCGAACTGCACCGGCTGGCCCTGGCGCTCACGGCCGGCACCGAGGCGCCAGGCGGCCAGCCCCACGGCCATCGCGTCCAGCTCGGTGAGGACGCCGTCCGCCTCGGCGGTGACGGTCTCGGTGTGCTTCGCGGTGGGCAGCGCGGCCTTCGGGTCGCCGCCCTGGGCGGAGATCATGGCGTTCCACACGTCCATGGCCTTGCCGTTGGCGAGGTTCTCGGCCGGATCCACACCGGTGACGCCTGCGCCGGCCAGCATGTGGCGGGCCAGCTCCACGGTCAGCTCCACCACGTCGGCCGGGCCGCCGCCGGCGAGGACCTCCACGGACTCGCGGACCTCGAGCGCGTTGCCCGCGGTGAGGCCGAGGGGCACGGACATGTCCGTCAGCAGGGCGGTGGTGTTCACTCCCGCATCCCGGCCCAGGTCCACCATCGTGCGGGCCAGCTCGCGGGCCATGGACTCGTCCTTCATGAAGGCGCCGGAGCCGCACTTCACGTCCAGCACCAGGGTGCCGGTGCCCTCGGCGATCTTCTTGGACATGATCGAGGAGGCGATCAGCGGGATGGCCTCCACGGTGCCCGTGACGTCGCGCAGCGCGTAGAGGCGCTTGTCCGCCGGGGCCAGGCCGGACCCTGCGGCGCAGACGACCGCGCCGACCTCGGAGAGCTGGCGCATCATCTCCTCATTGGACAGCTCGGCGCGCCAGCCGGGGATGGACTCCATCTTGTCCAGGGTGCCGCCGGTGTGGCCGAGGCCGCGGCCGGACAGCTGCGGGACGGCCACCCCGTAGGAGGCCACCAGCGGGGCCAGCGGCAGGGTGATCTTGTCCCCCACACCGCCGGTGGAGTGCTTGTCCGAGGTCTCCAGCCTGCGGCCGTCCGGGGCGGTCAGCCCGGAGAAGTCCATGCGCTCGCCCGAGGCGATCATCGCGTTCGTCCACTCCGCGATCTCCCGGCGCTGCATGCCGTTGAGGAAGATCGCCATGGCCAGGGCGGACATCTGCTCGTCCGCCACCACCTCACGGGTGTAGGCGTCCACGACCCAGTCGATCTGCTCGCGGCTCAGCTCGTGGCCGTCGCGCTTGGCACGGATGACCTCGATCGCGTCGAAGGGCTCGGCGGCGGGGGCGTCGGTCATGGCGGCTCGGGATCCTTCCCTCGGAGACGTTCTCTGAAGACAACAGACTACGACGGCCGTCGCCGGCGAGGTGGGATGGCCTCGGAGGGCGGCGGCCGTCGTCGTGGTGCCGGCTGACGCCGGTCAGCCGGAGGCGGACTCCAGGTCCGCCGGACCGAAGGACTGCGGCAGCACCTCGTCCATGGTGAGCACGCCCGCCGGGGTCATCAGCAGCATCTCCGGCGCGCGGTGCTCGGACAGCAGCTGGCGGCAGCGGCCGCACGGCATGATCACCTCGCCGTGCCCGTTCACGCAGACGAACGCGGCCAGCGTCCCGCCGCCTCCCATCATCAGGGCGGAGACGAGCGAGCACTCGGCGCACAGCGTGATGCCGTAGGACGCGTTCTCGATGTTGCAGCCGTTCACCGTACGGCCGTCGGCGGTCAGCGCGGCCGCGCCCACACGGTAGCCCGAGTACGGCACGTAGGCGTGCTGCAGGGCCTCCACGGCGGCCGCGGTCAGCGCCTCCCAGTCCACAGCGTTCGGCTCCACGGTCACTCCTTCACATACGGCGTGCCCGCCGCGGCCGGCCCGCGCGAGCGGCCCACCAGGCCGGCCACCGCGAACACGGTGACCACATACGGGAGCATCGCCATGAACTGGCTCGGCACCGGGGTGCCGAGGATGGCGAACACGTACTGCATGTTGGTGGCGAAGCCGAACAGCAGGGCGGCGAAGAACGCGCCGATCGGATTCCAGCGGCCGAAGATCACGGCGGCGAGGGCGATGAAGCCCTGGCCCGCGGTCATCTCCTTGGAGAAGGAGGACGCCGAGACGAGGGTGAAGAACGCGCCGCCCATGCCGGCCACCGCGCCGCCGAGCAGCACGTTGACGTAGCGGGTGCGCAGCACGTCGATGCCCACGGTGTCCGCGGCCTTCGGGTGCTCGCCCACGGCGCGCACGCGCAGGCCCCAGCGGGTGCGGAACAGGCCGAACCACAGCAGGCCGACGATCAGGTACATGCCGTAGCCGAGGATCGACTGATCGAACAGGATACGGCCGATGATCGGGATCTCCGCGAGGAACGGGATGCGGATGTTCGGGAAATGCGGCGGCGAGTTCAGCTCGGACGAGTTCGGGGCCAGCACCGTGGAGAACAGGAAGCTGGTCAGGCCGATCACGAGCACGTTCAGCACGACGCCCACGATCACCTGGTTCACCAGGTACTTGATGGAGAACACGGCCAGCAGACTGGAGACGGCCACGCCCGCGACGATCGCGGCGGCCAGGCCGATCCAGGCCGAGCCGGTGGCGGACCCGACCATCGCGGCGGTGAAGGCGCCGGCGAGCAGCTGGCCCTCGATCGCGATGTTGACCACGCCCGAGCGCTCGGACAGGATGCCGGCCATCGAGCCGAAGATCAGGGGCACGGCCAGAGCGAACGAGCCGGCGATCAGGCCGGTCAGGTACACGGAGTTGTTCGCTGCCGAGCCGACCACCCAGATGAGGAAGGCGGCCACGAAGGCGAACACGTACAGGCCGTTCAGCCACACCGGGTTCTTGCGGCCGGCAGCGGCGCGGACCCAGGCGAGGACCGTGATGGCGATCATCGCCAGGGTGAGGACCCACAGGGTCGGGGCGGCCGGCACGGTGACGGCCGCCAGCTCGATCAGGTCGCCCGGAGTGGCGATGCGGAACTCGGCGTCGTGCGCCGGGGCGCCGATCGCGAACAGGCCCAGGGAGAGCAGCGCGAAGACGGTCTGCAGGATCGGGGTGCTCCAGCTGCGCACCAGCGGCTTGTCGTCCTTGCCGCGGCGTGCGGCGTCCGGAGTCTCGGCCACGGTCTTCTTCTCAGCGGCGGTGGCGCTCATCGGGTCTCCCCCTTCTCGGAGGTCTGGGTGTCAGCACCGGCGGCCGGAGCCGGCTCGGCGGCGGTGGGTGCCGGGTCCGGGTCCTCCACACCGTCCGCGGCGGACTCGGCGGCCACGGCGGCCTCCTGGGTCTCCACGGACGGGACGGCCGCCTCGCCCAAGGCGCCCGCGACGGCGGCGCCGGCCACGGCCGGCTGGGTCACCGGGTCCGCGGTGCGGCGGGCCTTGGCGGCGCCCGGGGCGGGCAGGCGGAAGATGGTGCGCACCAGCGGCGGGGCGGCGATGAACAGCACGATGAAGGACTGCACCACCAGGACGATGTCGATCGGCACGCCGGTCTGGGTCTGCATCGTCACGCCGCCGGCGCGCAGGGCGCCGAACAGCAGGCCGGCGAAGAGGACGCCCACCGGGTTGGAGCGGCCCAGCAGGGCCACGGTGATGGCGTCGAAGCCGAAGGAACCGGCCACCGAGGTGTTCAGGGAGCCCTCGGTGCCGGACACGTGGGCCATGCCGGCCAGGCCGGCCAGGCCGCCGGAGACCGCCATGGCGGTGATGTAGGCGCCCTTCACGGAGATGCCGGCGGTGCGGGCCGCGGCCGGGTTGGCGCCGACCGCGCGCAGGCGGAAGCCGACCGTGGAGCGCTGCAGCAGCCACCAGGCGAAGGCGGTGGCCGCCAGCGCCAGGACGAAGCCCCAGTGCAGGCGGAAGCCCTCACCGAACAGCAGCGGGAAGCGGGCCTGCTGCGGCAGGAACTCCGAGACCGGGTTGGTGGTGCCCTCACGGCGCAGGATGTCCGTGTTCAGCAGGTACGCCAGCAGGTTCAGCGCCACGTAGTTCAGCATGATGGTGAGGATGACCTCGTGGGCGCCGGTGTAGGCCTTGAGCAGGCCGACCACAGAGCCCCAGAGCATGCCGCCGAGGACGCCCATGACCAGGACGACCAGCAGGTGCACGCCGAACGGCAGGTCCATGGAGACGCCGAACCAGGTGGCGAACATGGCGCCGAAGATGAACTGCCCCTGGCCACCGATGTTGAACAGGCCCGCCTTGAAGGCGATGGCGATGCCGAGGGAGATGATGATCAGCGGCGTCGCCACCGTCATGGTCTCGGTCAGCGGCCTGATCATGCCCTCGAAGTTCGAGGCCTCGTAGTTGAAGATCGCGCCGCGGAACAGGGCGAGGAACGCGCCCGAGAACGCGGACCACGCGGCCGCGAGCATGTCCGTCGGACGGCCGAAGAAGTAGCCGGCGGTCTCCTGCACGTCTTCGTCGGTGACGACGATCAGCAGGCCGGAGATCAGCAGGGACAGGACGATGGCCAGCACGGTGACCGTGCCGTTGCCGGAGAGGATCTGGCGCATCACGGAGGCCTGGTCCGGCGCCGGACGGCCGGCGCCGGGCTGCGTGCCGGACGCCGTACCCGGCGCCTCCGACGCCGTGGGCTGCGGGGCGGCGGTGCTCATGCGCGCGCTCCTTCCTGGGTCGGGGTGGAGCCGTCCGCGAGGACGACGTCGTCGGGGAGCTGGCCGGCCATCATGAGGCCGAGGTGGTCGCGCGAGGTGTCCCCCGGGACGATGCCGACGATCCGGCCGTGGTACATCACCGCGATCCGGTCGGCGAGCTCGAGGACCTCGTCCAGCTCGGTGGAGACGATCATGACGGGGGTGCCGGAATCGCGCTCGGCGATGATCCTGGAGTGGAGGAACTCGATCGAGCCCACGTCCACGCCGCGGGTCGGCTGGGACGCGATGAACAGGGAGAGGTCGTCCACCAGCTCACGGGCCATGACGACCTTCTGCTGGTTGCCGCCGGAGAGCGTGCCGACCGGGATGTCCACGCCCTGGGTGCGGACGTCGAACTCCTCGACCTTCTCGGTGGCGAGGCGGCGGATGGCCTTCGGGTTCAGCTGCAGCGAGGTCCCGGCCGGAGCGGTGTCATAGCGGTTGAGCACCATGTTCTCCGCCACGGTGAACGTGCCCACGAGGCCGTCGGTGGAGCGGTCCTCCGGGACGAAGCCCACGCCGGCGCGGATGATCTGGCGGGTGGAGCGGCCGAGCAGCTCACGCCCGTCCAGGCGGATGGAGCCGGACGCCTTCTGCAGGCCCATGATGGCCTCGGTGAGCTCGGTCTGGCCGTTGCCCTGCACGCCGGCGATCGCGAGGACCTCGCCCTGGCGGATGCCGAAGGAGACGCCGTCCACGAGCACCTGGCCGGTGGGCGAGACCACGGTGAGGTCCTCCACGCAGAACGTCTGATCGCCGAGGTTCGGCTCGGTCTTCTGGCGGTTGAGGACCACGTCGCGGCCCACCATGAGGGCGGCCAGCTCGGAAGCCTCGGCGGACGGGTCGGCGGTGCCGACCACGCGGCCGCGGCGGAGCACGGTGATCGTGTCCGAGATCGCCTTGACCTCGCGGAGCTTGTGGGAGATGAAGACGATCGCGGTGCCGTCGGCGCGCAGCTGCCGGATGATGTTCAGCAGCTCGTCGGTCTCCTGCGGGGTGAGCACGGCGGTCGGCTCGTCCAGGATGAGGATGCGGGCATCGCGGACGAGGGCCTTGATGATCTCCACGCGCTGCTGCACGCCGACGGGCAGGTCCTCGACGATCGCGTCCGGATCCACGTGGAAGCCGTACTGGTCCGAGATCTCACGGATCCTGCGGCGGGTGGCCTCGAGGTCCAGGACGCCGGCGGCCTTCGTGTACTCGTCGCCCAGTGCCACGTTCTCCGCCACGGTGAACACGGGCACCAGCATGAAGTGCTGGTGCACCATGCCGATGCCGGCGCGCATGGCCTCTCCGGGACCGGCGAAGGCGACCGGCTCGTCGTCGAGCAGGATCTCGCCCTCGGTGGGGTCGTACAGGCCGAAGAGCACGTTCATCAGGGTGGACTTGCCGGCGCCGTTCTCTCCGAGCAGGGTGTGCACCTGCCCGGACTCGACCACCAGGTCCACGTCCTCGTTCGCGGCGAACGTGCCGAACCGCTTCGTGATGCCGCGCAGCTCGAGCTTCATGGGGTGTTCCGTCTCCTCCATCCGGTCACGCGCCGGGGCTCCGGCACGCGGTGTGCGCGCCACGGGGCCGGACCCTGCTGAGCTGCCGGGTCCGGCCCCGTGGCGTTCAGGCGGCGTCTCAGCCCTCGTCGATCGAGGACTCGACCGTCACGTCGCCGTCGATGATCTGCTGCCGCAGGTCCTCGACCTCCTTCTTCAGGTCCTCGGGGACCTCGCCGTCGAAGTCGTGGTATGGGGCCAGACCCACGCCCTCGTTCTCCAGGGTGCCCAGGTAGGCCTCGTGGGTGAACTCGCCCTTGAGGTCCTCGGCGATGACGTCGGTGACCGACTGGCCCATGTTCTTCATGACGGAGGTCAGGATGTACTGGCCCTTGTCGGTGGACTCGTAGCCGTCCGAGTCGACCCAGATCACCTTGACGCCCTTGTCCTCGCCGGCCTCCTCGACCGCGTCGAGGGTGCCCAGGCCCACCGGGCCGGCGACCGGCATGATGATGTCCGCGCCCTCGTTGATGAAGTTGGCGGTGTTGGTCTTGCCCGCGGCCTGGTTGGAGAAGTCGCCGATGAACGAGCCGGTCTTGGCGTCGTTGTCCCAGCCGAGGACCTTGACGTCCTCGTCCTTCTGCTCGTTGTAGTACTCGACGCCCTCGGCGAAGCCCTCCATGAAGATGGTCACGGTCGGAAGCTCCATGCCGCCGTAGGTGGCGACGGTGCCGGTCTCGGACATGCCCGCGGCCAGGTAGCCGGCCAGGAAGGCGGCCTGGGCGGTGTCGTAGGTCAGGTTCTGGACGTTGTCCGAGAAGCCGCCGTCGGTGACGTCGACGCCGAAGAAGTGGGTGTCCGGCTCCTTCTCGGCGATCGGCTTGATGGTGTCACCGAGCATGAAGCCCACACCGAAGATGGAGTCGCAGCCGGCATCGACCATGGAGTTCACGTTCGGGGTGAAGTCGCCCGGCTCCTGGGACTCGGCCTCGCGGATCTCGATGCCGTAGTCGGACTCCGCAGCCTTCAGGCCCTCGTAGGAGGACTGGTTGAAGGAGCGGTCGTCGAAGCCGCCCTCGTCGGAGACGATGCAGGCGAGGTAGTCGGAGTTGTCGTCGCCGACCTCCGGGTCGGTGGAGACCTGGGCCTCGCCGTTGGCGTTGGAGTCGCCCTCCTCCGGCGGGGCACCGCAGGCGGTGAGCAGCAGGCCCGAGACGGACAGGACGGCGGCGGGAAGCAGAAGGCGACGGGCCTTCTCGTCGGACAGGATGCCCATGGATTTCCTCACTTCACGTGATGCGATGACGATGCCCGGGGCACGGGCGTCCGCCCATGGACCGGGTTCGAGCGTGCCGCGCGCACGCGAAGGAGCACGCTCGTTACCCGTGAGTTTACCTTGAGTCCACACCTGTGGCACGGCGCACGACGACGGCCCCGCGCCCCCGCGTCGAAGCTGACCTCGAGCTGGGTGGACCCTGGGGGGCGACGCGCGCGGGTCCTGGGTGCGGCGCGCACCCGGGGCGCGCCGCGAGTCCGGACCGGGTGCCGTCGTCGGGGCGCGCCGGAGCCGCTCAGGGCCGCGGGGCGCGGAGCATCTCGCCGAGGGCCGCGGAGACGAACACGCGCATGCCGGTGCCCAGGGCACGCTCGTCCGGGGCGTAGTCGCCGCGGTGCAGGTCGTAGTCGATGCCGCCCGGGGTGCGGGTGCCCAGGCGCAGCATGGAGCCGGGGACCTTCTGGGTCATCCACGCGAAGTCCTCCCCGCCCATGGACTGCGGGGTCAGCTGGATGGCCGCGGAGCCGAGCTCACGGCGGGCGGCCGACTCGATCAGGGCGGTCTCGGCCTCGGCGTTGTCCACCGGCGGCACTCCGCGGATGTGCTCGAGCTCCACCTCCACGCCGTACGGCGCGGCCACCTGGGTGACGACCTCGTCCAGCAGTTCGCCGGCCTCCTCCCAGACCGCGGCGTCCAGGCAGCGCATGGTGCCGGACAGGCGACCGGTGGAGTCGATCGCGTTCGGGGCGGAGCCGGCGGAGATCTGGCCCCACACCACAGACACGGCCGAACGGACGTCGAGGCGGCGCGAGAGCACGGCCGGAACGTTCACCGCGATCTGGGACAGGGCGAACACCATGTCCTCCGTCAGGTGCGGGCGCGAGGTGTGGCCGCCGCGGCCCGTCAGCGTGATGCGGATGGTATCCGCCGCCGAGGTGATGGCGCCGATGCGGGTGCCGATCGTGCCGACGTCGAAGCGCGGCTCGCAGTGCGCGGCCAGGATGCGCGGCAGCCCCTCGAGGACGCCCTGCTCGATCACGTGCAGGGCGCCGCCGGGCTGCTGCTCCTCGGCGGGCTGGAAGATGATGCGGACCCGGCCGTGGGCGCGGGCGCCGGCCTCCTTCAGGTCCTCGTCCACCACCTGCCCGGTGAGGATGCGGTGCAGGGCCACGGCGGTGCCGGCCATCACCGAGGTGTGCATGTCATGGCCACAGGCGTGGGCCAGGCCGTGGCGCTTCGAGGCGTAGGGCAGGCCGGTGAGCTCCTCGACCGGCAGCGCGTCGATGTCTGCACGCAGGCCGAGCACCAGCGGCCCCTCGCCGACCTCCACGAAGCAGCCGGTGTCCGCCAGCTGCACGGGCTCCAGCCCGGCGCCGCGGAGGAACTCCATGACCTTCCGGGTGGTCTCGTGCTCCTCGAAGCCGAGCTCCGGCTCCTGGTGGATGGACCGGCGCAGCACGCGCACCTCGCCCTCCAGGGCCTCGACCGCCGAGGAGACGGTGGGGACGTCGGGTGCGGTCTTGCGGTGCGGGAAGGCGGAGCTCTCGATGGTGCCGGTCATGTCTCCGCAGGGTAGCGCAGAGGCCCCCGCGACGTTCACCTGGTGTTCACATCGCGGGGGCCTCGCGTCATCTGGGGCGCGCCGGGTCAGAGGACGTCATCGGCGCCCTCGGCCTTGAGGGACTCCACTGCCTTCTTCACGTCCTGGGCGCGGTCCGTGGTGGTGACCAGCAGGGCGTCGCCGGTGTCCACCACCACGACGTCCTCGATGCCGATCAGGGCGATCACGCGATCCGAGTCGGTGACGACCACCCCGGAGGCCTCCGAGGAGTACACGCGCGGGGTGTCGCCGATGACCGTGATGCCGGAGCCGTCCTTGACCGGGTTCAGACGGGCGATGGCGGCGAAGTCGCCCACGTCGTCCCAGGTGAAGTCGCCTGGGACCACGGCCACGTCCCCGGCGGCGGCGGCCGGCTCGGCCACCGCGTAGTCGATGGCGGTCTTCTTCAGCGTCGGCCAGACCTCTGCGAGGACCTCCTGACGACGGTCCGTGTCCCAGGCCTGCGCGATGGCCATCAGGCCGGCGTGCAGCTCGGGCTCGTGCTCCTCGAGGTGCTGCAGCATGAGCGTCACCGGGGCCACGAACATGCCGGCGTTCCACAGGTACTTTCCGGAGCGGACGTACTGCGCCGCGACCTTCGCGTCCGGCTTCTCCACGAACGCGGCGACGTCGAAGGCGTGCGGGGCGTCCTCCAGGCGCAGCGAACGGCCGCGACGGATGTAGCCGAAACCGGTGGCCGGGTGGGTCGGCGTGATGCCGATGGTGACGATCTTGCCGGTGGCCGCGGTGACGACCGCCTCTTCCACGACCTTCTGGAAGTCCTCGAGCGGAGAGATCACCTGATCCGCGGCGAACGAGCCCATGATGGTGTCCGGGTCCCGCAGCGAGAGGATCGCGGCGGCCAGGCCGATCGCGGCCGCGGAGTCCTTCGGCTCCGGTTCCAGGACGAAGTCGTCCTCCCCCAGCTCCGGGAGCTGACGGGCCACGGCGTCGCGGTGCACCTGGCCGGTGACGACCATCATCCCGGCGCCGGCCAGCGGCTCCAGGCGGTCCCAGGTCGCACGGATCAGGGTCTGGCCCGAGCCGGTGAGGTCATGCAGGAACTTCGGCGCGGCGGCGCGGGACAGCGGCCACAGGCGGGTGCCCACGCCTCCGGCCGGGATCACGGCGTGGAAGCGGGACAGGGCCTCGGCGGCGGCGTCGGACTGCGGCGCGGGCGCGGTGCTCTCGTTCTTCACGGGGTCCACTCTACGGAACGCCGTGCCCCGTCGAGCGGACCGATGCCCCGGCGGTGGACGGTGCCCTGCGCACCGGGGCGCGGGCGGCGCCGTGTCACACAGCCGCCCCCGGAACCCGGCGGAGGCCGGGGAGGGTCTATCCTGGAAGGTGGAATCGACTCGCACCCCAGCCCCCTGCCCGCCCGCCCACGGACGCGCACCGGGCCAGTGCATTTCCCTGGGAGGTAATCAACCGTGACTAGTGCCACTGCACAGGCCCCGGCCAAAAACGGCCGCGGGACCCTGTATCGCGGCTACGGCGGGATGTGGTCCTGGGTGGGCCACCGCATCACCGGCGTCGTGATCTTCTTCTACCTGCTCGTCCACGTGCTGGACACCTCGCTCGTGCGCGTCTCCCCGGAGGCCTACGACGCGGTGATCGGCTCGTACAAGAACCCGCTCTTCGCTCTCGGCGAGGCGGGTCTGGTGGCTGCCGTGCTGTTCCACGCGCTGAACGGCCTGCGCATCATCCTCGTGGACTTCTGGAAGGGCGGCACGAAGCATCAGAAGACCCTCCTGTGGGTCGTCCTGGGACTCTGGGTCGTCCTCACCCTCGGCTTCTGCGTCCGCCACTTCATGCTGGCCTTTGGAGGTATGTGATCCATGAGCACCGCTGCTGAGACCACGATCGCCGCTCCGCGCTCCACGCGCGTCGACGCGAAGTACACCCGCGACAAGGGCAAGAAGGGCAACTTCGAGATGTTCGCATGGCTGTTCATGCGCGTCTCCGGCGTGATCCTCGTCGTCCTGGTCTTCGGGCACCTGTTCTCGAACCTGATGCTCGGCGAGGGCATCCACGGGATCGACTTCGGCTTCGTCGCCGGCAAGTGGGCCGACCCGATCTGGATGTTCTGGGACCTCGTGATGCTGTGGCTGGCGATGCTGCACGGAGCCAACGGCGTCCGCACCATCATCAACGACTACGCCCAGCGCGACGGCGTCCGCTTCTGGCTGTCCATGATCCTGTACGTGGCCACCGCCGCCATCATCATCCTCGGCACCCTGGTGATCTTCACCTTCGAGCCGTGCATGGTGGACGCCACCGGCCAGCTGCTGTCCGGCACCCCGGCCTTCTGCGCCGGCTGACCGCACACCGACGTCTGACGCTTGCGACGCCGCCCGCACCGACGCGGAGCGGACGTCCACACGAAACGGAAGAGAGAACCTGAGAATGCAGGTACACAAGTACGACGTGGTGATCGTCGGCGCCGGTGGCGCAGGCATGCGTGCCGCCATCGAGTCGGGCCAGCGTGCCCGCACCGCCGTGCTCACCAAGATCTACCCGACGCGCTCGCACACCGGTGCGGCCCAGGGCGGCATGTGCGCCGCGCTGGCGAACGTCGAGGAGGACAACTGGGAGTGGCACACCTTCGACACCATCAAGGGCGGTGACTACCTGGTCGACCAGGACGCCGCCGAGGTGATGGCGAAGGAGGCCATCGACGCGGTCCTCGACCTCGAGAAGATGGGTCTGCCCTTCAACCGCACCCCGGAGGGCAAGATCGACCAGCGCCGCTTCGGCGGCCACACCCGCGACCACGGCAAGGCCCCGGTCCGCCGCGCCTGCTACGCCGCGGACCGCACCGGCCACATGATCCTCCAGACGCTCTACCAGAACTGCGTCAAGCACAACGTGGAGTTCTACAACGAGTTCTACGCGCTGGACCTGCTCCTGGTGGACGAGGAGGCGACCCGCGAGGACGGCTCCTCCTACACCCAGAAGCGCGTGGCCGGCGTCGTGTCCTACGAGCTCGCCACCGGCGAGATCCACGTCTTCCAGGCCAAGTCGGTCGTGTTCGCCACCGGCGGCGCCGGCAAGGTCTTCAAGACCACCTCGAACGCCCACACCCTCACCGGCGACGGCATGGCCATCGCCTACCGTGCGGGCCTGCCGCTCGAGGACATGGAGTTCGTGCAGTTCCACCCGACCGGCCTGGCCGGCCTGGGCATCCTCCTGTCCGAGGCGGCCCGCGGCGAGGGCGGCATCCTCCGCAACGCGGACGGCGAGCGCTTCATGGAGCGCTACGCCCCGACCATCAAGGACCTGGCGCCGCGCGACATCGTGGCCCGCTCCATGGCCGAGGAGGTCCGCCAGGGCCGCGGCTGCGGTCCGAACAAGGACTACGTGCTGCTCGACCTGACCCACCTGGAGCCGGCGCACATCGACGCCAAGCTCCCGGACATCACCGAGTTCGCCCGCACCTACCTGGGCGTGGAGCCGTACACGGAGCCGGTGCCGGTCTTCCCGACCTGCCACTACTTCATGGGCGGCATCCCCACCACCGTCAAGGGCGAGGTCCTCCAGGACAACGACACGATCGTCCCGGGCCTCTTCGCCGCCGGCGAGGTCGCCTGTGTGTCCGTGCACGGCTCGAACCGCCTCGGCACCAACTCCCTGCTCGACATCAACGTGTTCGGCCGTCGCGCCGGCATCTTCGCCGCCGAGTACGCGCACGACGCCGAGTTCGTCGAGCTGCCGGAGAACGGCGAGGCCCGTGTGGTGGAGCAGATCGAGAACCTGCGCTCCGCGACCGGCACCGAGAAGGTGGCCGCGCTGCGCTCGCGCCTCCAGGAGGTCATGGACGCCGACATGCAGGTGTTCCGCACCGAGGAGTCCATCCGCCGCGCCCTGGCCGAGATCGAGGACCTGCGCGAGCGCTACCTCAACATCTCCGTGCAGGACAAGGGCAAGCGCTTCAACCTCGACCTGCTCGAGGGCATGGAGCTGGGCTACCTGCTGGACATCGCCGAGGCCATGACCCTGGCGGCCCTGGGCCGCAAGGAGTCCCGCGGCGGCCACTACCGCGAGGACTACCCGGACCGCGACGACGCCAACTTCATGGCGCACACCATGATCTACCGCGACGAGACCGCCGAGATGGAGGGCGTGAAGGGCATCCGGTTCGAGACCAAGCCCGTCGTCGTCACCCGTTACCAGCCGATGGAGCGTAAGTACTGATGAGCACCGTGAACGAGACCGCCGAGCCGGCCTCCAAGGTCGAGCTGAACCAGTCGGGCGACGGCGCCGGCGCCGTCGAGAGCTTCGACATCATCCTCAAGGTCCGCCGCTACGTGCCGGAGACCTCCGAGGAGTCGTACTGGGACGAGTGGAAGCTCACCATGTACGGCACCGACCGCGTCCTGGACGCGCTGCACAAGGTCAAGTGGGAGCACGACGGCTCCCTGACCTTCCGCCGTTCCTGCGCCCACGGCATCTGCGGCTCCGATGCCATGCGCATCAACGGCCGCAACCGCCTGGCCTGCAAGACCCTGCTGAAGGACCTGGACCTGTCCAAGCCCATCACGGTCGAGGCCATCAAGGGCCTGCCGGTGGAGAAGGACCTGATCGTGGACATGGAGCCGTTCTTCCAGTCCTACCGCGAGATCATGCCCTTCCTGGTCACCTCGGGCCACGAGCCGACCCGTGAGCGCTACCAGTCCCAGAAGGACCGGGAGATCTACGACGACACCACGAAGTGCATCCTCTGCGCCGCGTGCACCTCGTCCTGCCCGGTGTTCTGGACCGACGGCCAGTACTTCGGTCCGGCCGCGATCGTCAACGCGCACCGCTTCATCTTCGACTCCCGTGATGAGGCCGGTGACATGCGCCTGGAGATCCTCAACGACAAGGAGGGCGTGTGGCGCTGCCGCACCACCTTCAACTGCTCGGAGGCGTGCCCGCGCGGCATCCAGGTGACCAAGGCGATCGCCGAGGTCAAGCAGGCCATCCTGGCCCGCTCCTTCTGATCCTGACGATCACACGAAGGGCCCGCCGTCCCGTTCCGGGGCGGCGGGCCCTTCGGCGTTTCCGGGTCAGGTCAGCCGTTGAGAGCCTCGCGCACCGTCTGCGAGTGCGCCACGAGCAGCCACAGGGCGCAGGTCACGAGCATGGCTCCGACAAGCACCAGGACGACCGCTCCGGCCGCGCCGGCGGTGAGGACCATCGTGCCGCCGTCCACGGCCCAGAACGCGGCCGTGAAAGCGCCCAGCACGGTCAGGACGCTGCCGACCCAGCGCACAGGACGCCAGGGGCGACGCACCAGCCACACGAGCAGCGCGGTGAGCGCCAGCAGGACGGCGCCCACGAGCACGGCGTCCAGCACGGTGCTCTGTGCCGCCGCCACGTCCGCGGCGGTGGGCTCGGCGGTCCCCCAGTTTCGGGAAGTCAGCAGGGCGCGCACGTAGCCGGGGTCCCGGTTCAGCAGGACGGTGCCCACCGAGGCCGCGGCGGACACGAGCCCGGCGGCCACGGTGGCCGATGACAGACGCCGCAGCCCCTGCTCCACGAAGGGATGGCGGGCTGCGGCGTCGTGCGCGGTGAGGGAGGAGTCCATGGACTCCATGGTGCCAGGGGAAGCGGACGGCTCAGGACATGAGCGCGCGCTGCTCCAGGTAGCGGGAGATTTGGCCGTTGAAGGCGAGCACCAGCCACCAGATGTCCACGGCCACGGAGACCAGGCTGACGACGGCCGAGAACATGCCGGCACCGCCCATGAAGGGCAGGGCGAACAGACTCGGGAGCGTGAAGACCAGGGCGAGGATCGCGAAGACGATGCCGGTGACGCGGGCCCAGTTCCTCCGACCGCGAAGGCCGACGTACACGAGCAGGTAGAGGCCGACGACCACGAGCATCCAGAAGGCCATGAACGCCATGCCCATGCCGGTCACGATGCCCAACACCTGGTCGATCGACTCCAGCTGGTCCGCACTCAGCTGCCGGCCCTGCTCGGCGATGGACTCGTCGATCATGGAGCGGAAGCCGGCGGCGTCCCCGAGCATCAGGAAGCCCGGGACGGCGGACACCACGTAGACGGCCAGCGAGACCAGCGTGGCGGTCAGCAGGGCGCGGTACTTCGGCGGCTCCTCGAGCCGTTGCATCCCGTAGGCCTCGTACGGCGTGGTGCCGTAGCGGTCGCCGGGCGGCGGCTGCTGCGGCCAGCCCTGCGGCGGCTGGCCGTACCCGCCGTGCGGAGGCTGGCCGTACCCGCCGTGCGGCGGCTGGCCGTACCCGCCCTGCGGCGGCCGGCCGTGAGCGTTCTGCGGGCGGCCCGGGCCCATGCCGTAGGCGCCCTGGCCGGTCGGCCCGTAGTCCGGGCGTGACTGCCGGTCCTGGCCCTGCGGGGGCACGCCGTAGGGCCCCCTTCCCTCCGGGTCCTGCCCGTAGGACGGGCGGTCGTTCTGCTCGGGCATGTGATTCCTCTCGGTTCTCTCGGGCGGTCTGTGCTTCTCAGCCGTCGCGGCGGGCATTGAACCAGGCGGTGACCTGGGCGTGGAAGGCCTGGGTGATCCAGAAGGCGCCGGCGGCGAGCACCAGCACGGCGGTCACCACGGAGAAGAGCGTGATGCTGCCGGTGGCCGCCGTGCGGAAGACGAGGGACAGCAGGGTCCCGAGCATGACCAGGACGGTGAAGACCAGGCCTGCCCAACGGGCACCGTCCGAGACCTTCATCAGTCCGGCGAGCACGCCGGCGCCGATGATCAGGGCCCCGGCGCCCGTGGTGAGGGCGCTGGGCATCGGTCCCACGGCGAAGGCGTAGACCACCACGGTCAGCACCACCACGGGCATCAGCCGGACGACGTTCCCCCAGCGGGGCGGGCGGTCGTCCAGGAGCCAGCGCGGATCGTCGGGGTCTCGGCGTGTGTGCATGTCCATGCCTCCAAGGATGGCAGGCGGACCGAGGGCCGGTCACTCGTAACGCAGCGAGGTGATCGGGTCCTTGCGCGCCGCCCGCACCGCGGGCAGGGCGCCGGCCACGAAGGCGATGCCTACGATCAGCGCCACGATGCCGAGCACGGACAGCGGCTCCACGGCGAACAGCTGCAGCCCGGTGACGTCCTTGAGCGGACCGTCCACGAGCAGACGGTTGCCCACGAGTCCCACGGCCAGCCCCCCTCCGACGCCGATCAGCGAGCCCATCAGGCCGATCACCACGGCCTCCATGGAGAACAGCCCGAAGACCCTGCCGCTGGTCATGCCGAGCGACTTCATCAGGCCGATCTCCCGGGTGCGCTCCTGCACGGACATCAGCAGGGTGTTGATGATGCCGAAGGACGCCGCCAGCAGGGCGATCAGGCCGAAGCCGTTGAACACCCAGGTCACCGCGTCGATCACGCCGCGGATCATGCCCAGCTGGTCCTCCAGCGTCTGCGCGGTGTAGCCCTCGTCCGCCAGGGCCTGCTTCACGGCCGCCTCGTTGGCCTCCATGTCCTGCACGGTCACGGTGGCGTTGAACCAGGTGTCCCGCTGCTCCTCGGGCAGCCCCTCGGTCTGGATCTCGTGCAGCGCTTCCTCCACCTTCACCGACGGCACGGGGCCGGCTCCGGAGCCGGAGGCGAGGGTCTCGGTCACCCCCACCACCTCGGCCTCCACGGAGCCCTCCTCGCCGAGCGGGTCGGAGGCCACGAGCGTCACCGTCTCCCCCAGCACGTCCTCGGGGTCCCTGCCGCCGAGGGTCTCCACCCAGGCGAGCGGGACGGTGACCTCGTCCGCGTCCTCGGCGGGCATGCGCCCGGCGGCCGTGGAGGCGGTCTCGGTCTCGAAGGAGGAGCCCATGAAGGCCACCTGCCACTTCTTGCCGTCGGCCGTCTGGACGTAGTCCGGCTCCACCAGGCGGGTGGTCTCCACCTCGCTGATGTGCTCGATCCCCTCGATGGTGTCGACGTCCTTCTGCGTCAGCAGGGGCATGCCGAACATCTCGCCGGCCCCAGCCTCCTCGGCGTCGTACTCGGCGGGGGCGCTGTTGGTGGGCATGCCGGTGACCATGTCCGCCTGCTTGGAGACGTAGAGCTCGTCGGGGGCGCCGAAGCCCTCCACCATGGTGTCCACGTAGCGGTTGACGCCGGCGCCGAGGCCGGAGGTGAGGGTGAGGGCGAACGCGCCGATCACGATCGCGATGACCGTCAGGATGGTGCGCAGCTTGGAGCGCAGGGTGTTGGTCAGGGCGGTGCCGAACAGGTCTGCGGTCTTCATCGGTCCTCCTCCTTCCCGACGACGGCCGCGCGGCTCGCCGTTCCGTCCGCCGTCGCCATGTGCCCGCCGGGGGCGGCTCCCGCCGCCGGGGCGGCGACGGGCGCATCGGAGACGATCTGCCCGTCCTGCAGTTCGACGCGCCGGCCGCAGCGGGCGGCGAGGTCCTCATCGTGGGTGACGACCACGAGGGTGATGCCCTCGTCCCGGTTGAGGCCGAAGAGGATGTCCTCCACCACCGCCGAGGTGGCGGTGTCCAGGTTGCCGGTGGGCTCGTCCGCGAACAGCACCGTCGGGTTGTTCACGAGCGCGCGGGCGATGCACACGCGCTGTTTCTGGCCGCCGGAGAGGTCGGTGGCGCGGTTGTCCGCCTTCTCCGCCAACTCCAGGCGCTCGAGCACCTCCATGCCGCGGCGGCGCCGCTCGCTGCGCGGCACACCGGCGATCTTCAGCGGCAGCACCACGTTCTCCAGCACGGTCTGGGCCGGGTTGAGGAAGAACTGCTGGAACACGAACCCGAAGGTCTCGTTGCGCAGCTGTGCCACGGCCTTCGCCTTCAGCTCGGACACCGGCCGTCCGTCCATGGCGACCACGCCGTGGGAGGGCCGGTCCAGCAGGGCCAACAGGTGCATGAGCGTGGACTTGCCGGAGCCTGACTTGCCCACGATCGCCACGGACTCCCCGCGCCCGATCTGCAGGGTGAGTCCGCGCAGGGCGTCGAAGCGGGCCTCGCCCTGGCCATAGGACTTCACGAGGTTCTCGGTCTCCAGGATCGGATCGGCGTCTGGTCGGCCGGCTGGGGCCTCGGGTGGGGTGGGCTCGGTCGGCGGCGCTGCGGTGGCCATGCGTCCCTCTCGTCGTCGGTTGCTGCGGACCGGGGCGAGCCGAGCGCGGCAGGCGGGCGGCCGTCGTCGGGAATCCCCCGGCACCACCAGTGTCCTGCAGAGAGCACGGCGGGGACCTCCCCCCTCAGGAGGAGATCCCCGCCGTGCGTCTGCGATCTTCGGTGCAGTCGGACTCAGCCGACCGGCGGCAGGAAGCCGACCTTCCGGTAGACGTCCTCCAGCACCGGGGTGGCGACCTCGCGGGCCTTCTGGGCTCCGGCGGCGAGCAGGCGGTCCAGCTCGGCCGGGTCCTCGAGCAGGCCGAGGGCCCGTTCGCGGATGGGGGTCACGGCCTCCACCACGGCGTCCGCGACCGCGACCTTCAGGTGGCCGTACATCTTGCCCTCGAACTCGGCCTCGAGCTCGGCGATCGGCTTCTGGGTCACCGCGGACAGGATGGTCAGCAGGTTGGACACGCCCGGCTTCTGGTCGCGGTCGAAGCGGACCTCGGTGCCGGTGTCCGTGACGGCGGACTTGATGCGCTTGGCGATCACCTTCGGCTCGTCGAGGATGTTGATCAGGCCGTTCGGGGACTGGGCGGACTTGGACATCTTGGAGGTCGGGTCCTGCAGGTCATAGATGCGGGCACCGGCCTCCGGGTAGAAGCCGGTCGGCAGCACGAACGTCTCCCCGTAATGGTGGTTGAACCGCTGGGCGAGGTCGCGGGTGAGCTCCACGTGCTGGCGCTGGTCGTCGCCCACGGGCACCCCGTGCGGCTGGTAGAGCAGGATGTCGGCGGCCATGAGCATCGGGTAGGCCAGCAGCCCCACGCCGGCGGCGTCCGTGCCCTGCTTGGCGGCCTTGTCCTTGAACTGCGTCATGCGCATCGCCTCGCCCATGCCGGTCATGCAGGTCAGCACCCAGGCCAGCTGGGCGTGCTCGGGCACCTGGGACTGGACGAACAGGGTGGAGCGCTCCGGGTCGATGCCGCCGGCGATGTACTGGGCGGCGGCCACGCGGGTGCGCTGGGCCAGGGAGGCCGGGTCCTGCGGCACGGTGATGGCGTGCAGGTCCGGGATGAAGAAGTAGGAGTCGAAGTCGTCCTGGGTGCGGACCCAGTTCACCAGTGCGCCCAGGTAGTTGCCCAGGTGCAGGGAGTCGGCCGAGGGCTGCATGCCGGAGAGCACGCGGTGGCCGGTGCCGGCGCCGGCCAGGTGGGCGGTGGTGGACGGATCCTTGGCCAGGACGTCGGCCACGGTGTTCTTCGTCATTGCTCTTCTTGTCTCTTCGTGTCTGCTGCGCGGCGGCCGCGCATGGCTGCTGCGGGCGTCCCGGGGCGGGGCGCTCAGTACTGGTAGTCGGCCACGAGCGGGGCGTGGTCGGAGAAGCGGGTGCCCCAGGACGGGGCGCGGTCCACCACGGCGGCGGTGGCGCGGTCCGCGAGGGACGGGGTGGCCATGTGGTAGTCGATGCGCCAGCCGGCGTCGTTGTCGAACGCCTTGCCGCGCATGGACCACCAGGTGTAGGGGCCGGCCACGTCCCCGGCGAGGGTGCGGGCCACGTCCACGTAGCCGAGCTCGCCGAAGAAGCGGTCGAAGTAGGCGCGCTCCTCGGGCAGGAAGCCGGCCTTCTTCAGGTTGCCCTTCCAGTTCTTGATGTCCCGTTCGGTGTGGCCGACGTTGAGGTCGCCGGTGATCAGGACCTCGTTCCCGGTGGCGGCGAGCTCGGGCAGGCGGTGGACCATCTCGTCCAGGAAGCGGTACTTGTCCTCCTGCTTGGGGGTGCCGACGCCGCCGGTGTGCACGTAGGCGGACACCACGGTGAGCAGGGAGCCGTCCGGCAGGCGCACGTCGGCCTCGATCCAGCGGCCCCGGTCGTTGACGTGGCCGTCCTCGTCCCGCAGGCCGCGGCGGACGTCCTCGATGGGGAACCGGGAGGCGATCGCCACGCCGGCGCGGCCCTTGGCGGCGGCCTCCACGTCCACCAGGTGCACCTCGTCCCAGGCGCCGTCCACGATCTCCGGGACCAGCGCGGCGGTGATCTCCTGCGGGGCCCGGACCTCCTGGAGGGTCATGATGTCCACGCCGCGGCCGGCGAACCAGCCGATCATGCCCTTGCGGTGGGAGGCGCGGATGCCGTTGACGTTGACCGAGGCGATGCGCACCGCGCCCTCGGCCTTGGGGGCGCCGGCGTTGGCGTGGATGATCGGCTCGCCCTCGGCGGGCTCGGGGTATTTGCCGGTGACGGGGTCCTTCTGCGGCAGCTGCGCCATGTCAGCCCACCACCGTTCCGGACACCGGGCCCTCGTCCTCGCCCTTGCGGGCGTGGTCGCCCTTGATCATGTCCCGCGCGTTGGAGGCGGTGATGTCGATGGTCTCCAGCGCCCTGTCCACCATGTCCCGGTCCAGCTCGCCGGAGGCGAGCTGCTCGCGCACCACCTTCACCTGCACCTGGCAGATCTTGAAGGAGTGGTCCAGCTTGGTGTCCCGCATCGGGTCCGCGGACGTCTGCGCGCCGGCGGCCACCGGGGTCTCCTGGCGGCGGGCGGTGTTGGCGACCATGGAGTCCACGCGGCGGGCGGCGCCCTGGATCCCCCTGCGCATCAGCAGGAACACGACGATCGCGAAGATCAGCCAGCCGGCGGAGATCGCCACGAGCAGCCAGCCGATGACCGAGTTCTGGTTGGCCGCGAACAGCAGCGCCACCAGCAGCACGGTGACCATCACCGCGAAGCCCAGACCGCCGACCTGCAGCCCTCCTCCTCGTGCGTTGCGGGGCGTGCCGGGGGCACCGGGCAGGGCGTTGGCCATGGGTGTGCTTCCTCTCCTCGAGGGCTCGCGTGCGGGATCAGCCTCCATTCTCCCGCACCGGCGGTGCCGGTGCCACTCGGGCCCGGACCGAGGTGAGGCGTCCCGACGACGGCACCGTCCGTCGTCGTGCCGCTGGCCTTTCCGTGGGGCGGTGGGCGCGAGGAGAACCGGGGCGCGGGACGCCGCGGCTCAGCGCGCGGCCGGGCGCGCGGCCGGGCGCGCGGCGCCGGAGGCTGGACGGGACCGGCCTCGGAGCGCGGTGGCGACGAGAGCGCCCAGGGCACCGCCGAGCACGGCCCAGAGGACGTCGTCGACGGTGATGGACCGATCGCCCGGGACCACGGTCTGCAGCAGCTCGATGCCCACTCCGAGCGCGAGGAAGACCACCGCTGTGCGGGCCACGGACCAGCGGAAGGCCCACGCCGCCACAAGCCCACCGACGGCGAACATCGCGATGTTGAACAGGGGCTCGAGGTACGAGGTGGCGGCCACGCCGTCCGCGGCGGTGAACACGGAGCGCAGTGGGACCAGGTCCACGCGGTCGGACAGGGGCCTGTCGTAGCCACCGCCCATGCCGACGGTGCCGACGAGGGTGACCACCGCGACGCCCATGAGCCACATCACGAACAGCCAGAGCGCCGTCACCCGGTCCAGGGACCAGCCGCGCGGCAGCCCCCGCCACCTCAGGACGGCCAGGACGACGGCAACGGCCACGCCGAGGCCGACGAGCAGGGGCAGGAATCCTGCGTAGGTGCTGATCCACGAGCTCATGGGCACCCTCCATTCTTTTCTCTTTAAAAGACCCTCATGGATACTTAATAACATCTGGCCACAATTGACCCCTGCCCGGAACATTAGCTTGAGCTTCTTGCTGCTGCAACTCTTTCTCGTCAAGTCAGGCTCCTGAAGCGATCGGAACCGTTCATCGAGGCCCCTGGCCTATCCTGTCCCGATGACCGAGACGACCCCGGAGGCGACCTCCACGCGCTTCAGCCCGGAGCAGACCCGCATCCTGCTGGTGCTGCTCATGCCGCTGTTCCTGGCCTTGATGAGCGTGTCCGTGGTGAACGTGGCGGTGCCGGCGATCGAGCGAGGCCTCGGCGCCACCGCCACGGACCTGCAGTGGGTGCTCTCCGGCTACACCCTGACCTACGGCGTGGTGCTCGTGGCCGCCGGCCGTGCCGGCGACCTCTGGGGCCGCAAGCCGCTGTTCCTGGCCGGCATCCTCGTCTACGTGATCGGCTCGCTGCTGTCCGGGTTGGCCGCGAACGCGCTGATGCTCAACGCCTCGCGTCTGCTCATGGGCTGCGGGGCGGGCCTGTTCAACCCGCAGATCATCGGCGTCATCCAGTCCTCCTTCACCGGGCGTGCACGCGGCCGGGCCTACGGGTTCTTCGGCACCGTGATCGGCCTGGGCGTGGCGGTGGGCCCGCCTGCCGGCGGCGCGCTGCTCGGCGTGGCGGGGGACGACTGGGGCTGGCGCTGGCTGTTCCTGATGAACGTGCCGCTGGGCCTGGCCGCCCTGGTGATGGGCCTGCTCTGGCTGCACCCGCCGACGCAGACCTCAGCAGACCTGGTGCCCAGGGGGCTGAAGTACCTGGATCCGGTGGGCATGACGCTGCTGGCCGCCGCCACCGTCTGCCTGATGCTCCCGTTCATCCTCACGGACGCACTGTGGCTGCTGGCCGTAGCCGTCGTGCTGGTGATCGCCTGGTGGGCGTGGGAGGTGCGGGTGCGGCGGACCGCCGTGCAGACCGGCGTGTACCCGATGGTGGATCCGGCCCTGTTCCGCCGCCCGTCCTTCAGCCTCGGCACCCTGCAGGTGACCGTGTACATGGCCGCCATGCCGGCCGCGTTCGCCGTGGTGGCGATGTTCGCCCAGGACGGGCTGGGGCTGAGTCCGTTCCTGGCCGGCGTCTCCACCCTCGGCTCGGCACTGATGGTGGTGTCGCTCTCGGCGTGGATCGGTGCGCGGGTGGACCGGTTCGGCCCATGGTTCGTGTTCGCCGGCGGGGTGCTGGCCGTGGTCTCCGCGCTGCTGCTGATCCTGGCGTTCGCACGCGTGACGGACGGGTCCTGGCCGTTCTGGACCGTGGCACTGATCCTGCTGCCCCAGGGCGTGTCCCAGGCGCTGATCATGACCAGCACCCAGGTGCTCATGATGGACGACGTGGCCCCCCGCGAGGCCGGTGCCGCCGGTGGCGTCTCCCAGACCATCCAGCGCATCGGCACCTCCACCGGCATCGCCGCGGTGACCGGTGTGTACTTCGTGACCGCCGCGGGGATGCGGGACGCCTCCGCGCGCGAGGCCTCCGGCGCGGCCGCGGTGGACGCCCTGTGGGCCGTGCTGGCCTGCTGGTGCGTGGTGCTGGCCGTCGGTGCGGCAGACCTGGCGCGCCGAGGCGTGCAGCGCCGGCGGGAGCGCGGCGCCGCCTGACGGCTCAGCGCAGGAAGGGCCTGGTCAGCGCAGGAAGAGCCTGGCCAGGCGACGCGAGGCGAACACCAGGCCCACGGCGGCCATCACCACGAAATAGAGGATGTGCCCGGCGGTGGCCCAGGTGACCACGCCGACGGCCAGGTGCCGCATCATCTCCACCGCGTGCCACAGCGGCAGCGCCTGGATGAACCACTGCACGCCGGTGGGGTACACCTGCAGCGGGAAGAACGTGGCGGAGAACAGGAGCATCGGCAGCATCACGATCATGATCCAGTCCATGTGCTGGAACGTCTTCATGTAGCTGGTCACCGCCATGCCGACCGCCGCGAACCCGAACGCCACCAGCAGCGCGCCGGGCACCATGAGCAGCGCGGTCCAGCTGGTCACCAGCCCCATCAGCGCCATGACGATCAGGAAGGACGCGGCGTACACGGCGCCGCGGAACAGTGCCATCAGGATCTCGCCGAGGGCCACGTCCAGGGGGCCGAGGCGGGTGGCGAGCATGGTCTGGTAGGTCTTCGCGTAGCGCAGCTTGAAGAAGACGTTCCAGGTGGAGTCGTACACGGCGCCGTTCATGGCGGATACCGCCAGCAGCGCCGGCGCGATGTACATGCCGTACGGGATCGGCTCTCCGTCCGGGCCGGGCAGCTCGCCGATCAGCGAGCCCAGCCCGATGCCCAGGGACAGCAGGTACAGCACCGGCTCCGCGAAGCCGGAGACGAAGACCGCCCAGTTGTTCGACTTCAGGGACAGGAACGCCCGTTCCAGCACGGCGCGGATGTTGCCGGAGTACATGCCGGACAGGGCGCCGGTGCGCACGGTGATCTCCGGCATCGGCGGGACGGCACCGGCGGTGGTGCCCGGCGTCCCGACGACGGCCGCTCCCCCGGGTCCTGCCGCCTCGCCGGCGGTGGTCGCCTCGCCGGCGGCCTCCGCCGCCGAGGACGCGGAGGCGGCCGGGGCCGATGAGGCGCGCTCGGCGCGGCGAGACAGGACGGAACCGCGGGGCCCCTTCGTCCGCGTCACCACCGCGTCCGGGTCCGGGCGGCCGGACCGCCAGCCGAGCCGGCGGGTGTAGATCGCGACGGCCACCAGGGCGCCGGAGGCGGCCAGGCCCATCAGGTAGAGCACGTGCACCGCGGTCAGCCAGGCCGGGTTGTCCATGCCGTAGGACAGCACGCGGCCGAGCTGGGCGGCGTGCCACTGCGGGGAGATCCAACCGATCCACTGCAGGGACAGCGGCAGCTGGGTCAGCGGGTAGAACGTGGCGGAGAACAGGAACAGCGGCATCACCACGAACCGCTGGAGCAGCGCGAACTGGCCCTTCTCGTCCCGGATGGACGCGGCGAACGCCATAATCCAGGAGCCGATCGCCAGGCCGCCGAGCGTCGCGGAGAACACCTGCAGCCAGGACCACGGGGAGTCCGTGGCGCCGAAGGCCGTCATGATCAGGTAGAACACCGCGGACTGGGCCAGGAACCGCAGCGACACGGCGGTCAGATGGCCGGCGGCGATCTGCGTCGGGCTGATGGGGGTGGCCTGCGGGGCATAGTAGATCCGGTGCCACTTGAAGCCGTCCATCACCGGGTAGGAGAACTCCACGGAGGCGGTCATCAGCGCCGAGGACGCCAGCAGCGCCGGCGCGATGAACTGCAGGTACGTGGCGCCGCCCAGCACCTCGGCAGAGGCCCCGCCGCTGATCAGCGTGGCCAGGCCGAGGCCCATGGCCAGCAGGTAGACCAGCGGCTCGCCCACGGCGTTGACCACCAGCACCGAGCCGTAGCGGCGCATGGAGCGCAGCTGGTGCTCGGCGAAGTACCAGAGCCCGCGGCGCCTGACCCGGCGCGCGGACTCGGCCGGACCGAAAGGCGGCTGGAGCGGGCCGGACGCCGTGGAGGTGCCGGGTGCACCGCCCTGCGCGGCGCCTGCGGCATCCTGGCGCGCGGACGAGGAGGCGGGGCGGCCGCCGGAGGAGGCGGCCGTCGTCGGGAAGGTCTCGGCCATGCTCAGTCCACCAGGGTGCGGCCGGTGAGGATGAGGAACACGTCCTCCAGGGAGGCGCGGCGGGTCAGCGCGGTGACCGGGGCGGTCACGCGGCCGGCCTCGGCGAGCGCGGTGACGGCGTCCTGGAGCTCGTCAGCGCGGTCGCCGTAGAGCAGCACACGGTCCGGGAGGACCTCGATGCGGTGCACGCGGGTCTCGGCCCGCAGCACCTCGGCGGCGGCCTCGTTGCGGTCCGTGCCGAAGCGGACCTCCAGGACCTCGCGGGAGGCGTGCTCGCGGATCAGCGCCTGCGGGGTGCCGGCGGCCATGATCTGCCCGCCGTCCACCACCACGAGCCGGTCGCAGAGCTGCTCGGCCTCGTCCATGTAGTGCGTGGTGAGCACCAGCGTGGTGCCCCGCTCCTTCAGCCGGTAGAGGCGGTCCCAGAGGATGTGGCGGGCCTGCGGGTCCAGGCCGGTGGTCGGCTCGTCCAACAGCAGCAGCTGCGGCTCGTTCACCAGGGCACGGGCGATCACCAGGCGGCGCTTCATGCCGCCGGAGAGGGCGTCGGCCTTGGTGTCCGCCTTGTCCGTGAGCTGCGCGAACTCCAGCAGCTCCAGGGACTTGGGCTTGAGGTAGGAGTAGGGCAGGCCGAAGTAGCGTCCGTAGATCAGCAGGTTGTCCCGGGCGGTGAGCTCCTCGTCCAGGTTGTCCTGCTGCGGGACCACGCCCAGGTGCGCGCGGACCGCGGGGCCGTCCTCCTCCGGGTCGATGCCCATGATGGACAGCTCTCCGGCCGTGCGCTGGGAGACGCCGGCGAGCATGCGCATGGTGGTGGACTTGCCGGCGCCGTTCGGGCCGAGCAGGCCGAAGCACTCCCCCGGTGTGACGTCCAGGTCGATGCCCTGGACCGCGTGGAAGTCGCCGTAGTGCTTGCGCAGGCCGCGGGCGCGGATGACGGACGTACCCGAGGTGCCGGCGGCGGTCTCGGTGGCGGTCTCGGTGGCGGAGGGCACGGGGGTGCCCGCAGAGGAGGTGGTGTGGCTCACGCCAGCATCCTACGCATGGACGGCACCATGACGCGGACGAGACTCCGCCCCCGACGGCTGACGCGCACAGGGGACGGCGGCCGGGTCAGCCCAGCGGGCTCAGCGGGTCTCCCCCGCCCAGTCGCCCGAGGCGGCGGCCCGCTCGGCGGCCTCCACCACGTTGGCGAGCAGCATGACGCGGGTCATCGGGCCCACGCCGCCAGGGTTCGGCGCCATCCAGGAGGCCTTCTCGGCCACGGCCGGGTCCACGTCCCCGGAGATGCGGGAACGGCCCTCGGCGTCCGTGGTCCGGGAGACGCCCACGTCCAGGACGATCACGCCCTCCTTGACCTGCTCCGGCTTCACCATGTGGGCGGAGCCGGCGGCGGCGATGACCACGTCGGCCTCGGCCAGCAGCTCGTCCAGGTTGGTGGTGCCGGTGTGCGCCAGGGTCACCGTGGCGTTGACCTCGCGGCGGGTGAGCACCAGGCCGGCGGGCCGGCCGATGGTCACGCCGCGGCCGATCACCAGCACGTGCTTGCCCGCCAGCTCCACGCCATGGCGCTTGAGCAGCTCCACGCAGCCGGCCGGAGTGCACGGCAGCGGGGAGTCCAGGTCGCCGCCCACGGAGGCGACCAGGCGGCCCAGGTTCATCGGGTGCAGGCCGTCGGCGTCCTTGGCCGGGTCGATGGCCTCGAGCACCTTCTGGGTGTCCACGTGCTTCGGCAGCGGCAGCTGCACGATGTACCCGGTGCAGTCCGGGTCCTCGTTCAGCTCGCGCACGGCCTCGAGGATCTGCTCCTCGGTGGCGTCGGCCGGCAGTTCCTTCTGGATGGAGTGGATGCCGACCTCCGCGCAGTCGCGGTGCTTGCCCGCCACGTACTTCTGCGAGCCGGGGTCCTCGCCCACCAGGACGGTGCCCAGGCCCGGGGTGAAGCCGTGCTCGGCCAGCTGCGCCACGCGTCCGCGCAGCTCGTCCTTGATGGCCGCCGCGGTGGCCTTGCCGTCCAGCTTCTGTGCTGTCATCTGGGCGGTCACCAGTTCTCGAGGCCGTCGTACAGCGGGAAGTCGTCGGCGAGCTGGGCCACGCGGCCGCGCAGCGCCTCCAGGTCCGCGCCGGGCTTGAGGGCCTCGGCGATGACGTCGGAGACCTCGCGGAACTCGGCCTCGCCGAAGCCGCGGGAGGCCAGGGCCGGGGTGCCGATGCGCAGGCCGGAGGTGGTCATCGGCGGGCGCGGGTCCCACGGGACGGAGTTGCGGTTCACGGTGATGCCGACCTCGTGCAGGATGTCCTCGCCCTGCTGGCCGTCCAGCTGCGAGTTGCGCAGGTCCACGAGCACCAGGTGGACGTCGGTGCCGCCGGTGAGGACGGAGACGCCCTGGTCCTGCATGTCCTTCGCGGAGAGGCGCTCTGCCAGGATCTGGGCGCCGGCCAGGGTGCGCTCCTGCTTGGCCTTGAACTCCTCGGAGGCCGCGATCTTGAAGGCCACGGCCTTGCCGGCGATCGCATGCATGAGCGGGCCGCCCTGCTGGCCGGGGAACACGGCCGAGTTGATCTTCTTCTTCAGGTCCTCCTTGCAGAGGATGAAGCCGGAGCGCGGGCCGGCGAGGGTCTTGTGCACGGTGGAGGAGACCACGTCCGCGTGCGGCACCGGGTTCGGGTGCAGGCCCGCGGCCACGAGGCCGGCGAAGTGGGCCATGTCCACCCAGAGCTTGGCGCCGACCTCGTCCGCGATCTCACGGAACGCGGCGAAGTCCAGCTGGCGCGGGTAGGCGGACCAGCCGGCCACGATGACCTTCGGCTTCGAGGCGAGCGCCTGCTCACGGACCTTGTCCATGTCCACGGTGTAGGTCTCCGGGTCCACCTCGTAGGCGGCGATGGTGTAGTTCTTGCCGGAGAAGTTGATCTTCATGCCGTGGGTGAGGTGGCCGCCGTGCGCCAGGGACATGCCCATCATGGTGTCCCCGTGGTCCATCAGGGCGGTCATCACGGCCACGTTCGCCTGGGCGCCGGCGTGCGGCTGCACGTTGGCGTGCTCTGCGCCGAAGAGCGCCTTGGCGCGCTCGATGGCGAGGTTCTCGGCGACGTCCACGAACTCGCAGCCGCCGTAGTAGCGGCGGCCGGGGTAGCCCTCCGCGTACTTGTTGGTCAGCACCGAGCCCTGGGTCTCGAGGATCGCGCGAGGCACGAAGTTCTCGGAGGCGATCATCTCGAGCGTGCCGCGCTGACGGCCCAGCTCGTCGGCCAGGACGGCGGCGATCTCTGGATCGACCTCGGACAGCGGGAGGGTGTTCACATCGGGCTGGGTCACGGGCTTTCCCTTCGGCGGTCGGCTGCTCCGACCCTCGGCTGGTCGGACTGCTCCGTGGACCATCCTAGCCAGGGGTGTGGCGCCGCTCGCAGCGGTGTGCGTCCATGGCCGCTTCGGCGACGACGGCCCGCACCACTTTCGCTGTGGGCGTCACCGCCGGAGCACACCGCCCCTTACAGCTTCGGACGCCAGGTGACACAGTGGAGTGAGCCCTCCGGAAGAGGGCGGAAACCCGGGCCCGGCCCGGACGGAACCGCAAGGAGTGAGCATGATCGAGAAGAAGACTCCCCACGCCACCGGATCGACGACGCAGTCGGGCGCCCCGGCCGTGTCGGACCGCCAGTCGCTGACGGTGGGCCCGGACGGCCCGGTCGTCCTGCACGACTCCCACCTCGTGGAGACACACCAGCACTTCAACCGGATGAACATCCCGGAGCGCCGTCCCCACGCGAAGGGCTCCGGCGCGTTCGGCGAGTTCGAGGTCACCGAGGACGTCTCGCAGTACACCAAGGCCCTCGTGTTCCAGCCGGGGACCAAGACCGAGATGCTCGCCCGCTTCTCCACCGTGGCCGGTGAGCTGGGCTCCCCGGACACCTGGCGCGACGTGCGCGGCTTCTCCCTCCGCTTCTACTCGGAGGAGGGCAACTACGACCTGGTCGGCAACAACACCCCGGTGTTCTTCATGCGCGACCCCATGAAGTTCACCCACTTCATCCGCTCGCAGAAGCGCCTGCCGGACTCCGGCCTGCGTGACGGCACCATGCAGTGGGACTTCTGGGCGAACAACCCGGAGACCGCCCACCAGGTCACCTATCTGATGGGCCCGCGCGGCCTGCCTCGCACCTGGGCGGAGATGAACGGCTACGGCTCCCACACCTACATGTGGGTCAACGCCGAGGGCGAGCGCTTCTGGGTGAAGTACCACTTCATCTCCCAGCAGGGCGTGCACAACTTCACCAATGACGAGGCCGTGAAGATGGCCGGCGAGAACGCCGACTACCACCGCCAGGACCTGTTCGAGTCCATCGCCGCGGGGAACTTCCCGAAGTGGGACCTGTACGTGCAGGTGATGCCGTACGAGGAGGCGAAGACCTACCGGTACAACCCGTTCGACCTGACCAAGGTGTGGTCCCAGAAGGACTACCCGCGCATCAAGGTCGGCACCATGACCCTGAACCGGAACCCGGAGAACCACTTCGCGCAGATCGAGCAGGCCGCGTTCTCCCCGGGCAACACCGTGCCGGGCATCGGCCTGTCCCCGGACCGCATGCTGCTGGCCCGCTCCTTCGCGTACCACGACGCGGCGCGCTACCGCATCGGCACGAACTTCGCGCAGCTGCCGGTCAACCAGCCCAAGTGCCCGGTCAACTCCTACACGTTCGACGGCCAGATGACGTACCACCACCAGGGCAACGCCCCGCAGTACGTCCCCAACTCCTTCGACCACTCGTGGTCCGACGAGGAGGGCCGCGTCGACAACGGCTGGGAGGCCGACGGCGAGATGACCCGCGAGTCCCAGACGCTCCGCAAGGACGACGACGACTTCGGCCAGGCCGGCATCCTGGTCCGCGAGGTGTTCTCCGACGCCGAGCGCGCCGAGTTCGTGCAGACCGTGGCCGGCGCCCTCGACGGCGTGAAGGAGCCGGTGCTCTCCAAGGCCCTCGAGTACTGGAAGAACGTGGACGCCGAGACCGGCGCCAAGATCGAGGAGGCCGTGAAGGCCGCCGCCGGAGATGAGATCCCGGGCGTCTGATCCGGCAGGACGTCCATGGGCAGACGACGGCCCCCTCACTTTTCGCAAGTGAGGGGGCCGTCGTCTGTCCGGAGCCGCGTGCGTCCGCGGCGCCTGTCAGCGGATCACTTCTTCCAGCGGCGCTCCTGGGCCTGGGCCAGCTTCTCGCGGAGGAAGGCGGCGCCCTTCACAGCACCCTTGGCGCCGGCCTCGGCGCCCTTGGCGGCCCCCTTCGCGGCCACGGAAGCGGCACCCTTGGCGGTCTCCACGATGGTCTCCTTCAGGGAGCCGTCCTCCTGACGCTTCGAGGCCGTGGCCTCGGCGGAGGTGCCGGCCGCGGTGCCGGAGGCACCCACGGACACCGGGCCCTGGGCGGCCGGGGTGTGGTGCTCGCCGAGGGCCTCCTCGGACTGGACCTCATGACGGTCGGTGCCGGCATTGCCGGTGGCGGCATTGCCGGTGGCGGCCTTGTCCGCATCAGCCTGGTCGGCGCCGACCTTGTCGGTGTCGGCTGTGCCTGCACCGGCGTCCGAGGCGCCGGCGGCGGATGCCTTGGCCTCGTCCTCGGCGATCTCGCGCCGGGCGCGCTCGGAGACCGGTCCCGCGTAGCCGGGCACGCCGGTCACGGAGTAGCCGTCCATCTGGGCGGCCGTCTCGCGTCCGGAGTCGGCGGTGTCGGTCTGCGGGGCGTCGGCAGGGCCGGAAACGGTCTGCGCGGCGTCCGCTCGGCCGGCAT
>NZ_KV809438.1:0-65331 GCF_001812555.1 Micrococcus sp. HMSC067E09 | reverse complement strand
TGCGCGGCGTCCGCTCGGCCGGCATCGGTCCGTGCGGCGTCGGCCGTGTCCGCACCGTCGACGTCGTCACCCTCGGCCCGGGCCTTGAGCTGCTCGTCGGTCACGGTCTCGATCTTCGTGCCGTCGGCGGTGCGGCCGGCGGTGGGCTCGTCCAGCAGGTCGCCGTGGTCCTTCTCGGTGCCCGGGACGTCAGTGCCGCTCGTCAGGGTCTGAGCGCCGTAGGTGCCTTCCTTCGGAGCCTCGGCCTTCTCGGTCCGGGCGGCGTGGGCGGCCGCACCGGCAGCCACAGCGCCGCCGGCGACGGCGGTGCCGCCCACCACGGCGGCGGTGCCTGCGCCGGAGCCCTGCGACTTTTCGGCCTCGGCGGCCTGGACGGTCTCCTTCTTGTCGGCGTCGACAGTGGCAGCCTTGTCGGCGTCGACCGCGGCGGTCTTGTCGGAGTCGACAGTGGCGGCCATGCGGTCCTCGTCCTTGGAGGACATCGCCAGGGCCGGCTCGCCGTCGGCCTGGTCGGCCTGATCAGCCTTGCCGGTCGGGGCGGTGCCCTGGCCCGTCTCGGCCTCGGCTTCGTCGACCTGCACGCCCTGACCGCCGGCCACACCGGCGGTCGCGGCGGCTGCGGTCCCGCCGACGACACCCGCCGCAGTGGCTGCGGTGGCCTGCTGGACCTGACGCTGGGAGTCGGTCACCGGCGCCGGCTCGGAGGCCGTCTCAGCGGCCTTGTCCTCGGAGCCCGTCTCAGCGGCCTTGTCCTCGGGGACGTCGGCGGCCTGCTGACCGTCTGCGGCCTCGTCCACCGTCACGCCACGGCCACCGGCCTGCACATCGGCGTCCTGGGAAACGCCGGACTTCTCGGCACCGGCACCCACGGCGCCCTTGTCCGCGACCTCACGCTCGGCGCCCTCACGATCGGCGTCCTTGTGGGCGACCTTCTGCTCAGCAGCCGGGGCGGCGGTCTTCTCGTCGGCCTTCACGGTGCCGGCCTCGTCGGCGCTTTTCTCGTCGGCCTTCACGGCGCCGCCCTCGTCGGCGTCCTTCTCGTCCTGGGACGCGGCGGCAGCACCACCGGCCACAGCACCACCGGCCACGGCACCGCCGGCGACAGCGGCAGCGGTCTTGCTGCCCGTGCCGCTCTCCTTCGGGGCGTTCGGGGCCTTGCCCTCACGGGCGGTCTCCGCCTCGGAGACCTTCTCACCCTCGGTGAACTTGATCGGCTTGCGCTTGCTCGGGTCCTTGGCATCCGGTGCGGTGGGGGTGTCCCACGGGCCTCCCTTGCCGACCTTCGCGGCGGCGTCGGCATCGGCCTCGTCCACCTGCACATCCTTGCCGCCGGCCTGCACATCGGCGTCCTTCAACACGTCCGGGTCCTGGCCGTCCTTGCCGCCGGCCTTCACGGCGCCCGAGTCCGCGGCAGCCGTGCCCGCGGCGGCCTCATCGGCCCCCTTGGCACCGTCGGCACCCTTCGCCGCCGTGACGTCCTTGGTCGCCTTCTTCCGGGGCGTCACGCGGTCGGCCCCGGCGACCTTGTCTTCGTCGCCCGGGACCACGCCGTCCTTGATGCCGGCCTTCTTCTCGCGCTGCTCCTGTTCGAGCTCGGCGTTCGCCCGGCGCTTGCCGGCGACGACGCTCAGGATGATGAGGATCAGCAGCACCACGATGATGGCGGCGATCACCACATAGACGATGGGGTTGTCCATGATGTCTCCTCTGTCTACTTCCGGTCGATGTCACTGCTGATTCCGCGGTCGCGGAGACAGTTCAGACCCGAGAATGTCACACCTTCCGCTGTGTGGTCATCGGCCGACCCCCCGGTTCGACGCGACCGTCCCCGTGGTTTGATGGCAGGCATGTCTGCCTCCGACGCCGTCCGCCTGCCCTCCCCCGCCCCCACCGGTGCAGCCGCCTCCCCCGCTGCCGGCGAGCGCGAGTTCGTCCTGACGCTGTCCTGCACCAACACCCGGGGCATCGTGCACGCGGTCTCCGGCGCCCTGCTCGAGGTGGACGCGGACATCACCGAGTCCCAGCAGTACGACTCCCCGGACACCGGCACCTTCTTCATGCGTGTGGAATTCCGCACCCCGGCCGCACACGACGCCGTGGACGCCGCCCTCGCCCCGGTCGGCGAGCGGTTCGGCATGCACCTGCAGCTCTGGGACGCCGCGGTCCGCACCCGCACGCTGGTGATGTGCTCCAAGGACGGCCACACCCTGAACGACCTGCTGTTCCAGCAGCGCGCGGGCACCCTTCCGATCGACATTCCGGTGGTGGTCTCCAACCACCTGGACCTGCAGCCGCTGGCCTCCTTCTACGGCGTCCCGTTCATCCACATCCCGGTCTCCGCCACCGGCACCCAGACGAAGGCCGCAGCCGAGGCCCGCCTGCGCGAGCTCATCGAGGAGTTCGACATCGACCTGGTGGTCCTCGCCCGCTACATGCAGATCCTCTCGGACGAGCTCTGCGCGGAACTCGAGGGCCGTGCCATCAACATCCACCACTCGTTCCTGCCGTCCTTCAAGGGCGCGCGCCCCTACCACCAGGCCCATGAACGCGGCGTGAAGCTCATCGGCGCCACCGCCCACTACGTCACCGCGGACCTGGACGAGGGCCCGATCATCGCCCAGTCCGTCCAGCCGGTGACCCACGCGCAGACCGCCGCGGACTTCGTGGCCCGCGGCCGGCACGTGGAGGGCAACACCCTCGTCCAGGCCGTCCGCTGGCACGCCCAGCACCGCGTCCTGTTGGACGGGCGTCGCACGGTCGTCTTCGGCTGATCCGCACCCGCGTCCCTTCCCGACGACGACCCTCGCCGGGAAGACGGAGGGACCCGGCCGTCGTCGTCAGGCCTCGGACGACGGCGGCGCTCGCCGCCGCCTGCCCGCTCCCCGTAGCCTGGTGACATGGCACACATCATCACCGTGAAGGGCTCCACGCCCCTCATCCACGAGTCCGTCTTCCTCGCCCCGACCGCCGCGATCACCGGCGACGTCGAGATGGCCGAGCGCTCCTCCGCCTTCTACGGCGTCTCCGCACGCGGCGACTCCGCGCCCATCCGCGTGGGCGAGGGCACCAACCTGCAGGACAACGTGGTGCTGCACGCGGATGAGGGCTTCCCCTGCGAGCTGGGCTCCGGCGTCTCCGTGGGCCACTCGGCCGTGGTGCACGGCGCGAAGGTCGGGGACGACTGCCTGATCGGCATGTCCGCCACCGTCATGAACGGCGCCACGATCGGCGCCGGTTCCCTGGTGGCCGCCGGCGCGCTCGTGCTGGAGGGCACCGAGGTCCCCGCCGGCTCCCTGGTGGCCGGTGTCCCGGCCAAGGTGCGCCGCCCGCTGACGGACGAGGAGCGCGAGTCCCTGAAGCGCAACGCAAGCATCTACCTCGAGCTGTCCGCGGCCCACAAGGCCGCCCAGGAGGGCTGAGGGTGCGCGCCGAACGCCTGCTGATCCTGCCGACGGCCGAGCAGCTGGCCGGCACCCGCTACGCCGAGGCCCGCCGCGGGCCGACGGAGGCCGTCACGCAGACGGGAGGGGCCGTCGTCGGGACGGACGGGTCACCCTACGGCGACGGCGACGCGACCGCGCTGGTGCTGCTGACCCCGATCCCGGTGGAGGACGTGCGCGCCGCACTCGAGGCGAACCCGCAAATCGACTGGGTGCAGTTCCCCTTCGCCGGGATCGAGGCCTATGTGCCGCTCGTGCGCAGCCGCCCGGAGATCACCTGGACGTCGGCGAAGGGCACCTATGCCCCGCCGGTGGCCGAGCACGCCCTGATGCTGACCCTCGCGCTGCTGCGGCATCTGCCCGAGCGCGTCACGGCGACGTCCTGGGGTCAGTGCCGGGGGAAGAGCCTCGACGGCGCCCGGGCGGTGGTGCTCGGCGGCGGGGGCATCGCACAGGAGTACATCCGGCTGCTCAAGGCCTGGGACGTGCACGTCACCGCGGTGCGGCGCAGGGCGGACGACGTGCCCGGCGCGGACGTCACCGTGACGACCGACCGGTTCGACGAGGTGCTGCCCGGAGCCGACGTGGTCATGCTGGCCGCCGCCGCGACCGAGCAGACCCGCGGGATCGTCGGTGCACGGCAGCTGGAGCTCATGGACGACGACGCGGTGCTGGTCAACGTCGGCCGCGGCGTGCTCGTGGACACCGACGCCGTGACCGCCGCCCTGGCCGCCGGGAAGATCCGCTCCTACGGCACGGACGTGACCGACCCCGAGCCGCTGCCGGACGGTCATCCGCTGTGGGCCGAGGCGCGCTGTCTGATCACCCCGCACACCGCCGACACCCCGGAGATGTGCATCCCGCTGCTCGATGCGCGGATCCGGCGGAACCTCGCCGCCCGCGCGGAGGGCAGGGAGCTCGAGGGGCTCGTGGACGTCGAGGGCGGGTACTGAGCCGAACACGGCGACCAACGCCACCAAGGCCACCAAGGCGAAAGTGAGGGCAAGACACGGCGTCGAGATCGACGAACGAGACCGTGTCTTCCCCTCACTTTTGCTGTGGGCCAGGGCCAGGACGCCCCGGGAGCGTCAGCCCTGGGCGTGGGAGCCGGTGCGGCCTTCGCCCTCGGTGCCGTGGTCGAGGTTGTCCCCGATGGCGTCCTCGGTCCGGTGCCCGGCGCCCTCCTGCTCCTTCTTCCGGTCGTTCTCCTGGGCCAGGTCGATCTGACGCTGGCGCTCCTCGCCGGCCATGCGGGTCAGCTCGGCGCCGGCCTCGGGGTCGCGGGTCAGGTTCTCACCGGTCTTCGGGTCGAAGAGGTGGATGCGGGAGGTGTCCACCCACAGGTCCACCGGGGTGCCCGGGCGGACGCGGGACTCGGCGGACAGGGTGGTCACCACCACCGGGCGCAGCTCGTCCGCGTCCATCTCCTTCGCCAGGTCGGAGAGCATGGTCTTGACCTCCGGGTCCGGGTCGAACTCGATGTGGCCGTACTGCTCGTGGCCCAGCCACTCCAGGTGGGTCAGCTCCACCTGGAAGATCGAGCCCTTGGACTTCTTGTCCTCGTCCACGAGGGAGGCGTCCTCGAAGAACTCGGGGCGCAGGCCCACGAACACCAGGTCGCGCCCCTCGGCGGCCTTGGCCTTGGCCTCCGGCACCGGGATGTCCCCGATCGGCGAGGACAGGACGTGGCGGCCGCCCTCGGACTTGAGGCTGGCGGGCAGGAAGTTCATCGACGGGGAGCCGATGAAGCCGGCCACGAACAGGTTGATCGGCTGCTCGTAGAGCTCACGCGGGGAGGCCACCTGCTGCAGCTCGCCCTTCTTCAGGACGGCCACGCGGTCGCCGAGCGTCATCGCCTCGGTCTGGTCGTGGGTCACATAGATGGAGGTGATGCCGAGGCGGCGCTGCATCTGGGCGATCTCGGCGCGCATCTGGCCGCGCAGCTTGGCGTCCAGGTTGGACAGCGGCTCGTCGAACAGGAACGCGTCGGCCTCACGGACGATCGCACGGCCCATGGCCACGCGCTGGCGCTGGCCGCCGGAGAGGTTGCCGGGCTTGCGGTCCAGGTGGTCGTCCAGCTCCAGCATGCGAGACGCCTCGGCCACCTTGGCCTTGATCTGGTCCTCGGAGAGCTTGGCGTCCTTGTTCAGGCGCAGGGGGAACGCGATGTTCTCGAACACCGTCAGGTGCGGGTACAGCGCGTAGTTCTGGAACACCATGGCGAGGTTGCGGTCCTTCGGCGCCACCTCGTTGACGCGGCGCTCACCGATCAGCAGATCACCGTCGGTGATGTCCTCCAGGCCCACGACCATGCGCAGCAGGGTGGACTTGCCGCAGCCGGAGGGGCCCACGAGGATCACGAACTCGCCGTCGGCGATCTCCAGGTCGACGCCCTTCACCGCATGGAAGCCGTCGTCGTAGGTCTTGTGGATGTTGTTCAGGGTGATGGAGGCCATCGGTTCAGGGTCCTTTCGAAGCGTTGGTCCGGGCCTCAGCCCTTGACGGCGCCGTTGGTCAGGCCGGCCACGATCTGCTTCTGGAAGAAGAGCACCAGGAGCACGATCGGGATGGTCACGATGATCGCGGCGGCGGAGATCGCGCCGGTCGGCGACTCGAACTGCGAGGCGCCAGTGAAGAACGCCAGTGCCGCCGGCACCGGACGTGCCGCCTCCGTGGAGGTCAGCGAGATGCCGTAGACGAAGTCGTTCCAGGCGATGAAGAACGCGATGATCGCGGTGGTGAACACGCCGGGTGCGGCCAGCGGGACGATCACCTTCCTGAACGCCTGCAGCGGGGTGGCGCCGTCCACCTGGGCGGCCTGGTCCAGCTCCCACGGGATCTGCTTGAAGAACGCGGCCAGCGTCCAGATGGAGATCGGCAGGGTGAGCGAGAGGTAGGGGATGATCAGGCCGAGCCAGGTGTCGTACAGGCCGATGGTCCGCCACACGTTGAACAGCGGGGTCACCAGCGAGATCACCGGGAACATGGAGACCATCAGGGAGACCGTCAGCACCAGCCGCTTGCCGGGGAAGTCCAGGCGCGCGATCGCATAGGCGCACAGGGTGGCCAGGACGACGGCGACCACGGTGGCGATCACCGAGATGCCCACCGAGTTCCGCAGTGCCGTGAGGAACAGCTCGCGGGAGCCGCCCACGAAGATCTCCTCGTAGTTCACGGTGGACCAGGAGGTCGGCAGCAGCCGGCCGTTGGACAGGTCCGAGGGCGTCTTGAAGCTGGTGGCCAGGATGGAGAACACCGGGAACAGGCACCAGATGCCGATCAGCACGGTGAGTACCCACCAGCCGAGGGTGATCCGACCCGTCCCGGACTTCTTCCTGGCCGGAGGCGCTGCGCTGCGCCCTGCCTCCGTGCGCCCGTGCGCGGACGTGTCCGGTGCGTTGCCGGACTTGTCAGGGGTTGCCACAGTGCTCACTGGTTGCCTCCTCGGTCGGCGAGGTCCACCTTGAAGCCCTTCACCGCGATGAAGGCCATCAGCGCCACGCACAGGAACAGGATGACGGAGACCGCCGAGCCGAGGCCGATCTCCAGGCGCCCGATGGAGGTCCGGTACGCCAGCAGGGACAGTGCCTCAGTGCCGTAGGCGCCGTTGGTCATGATGAAGATGGCGTCGAAGATGCGGAAGGCGTCCATGGCGCGGAACAGGACCGCCACCATGATGGCCGCCTTCATGTTGGGCAGGATCACGCGGGTGAGGCGCTGCCAGCGGGTGGCGCCGTCCACGGCGGCCGCCTCGGTGAGGTCGCCGGGGACCTGGGCCAGGCCGGAGAGCAGCAGCAGGGAGATGAACGGGGTGGTCTTCCAGATCTCCGAGAGCATGATCACGAACAGCGCCGTGGAGCCCTGGGCGAACCAGTTGAGGTTCGCGTCCACGCCGGGCAGCCAGGACAGCCACGAGTTCATGTACCCCGAGTCGATCGAGAACATGTAGAACCACGCGAAGGCGGACACCACCGTGATGATGCCGTAGGGCACCAGGATCATGGTGCGGACCAGCCCCTTGGTGGACTTGATCGCATGGTGCATCACCAGGGCCAGGAGGAAGCCGAGCACGAGCTCGACCGCCACGGTGACCACCGTGATGAGCAGTGTGACGCCCAGGTCGGACCAGAACACGGGGTCGGTGAGGATGGTGCCGTAGTTCTTCAGGCCCACGAACTCCTTGTCCGCCGGCGCGGTCAGGCGGAAGCTGAACAGGGAGTCCCAGACGGCCTGGACGATGGGGTACAGCACCACGAACAGCATGATGAGGAACGCCGGGGCGGCCAGCATCATGCCGAGGCGGGCCTCGGACTTCGCACGGGCGGAGCGGACGCGGCGGCGCCCGGATGCGCGCTCGGGGGTGGACACGGTGCTCACAGGAGGCGCTCCCCTCGGAGGATCTGCTCGATGAAGGTGTTCGTCTCCTCCGGCGTGGTGGCGGGGTTGACGCCGGAGACCGGCGCGTAGCGCTGCTGGATGGCCGTGGAGACCTCGTTGTAGTACGGCGTCTGCGGTCGCGGCTTCGCGATGTCCAGGGAGTCGCGGATCGCGTCCGCCATGGGGTAGGCGTCCTTGATGCGCTCGTCCTCGTAGGCCTTCGGGTCTGCCGGCGGGTTGCCGTTGGTGACGAAGTAGTCCGCCTGGTGTTCGGCGGAGGTGATGCAGGAGACGGCATCCCAGGCCAGGTCCTGATGCTCGGACTTCGCGCCGACCCCCAGGTTGATGCCGCCCAGCGGCGGTGCGGCCTCGTGCCCCTCGACGGTCTGCGGGTAGGTGGTCCAGCCGATGTCCTCCGGGAGGTCCTCGGGCAGGTCTCCCGCCTCGACCGAGGCGTTGGTGGCCGCCCAGATGAACGGCCAGTTCACCATGAACGAGCCCTTGTCCCCCTGGAACTGCAGCATCGCCTCGTTCTCACGCTGGGTCGGCAGGCCGGGGCCGCCGAGGCCCTTCTTGCCGATGGTCGAGACGATCTCGGCGGCCTTCGTGCCGGCCTCACCGGCGAGGTTGGTGGTCATCTCGTCCGCCGAGGCCTCAGGGTCCACGATGATCTCGTCCCCGCCGCCGGCGACGAGCGCGTTGAGCCACACGGTCATGGACTCCGCGCGGGCCCCCTGGACGCCGAGGTACTTGTCCTCGGCCTCGGCGGCCTCGATCAGCTGGTCCCAGGTGACCGGCTTGTCCATGTCCAGTCCGGCGGCCTCGGCCACCGACTTGCGGTACCAGAGCAGCTGCGTGTTGGCCCAGAACGGGACGGTCACGAGCTCGTCCTTCCACGTCGCGCCGGCGAGCGCGCCGTCGAGGGTGTTCTCCTGCGCGGTCTTCTGCAGCTCCTGGGGCACCGGCGCCAGGAAGCCGGGCTCGGCGAGCTCGGGCACGAACGGCGGGTCCAGGGACATGATGTCCATGGACGAGTCGCCGGCGGCGAGGCGACGGGTGAGCTGCTCCCGCTGCGCGGAGGCCTCGGTGGGGAGCATGGAGGTCTCGATGCGGTACCTCCCGTCGGATGCCTCGGTGCACTGCTGGGCGATGGTGGCCTGGCCGCCGTCGTCCGGATTCGTGTACCAGGTCAGCACCGGAGTGCCTCCGCCGTCGTCGGCGGCGCATCCGCTCAAGACCAGGGCGGCGGCGGCCAGGCCGGTCGCCGCGAGCATCCGGCCCCGGCCGCACCGGGTGGGGGGAGTCGTCATGGCGGGGATTCCTTGTCGTCCGTCTTCCGGGTGATCTGCGCTACACCCTAGACCCTTCGCCGTCCGTCAGCACGCACCGTGCCCCTACGGGGCCCTGTTTCACGACGACGGCACCCCGGCTTCCTCCCCCGGCCGCACCGTCCGCGGACGGACCGCCGGGGCCCGGCTCACCGACGCCGGGTCCGTCCCGTGGCCTCGGCCGTCGTGGGGTCCTCGGGCCAGGGGTGCTTCGGATACCTGCCGCGCATGTCGGCACGGACCTGGGCGTAGGCGCCGGCCCAGAAGGAGGGCAGGTCCGCCGTCACGGCCAGCGGGCGCCCGGCGGGCGAGAGCAGGTGCAGCAGCACCGGCTGGCGTCCGTCCGCGACCGTCGGCGTGCCGGAGGCCCCGAAGAACTCCTGGAGCTTGGCGGCGAGCACGGGCTGGCCGTCGTCGCCGACCTCCGGGTACTCCACGGCGGCGGTGCGTCCGGAGGGGATGGGCAGCCGTGCGGGGGCGAGCGTGTCCAGCTCGGAGGCGGCGGGCCAGGGCAGCAGGCCCTGCAGCAGTCCGGCGAGGTCGACCCGGGACCGCGGGGTGCCGGCCACCACCTGCGCGGCGACGGCCGCGACGAGGTCCTCGTCCTGGGCGAGGGCGGCGGCGGACATGTCCGGCCAGGGGTCCTTCAGGACGCGGTGGAGCAGGTGGACGCGGCGGCGCAGCGTGTCCGCGGCCTCGCCGCCCCAACCTTTCAGCCCTTCCTCGGCCCACGCGGCGCGGACGGCGTCCGCGGCGGCCTCGACGGTGGGGGCCTCGCTGTGGGCGGCCAGCTCGATGCCGCCGAGGAGGCGACGGCGGCTGCCCCTGAGCCGTCCGCCGGACCAGACGGCGGTGTGCTCCTGGCGGAGCAGTCCGGCTCCCGCGGCGATCGCGGCCTCCTCCCCCAGCGGGACGGCGGCGCGGACCACGGCGCCGGTGCCCTCGGCGTCGGAGCCGGTGCGCTGGACCTCGGCGACGGCCAGCCAGCGGCTGCCCCGCAGCGGCGAGTCCGCAGGCAGGGACGCTCGGGTGCCGGAGGCGAGCAGGTAGGCGTCGGACTCCCCCACCCGACGGGCGATGCGGTCCGGAGCCGCGAGGGCCACCACGTAGCCGACCTCCTCGTCCCGGCCGAGACGACGGGGGCCTGCGGAGGAACCGGCGGATCCGCGGGCGGCGGCCGCCGCGGAGGCACCGGGCGAGGCGGAGGTGCCGGCGCCGTCGTCGGGAAGGGAGGGCGCGAGAGCACCGCGACGCAGCAGCCGCTCGAGGCGGTCGGCCTCACGACGCCACATCCGGGACTCGGGTCCGCCACGGCGGACCTGGGCGAGGGCGGCGGTGAGGTCGGCTCCGGGGGCACGCAGGTCGGACGCGAGCAGGGCGACGACGTCCGCGGCCGTCCGCTCCCCCACGGCCTGCGCGCCGTATCCGAGGGCGTGCCCGAGGTGCGGCGGGACCGGGAGCGTGGACAGGGCGGTGCCGTGGGCGGTGATGCGGCCGTCCGCGTCCACGGCGCCGAGGGACTGCAGACGGGCCTCGGCCTCGGCGAGCGCACCGACCGGCGGCTCCTGGGGCAACACCAGCCCCTCACCGCGCGGGGCGCCCCAGGCGGCCAGGGCGAGGGCGAGCGGGGCGAGGTCGGCCACGTCGAGCGCGGGCGTCGGCGCGGCGGGAGCGGTGCCGAGCGCGGAGCGGCTGCAGCAGCGGACCACGGTGCCCGGGCCGAGGCGGGCGGCACGACCGGCCCGCTGTCCGGCGGCGGCACGGGAGACCTGCACGGTGACCAGACCGGTCATGGCGCGGCCGGCGTCCCTGCGCGGCTCGCGGGCCAGGGCGGAGTCGATCACCAGACGCACCCCGGGCACGGTGAGCGAGGACTCGGCGACATTCGTGGCGACCACGATGCGCGGGGCACCGCCGGGTGCGCGGCCGGCGACGGCGGCGTCCTGCTCGGCCGGCTCCTGGCGGCCGTGGAGGGTGAGCACGTCGTGGGCCGGGACGCGCGCGCGCAGACGCTCGGCCACCGCCTCCACCTCCGCCACGCCGGGAAGGAACACCAGGGCGTCGATGCCCGGGTCCTCGGCGAGGGCCGCGGCGTGCGCGGCCACGGTCTGCTCGGCCACGTGGTCCAGGAACCCGCGCTCGCAGCCGCCGCGCGCGGTCAGGCGGGAGGAGCCGTAGGGTGCCCACCGCTCAGTCAGCGGGTGGAGGACGTCCTCGGTGCGGACCACCGGAACGGCGTCCTGGCCCATACCCTCGGCCCACCGGGCCGCGAGGGCCTCGGCGTCCAAGGTGGCGGACATGGCGACGACCTGCAGGTCCTCGCGCAGCTGCCGCAGGTCCGCCAGCAGCGCGAAGAGCAGGTCCGTGTCCAGGTCACGCTCATGCACCTCGTCCAGCAGGACCGCGCCGACGCCGGCCAGTTCCGGATCGTTCAGCAGGCGCCGGACCAGCACGCCCGGGGTGAGGAACTCGACCTGGCTGCGGCCGCGGCCCACGGCGTCGCCGCGGACCGTGTAGCCGACCGCGGCGTCGGCGGCCTGCCGCGCCGCGGGCTCGGCGGCGCCGGCGGCCCGATACGCAGCCTCGACCGCGGCATGGAGGCGGCGCCAGGCTGCGCGCACCGCCACGCGGCGGGGCTGGGTGACCAGAACACGGGGTGCGGCCGCAGCGGCGGTGTCGGCGGCGACGTCGGGGGACGAGCCGGCCGACGCGGCAGGCGCAGCGGCAGACGAGGGCCAGGGGCCCTCGTCGGCACGCCCGGCCACACCCGAGGCGTCGGCGAGCGTCAGGGCGACGTGCGGGGGCACCGCGGTGGTCTTGCCGGTGCCCGGCGGGGCGTGGAGCACGGCCGCTCCGTGGGCCGCCAGGGCGTCGGTGAGCTCCGGCAGCACCTGCGCCACCGTGAGGCCGGAGACGAAGGAGTCCAGGTCCAGCGGGGAGAGCGGAGAAGCGGAGGTCATCACCGTCCATTGTGGCCCAGGACCGGGTGTCGCAGGCCTAGGTCTGTGGATAGGCTGGGCCGCATGATGACGCCCGTGCAGTACCACCTCGACCTGCTCGCCGCCTCCTACGCGAAGCCGGCCCAGGCCGAGACAGGCGAGGACACGCCGGGCGGTCTGGGCATCGCCATGACCCTCGTGGACGGCTACGGCTACCAGGCCGGCACGGGGCAGACCGTGACCCTCGGGGCGCTCGCCGCACCACTGATCTACGCGATGGCGGTGGAGGACCACGGCATCGACGCCGTGCTCGAGCACATCGGCACCGAGCCCGCCGGCGACCCCCTGCACCGCATCGAGGTCGAGCCGGAGACCCACCGCGCCTACAACGGGCTCACGGACACCGGAGTGGTGGCCGCGGCGACCCTCGTGAAGGGCCGCGGCGGACGAGACCGCACCGCCCGCTTCATGCAGCTGGCCTCCACCCTGCTCGAGCGCGAGGTCTCCGTGACGGACACCGCCGCCCGCGCAGAGGACAAGGCCAACCGCCGCACCCGCGCCGCAGCCTGGTTCATGAAGTCCATCGAGGCGATCGACGCGGACCCCACCGTCATCCTCACAGACATCTCCCGCCTGCGCGCCGTCACCGTGGACGTGCGCGAGCTGTCCGTGATCGCCTCCGTCTTCGCCCACGGCGGCGTCCACCCGCACACCGGCGACCGCGTCTTCTCCGCCGAGACCGTGCAGGCCGTGCTCTCCCTGATGTCCTCCTGCGGCCTCGTCACCCGGGACCCGCTGTGGTCCCTCACCGTGGGCCAGCCCGGCTGGGCCTCCCGCCGCGGCGGCACGATCATGGTGGTCGTCCCCGGCCACCTCGGCCTCGCCCTCCAGTCCCACGGCCTGGACGAGAACGGCATCTCCGCGCACGGCCTGCAGGCGCTGCGCTCGCTCGTGGAGGCCTTCGAGATGCATCCGTCCCTGGTGGCCGGCTCCCCGCGCTCCGCCCTGCGCACCCACTACCGGGTGGACCAGGCCCCCTCCGGCACCTCCCGCACCGCCGAGGTCATGCAGGCCTTCGAACGCCATGCGGACACCGTCCACCTCATGGAGCTCGGCGGCCACATCGGCTTCAGCCAGGTGGAGGCGCTCGTGCACGTGGTCGGCAGCATGCCGGACGACCTGCAGACCCTCGCCATGGACGTACGCTCCGTGTCCTCCATCTCCGGGCCGGCCCGCCGCCTGATCGCCCAGTGGATCGCGCACGCGCTCCGCGACGGCCTGGACATCGTGGTCACGGACCGCGACGAGTCCCTGCTGGAGCAGGTCCGCGCCGCCGGTGCGTCCGAGGGCGTCGAGGTGCGCGAGCCCCTGCGCGAGTCCGAGGCGTTCCTGCCGGACGTGCCGTTGGACTCCACCCAGTTCGTGTTCTTCACCTCCCGCTCGCAGGCCATGCAGTGGTGCGAGCAGCGCCTGCTGGCCCGCCACGAACCGCACCTGCTGCCCAAGACCGAGGAGGAGGCCGCCTTCTCCCCGCTGCTGCAGCACCTCTCCGAGGACGACGCCCGCCTCGTCGAGTCCATGATGGACACCCGCCGGTACGAGGACGGCCAGATCATCCGCCGCGCAGGCCAGCCCTTCGGCGGCATCTACGTGATCACCTCCGGCCAGGTGGAGCTCACCGGCCAGGCCACCGGAGGCCGCCGCATGCGCCGCATGCTCCTCACCCCCGGCATGATCTTCGGCGAGATGGCCCTCGGCCAGCCCGGCCGCCAGCCCGGCACCGTCCGCGCCCGCGGCCCCGTGACCACCCGCGTGCTGACCGCTCAGGTCATGTACGCCCTCGAGGAGGCCACCCCTCAGCTGGCCATGAAGCTCTGGGAGGCCCTCGCGCGGGATGCCTTCACCGCCCTCGCCCAGCTCATCCGGGAGACCGGCGCGCTGCAGGACTGACTCCGGAGGCCCTGCCCCGTCCCGTGCGCGGGGCGCTGACGGCCGGCGCAGCCGTGCTGGCAGCCGCCTGACGGCCGGCGCAGCGGCGGCCGGCCTGACGCCGGAGGTCAGCGGCCGAGGACGCTGCGCAGGGCCTGATCGAGCGTGCGGTGGCGAAAGCGGTGGCCTGCGGCCTCCGCCGCGGCCGACGACGCCTTCTGGTCCGCGTCCACGATCAGCTCCGCCCCCTCACGGCCCAGCAGCAGACGCGGTCCGACGCCGGGCACCGGCACCGCGGACGGGCGGTGCAGCACCGAGCCCAGCGTGGCCGCGAACTCCTTCGCCGTGACCGGATCCGGCGCGGCGGCATTCAGCGCCCCGGAGACGGAGTCCTCGAGGGCCGCGTGCGCGAACAGGGCCGCAGCGTCATCGGCGGAGATCCAGCTCATCCACGGGGTGCCGTCCGCGCCGGAGCCCTTCGTGGACAGCGTGCCGCCGAGGCCGGCCAGGAAGATCGGCAGGATCTGCCGCAGCATGCCGCCGGCCGGGCTGAGCGCGATGCCCGTCCGGACCCGGACGCAGCGGATGCCCGCCTCCTCTACGGCGCGGGCCTCGGCCTCCCAGTCCCGGCAGACCTCCGCCAAGAAGTCCTCCCCGCAGGGGAGGTCCTCGGTGAGGCCCCCGGGAAGGCCCCCGTCCCCGGCGTCGGCGCCGTACCAGCCCACCGCGGAACCGTTGACGAGAGCGGGAGCCCGGCGGCCGTCGTCGTTGGTCCGGCCAGCCGCAGAGGAGGTGAGACCGACGAGGGCCTCGGCCAGCGTGCGGGTCCCGGACACACGCGAGTGGTGGACGGCCTCCTTGTGGGCGTCGGTCATGCGGCCGGCGATGGTGGCCCCGGCGAGGTTGACCACCGCGTCCGCGGAGGCGAGGACGGCGCTGTCGACCTCTCCCCGCAGCGGGTCCCAGAAGGAGGCGTCCTCGGCGGAGGCCTGGGCGGCGTCGCGGACGAGGCGGACCACGGTGTGCCCGCCGGAGGTCAGCAACGCGCAGAGCCGGGCGCCGATGAGGCCGCTGGCACCGGTGACCACGATCGTCTTGGCGGGGGCGCCGTGGAGAGGGCCGGGGTGGGCGGCGTGGAAGTCCAGGTCCTCGGCCATGGTCGCGGCGCGGGAGTAGAACTGGGCGGTCAGGATGCGTTCGAAGGCCTGACGGGCGGCACGGCCGGTGCGGTCGCCGATGCCGGGGACGCGGGAGAGCGCGTCGCCGGCAGGGAGGGCGTACGCGATGCTGTCGTGGACCACGGTGCCGGGGCTGCCGTCGGCCGTGTCCGCCTCGCCGGGTGCGGCGTCCGCGAGCGTATGGGTGTGGACCCAGGAGCGCAGCGGGCCCGAGACCATCTCGTCGCGGAACATGGCGCCGGGTTCGAGGGCGGTGTGGCGGGCCCGCCAGGTGAGCCGAGGGGCGGGGATCCTGCCGGGGAGGACGGAGGAGAGCGCCTGGGAGACCGTGCCGTGCGCCGCGCCGGCGAACAGGCCGAGGCCGCCGGGTGCGGAGAGGGCGAGGACGGCCTCGGAGCCGACGGGCAGGCCGGCGGCCGGCTCCTGCAGGACTGTGCCGGCGTAGTCCGGGGTCAGGCGGGTCAGGGCGCCGGGGTGGGTGAGCCAGCGCCAGACGACGTCGCGCGGGTGACGCAGAAGCGTGCGGTGCTCGAAGACGTGGGCGGTGGGGACGTCCGTGGAGGTCATGTGGTCAGCGTTCCATGCGGGTGGGACACTGTCAGGAGGCCGTCGGCTCCGGGAATCCTGTGATCCCTGGGCGGTGGCCGTTCCCCACACCCGAAACCACCGGAAGGCCCCGTGACCGCGTTCGACGACGTCCTGCCCGAGCTGCGCTGGACCGCGGCCGCCCTGCCCGACACCGAGCTGAACCTGGTGGCCGTGTTCTCCCCCGAGGACCAGACCGTGCGGGCCTCCGGCGTGGCCGTGCCCGCCGACGACGAGCCGCACGCGGCGGCGATCGGCAGGCTGTTGCTGGAGCTGATGGACCGGCTCGAGGAGGTCGCCCCGGCCACGGCGGCGCGGGAGATGAACCCGATGCCCGTGGAGCCCCACCCGAGGCTGGAGCAGCCCGTGGCGGACGCGCTGGCGGCGTATGCGGGAGGCGATGTGGGGGCACTGGACGGGCTGGCCGTGGAGCAGCCGGGGACCGACTTCCGCCAGGCGGCGTGGAAGGGGCTGCGAAGGATCCCGGCCGGGGCGCCGCTGAGCTACGGCCGGTTCGCCGAGGAGATCGGGAAGCCGACCGCCGTGCGGGCCGCCGGGACGGCCTGCGCGAAGAACCTCGTGGCCGTGGTGGTGCCCTGCCACCGCGTGGTCAGGGCCGATGGGTCCGTGGGGTCGTATCTCTACGGTGCCGAGGCGAAGCGGGCGCTGCTGGAGCACGAGGCGAAGCACGCCAGGTGAGGCGTCAGGCCGGGCGGTAGGCCGGGCGGTGAGCTGGGCGATAGGCCGGCTGACACGGTCCGCCGAGCCAGAAGAACCGGCCCCTTGACCCCGCCGCGAAGAGGCCGATTCTTCTGGTTCGGCGCCACGGGGACGTCCGCTATCACCGACGACGACGCCCGGCACGCAGGCAGAGGCGCAGGCATGACGGAGGGCCCCGTCCGACCGGATCACTCCGGTGGGACGGGGCCCTCGTCGTACAGGCGCCCAGCGGCGGCAACCCGACGCTTTCCCGAACGAAAACGCCCGAGAACCCGACGCTTTCCCGAACGAAAGCGCCCGGGGCGGGGGTGCGCCGTCAGCGGGTCACTTGGCCCGCTTGGCCATGATGTCGTTGAGGGTCTGCGACGGGCGCATCACCTCGGCGACCTTCTCCACGGACGGGTAGTAGTAGCCGGCGATGTCCACGGGCTTGCCCTGGACGCCGTTCAGCTCGCCGACGATCTTCTCCTCGTTGGCGGCCAGCTCCTCGGCGATCGGGGCGATCGCCTCGGCCAGCTCCTTGTCCTCGGTCTGCTTGGCCAGCTCCTGGGCCCAGTAGAGGCCGAGGTAGAAGTGCGAGCCGCGGTTGTCCAGCTCGCCGGCCTTGCGGGACGGGGACTTGCCCTCGGTCAGCAGGGTGCCGGTGGCGGCGTCCAGGGTGTCCGCGAGGACCTGGGCGCGCTTGTTGTCGTTCGTCTTGGCCTCATGCTCGAAGGACACGGCCAGGGCGAGGAACTCGCCGAGGGAGTCCCACCGCAGGTGGTTCTCCTCCAGCAGCTGCTGGACGTGCTTCGGGGCGGAGCCGCCGGCGCCGGTCTCGAACAGGCCGCCGCCGTTGATCAGCGGGACGATCGAGAGCATCTTCGCGGAGGTGCCCAGCTCGAGGATCGGGAACAGGTCCGTGTTGTAGTCACGCAGCACGTTGCCGGTCACGGAGATGGTGTCCTCACCGCGGCGGATGCGCTCCACGGACAGCTTGGTGGCCTCGACCGGGGACAGGATCTTGATGTCCAGGCCCTCGGTGTCGTGGTCGCCCAGGTACGTCTCGACCTTCTTGATCAGCTCGGCGTCGTGGCCGCGCTCGGCGTCCAGCCAGAACACGGCCGGGGTCTGGGAGTCGCGCGAGCGGGTGACCGCCAGCTTGACCCAGTCCTGCACCGGGATGTCCTTGGTCTGGCAGGCGCGCCAGATGTCGTTCTCCTCGACGTCGTGGGAGATCAGCACCTCGCCGGCCGAGTTCTTGACCTCGACCTTGCCGGCGCCGGTCATCACGAAGGTCTTGTCGTGGGAGCCGTACTCCTCGGCCTTCTGGGCCATGAGGCCGACGTTCGGGACGGTGCCCATGGTGGTCGGGTCGTAGGCGCCGTTGGCCTTGCAGTCCTCGATCACGGCCTGGTACACGCCGGCGTAGGAGGAGTCCGGGATGACGGCCAGGGTGTCCTGGGTCTTGTCGTCCTTGTTCCACATCTGGCCGGAGGTGCGGATCATGGCCGGCATGGAGGCGTCCACGATCACGTCGGAGGGCACGTGCAGGTTGGTGATGCCCTTGGCGGAGTTCACCATCGCCAGGTCCGGGCCGTTCTCGTAGGCGTCGGCGATGGCCTTCTTCACGCCCTCGGCGGTCTCGGCGTCCAGCTTGTCCAGGCCGGCCTCGATGGCCGCGAGGCCGTCGTTGGCGGACAGGCCGGCCTCGGCCAGCTGGTCACCGTACTGGGCGAAGAGGTCGGCGAAGTAGGCCTTCACCACGTGGCCGAAGATCACCGGGTCGGAGACCTTCATCATGGTGGCCTTCAGGTGGGCGGAGAAGAGGATGCCCTCGTCCTTGGCGCGCTGGACCTGCTCGGCCAGGAAGGCGTCCAGGGCCTTGGCGGACATGAAGGTGCCGTCCACGATCTCGCCCTCGAGGACCTTCAGGCCCTCCTTGAGCACGGTGGTCTCGCCCTCGGCGGAGGTGAACTCGATGGTCAGGACGTCGTCCTTGTCCAGGGTCACGGACTTCTCGTTGGAGCGGAAGTCGTTCGCACCCATGGTGGCGACGGCGGACTTGGAGTCGGCGGTCCACTCGCCCATGGAGTGCGGGAACTGCTTGGCGTAGTTCTTCACGGCCTTCGGGGCGCGGCGGTCCGAGTTGCCCTCACGCAGGACCGGGTTCACGGCGGAGCCCTTGACGGAGTCGTAGCGCGCCTTGGCGTCCTTCTCCGCGTCGGTCTTCGGCTCGTCCACGTACTCGGGCAGGTCGTAGCCGGCGGCCTGCAGCTCCTTGATCGCGGCGCGCAGCTGCGGCACGGAGGCGGAGATGTTCGGCAGCTTGATGACGTTGGCCTCGGGGGTCTTCACCATCTCGCCCAGCTCGGCGAGGGCGTCGGCAGTGCGCTGGTCCTCCGGCAGGACGTCGTTGAAGGCGGCCAGGATGCGGCCGGCCAGGGAGATGTCCTTGGTCTCGAACTCCACACCGGCGGTGCCGGCGTAGGCCTCGATGATCGGCAGCAGCGATCCGGTGGCCAGCATGGGAGCCTCGTCGGTGAACGTGTAGGTGATCTTGGACATGCGGGACGTCTCTCCTTCTGGGGCACACCTCGGCGCCCCGGGTCTTCGTCAGGGGAAAGGGCTTCCTCTCCCCCAAATCTACCGGAGGAGGCCCGACGACGGCCCGTCCGGGCGGCCTGTGACCCCGCCCCGGTCCGTGGCCGGGTCCGGTGCGGCGTCAGGACCGCGTGCTGAAGTCGGTCTGGAAGTCCTCGCCGAACTCGGTGGACATGTACTCGACCATGCTGAAGAGGAACACGCCGTAGGCGACGAAGAGCACCACGAACGCGATCGCGATCCCGATCGCCACCCAGCCGAGCACGCGCCCGCCGATGCCGACGCCGCCGGCACGGTCAGCCCTGTTCGCCTGCCAGATCGCGAGCGGGCCGAAGATCACGCCCAGGCCGGACAGCAGGCCGATCACGCCGAAGGCGATCGCCAGCTGCCCCGCCCGCTGGCCCTCCTGCGCGGCGGCCATGCCGTAGGACTGCTGGTACGGGGCCGGCCCGTAGTCCCCGTAGCCGCCGTAGCCCGGCCGGTCCCAGCCGTGGGGGCCCTGCTCCTCGGCGCGGACGTCCTTCTCGTGCGGCTGGTACGGGGTGCTCATCGTCGGTCCTTCCACAGTGGCGATGCAGGCGGTCACGTGCCCCGGACAGGCGAGGGGCCGTCGTCGTCTCTCACGGTAGCCCGACGACCGGCCGCACGGGACCCAGCCGCTGTCTGCGGCCCGGCGTCGCTGATCAGAGGCCGAGCAGCGCCCGCGCGATCAGGAAGTACAGGACCAGGCCCAGGGCATCCACCAGTGTGGAGATGAACGGGTTGGAGAACACCGCCGGGTCCACGCCGACCTTCTTGCCGGCCAGGGGCATGAGTCCGCCGACGGTCGCCGCCAGGGTGCACACGGACAGCAGCGTCAGACCGATCACCGCGCCGATGTCCCACCCGTAGAACAGGCCCGCCACGAGTGTCCCGAGTCCGCCCAGACAGGCCCCCAGGGTGAAGCCCACGCGGAGTTCGCGGAGCATCACGCGGAGGGCGTCGCGGGGACGGACGTCGTCCAGGGCGAGCGCCCGGGTGACCGTGGTGGCCGCCTGGTTGCCGGTGTTGCCGCCCGTGCCGATCACCAGCGGGACGAACAGGGAGAGCACCACCAGCTGCTCGAGGGTCTCCTCGAAGACCTCCAGGACCTGCACCGTGAGCGTCGCGCCCACGGCGAGCACGAGCAGCCACACGATGCGGGCCCGCATCAGAGTCATCACGGGGGTGGACAGGTAGGGGCGGCCGAGAGGCTCTGCGCCGCCGGAGCGGGCAGCGTCCTCGGTGGACTCCTCGTCCAGGACCTGGAGGGCGTCGGCCACGGTGAACATGCCGATGAGGCGGCCGTCGTCGTCCGTGACGGGCAGGGACCACAGGCGGCGGTCCGCGCAGAGTCTGGCGGCCTCCTCCGCCTCCGTGCCTGCGGGGACCGCCACCGCATCGTCCATGAGGGCCTCGACCGTGCCGCCCGGGTCTGCGGTGGTGAGCTCTCCGAGCTCCACGATCCCCACGACCCGATGCAGGTCCCCCACCACCGGCAGGGCGGCCAGCGCGCGCCGGTCCCCCTCGCCGTGGACGCGGACCTGCTCGAGCGCATGGGCCACGCTCCAGTCCCGGCGCAGGCGCACCGGGGCCGTGCGGACACGGCGGCCCACCGAGTCGGCCGGGTAGCCGAGCAGCTCACCGGCACGGTCCCTGGCCTCCGGGCCCAGGCCGTCCAGCAGGCGCCGGGCGACCTTCGCCGGCATCTCGTCGACCAGGCGGGCCTGGGAGGAGGCGTGCAGGCGGCCGAAGAGGTCCTGGACCTGCCCGTCCTGGAGCTGGGCGATCAGGTCCGACTGCTGCCGAGGCTCCATGTCCGTGAACACGCGGACTGCCGTGTCCTTCTCCAGCAGGCGGAACAGGATGGGGACCTCGTCCGGGTCGCAGCGGTCCAGGAACTCGAGGACGTCGCCCGCCGGGAGCAGGCGCAGCTGCGCGACGGCCGCGTCGAACCGGTCCCTCCGGACCAGCTCGCGGATCCCGTCCTCCGTGAGCTCGGGCAGCCCGGAGGTGGCGGGATGACGGTCGTGGGCTGCAGGGCGATCGGTCTCGGACGCGGGGACGCCACCCTCATCCTCAGGGGACAGGCCGGCGCCGTGGCGGCTGCGGTGCGGGTCGGACACAGGCTCAGCCGTGGAAGAAGTGGCGTGCCCCGGTGAGGTACATGGTGATGCCGGCGGCGTTCGCGGCCTCGACCACCTCGGCGTCACGCACGGAGCCGCCCGGCTGCACGACGGCCTTCACACCGGCGTCGATGAGGATCTGCAGGCCGTCGGCGAACGGGAAGAACGCGTCCGAGGCGGCCACGGCGCCGCGGGCGCGCTCCGGGGCGCCGGCGCCGGTGACGTTCTCGGCGCCGCCGGCGGAGTTCACGTCCTGGCCGCCGGTGACGGCGGAGCCCAGGGTGTTGGCGCGCTCCACGGCCAGGCGGCAGGAGTCCAGGCGGTTGACCTGGCCCATGCCGACGCCCACGGTGGCACCGCCGGAGGCCAGCAGCACCGCATTGGACTTGGCGGCGCGGACAGCGCGCCAGGCGAAGGCGAGGTCGGCGAGGGTGGCCTCGTCCGCGGCCTCTCCGGCGGCCAGGGTCCAGTTCGCCGGGTCGTCGCCGTCGGCGTCCACCGCGTCCGTGATCTGCATGAGCATGCCGCCGGAGACCTGCTTGGCCTCCACGGCGTCACGCTCGAAGCCCTCGGGCAGGGCCAGCAGGCGCAGGTTCTTCTTGGCGGTGAGGATCTCGACGGCCTCGGGGTCGAAGGCCGGGGCGGCCACCACCTCGGTGAAGATGTCCTTCACCTGCGCGGCCATCGCCGCGGTCACCGGGCGGTTCGCGGCGATCACGCCGCCGAAGGCGGAGACCGGGTCGCAGGCGTGGGCCTTGGCGTGGGCGACGGCGATGTCCTCGCCCTGGCCGGCCACGGCCACGCCGCACGGGTTGGCGTGCTTGACGATCGCGACGGCCGGGCCGGCGTGGTCGTAGGCGGCACGCACGGCGGCATCCGCGTCCACGTAGTTGTTGTAGGACATGGACTTGCCGTGCAGCAGCTCGGACTGGGCGATGCCCGGAGCCGCCGAGGAGTCCGCGTACAGGGCGGCCGGCTGGTGCGGGTTCTCCCCGTAGCGGAGGATGTCCGCGCGCTCGAGGGAGAAGCCGGCGTACGGCGGGAAGACCGGGACGTCCTCGTCCTCGGTGTCCGCGCCGTAGTGGGCGGCGGTCCAGGCGGCCACCGCGTTGTCATAGGCCGCGGTGTGCGCGAACGCCAGGGAGGCCAGGCGGCGGCGGGCCTTCAGGTCGAACCCGCCGGACTTCGCGGCCTGAACGACCTCGCCGTACGCGGCCGGGTCCACCACGATCGACACGGACGCGTGGTTCTTCGCGGCCGCGCGGACCATGGACGGTCCGCCGATGTCGATCTGCTCCACCACCTCGTCCTCGGCGGCGCCGGAGCGCACGGTGTCCACGAACGGGTAGAGGTTCACCACCACCAGGTCGAACGGCTCGATCTGCATGTCCGTCAGCTGGGCGCGGTGGTCCTCGCGGCGGCGGTCGGCGAGGATGCCGGCGTGCACGCGCGGGTGCAGGGTCTTCACGCGGCCGTCCAGGCACTCCTGGAAGCCGGTGACCTCGGAGACCTCGGTGACCGGGACGCCGGCGTCCGCGATGCGCTTCGCGGTGGAGCCGGTGGAGACGATCGCGACGCCCGCCGCGTGCAGCCCGGTCGCGAGCTCCTCGAGGCCGGTCTTGTCATACACGGAGATCAGGGCCCGCTTCAGCGGGACGGTGTCCAGGGCGTCGATCGCGGTCGGCTGCGCGGTGCTCACGGCAGAGGTCTCCTCAGCGTCAGGGAAAAGTCGGAGGTGAAGTAACGAAGCCAGTCTAGAGGTGGCACGCCGCGCCGGTCCTGCGCATACTCTCCCCTGACCCACGACGACGGCACTCGCCGCCGGTGGGCGCCTCGCCCCGCGGACGGGGCCGGGTCCCCGCGGTCATCGAGTCCCTGCGGCACGAGGCGCCTCGCCCCGCGCGGAGCCTGGCCCTCGCTTCGACCACCGAGACGACGACCCCACACGGGCCTCGCCCCGCGGACGGGGCCGGGCCCGGACGGACCCCGCCCGTGGCCTGAGACCACACCGCACACCAGAGCACAGGAGACCGACCCCGATGTCCTCCTCCCCCGCCACCACCACCGCCCACCCTGCCGGCGGCCGCCTCCCCACCGGAGAGGAGGTCGTGCAGGAGCTGCCGTGGCGCTGGTCCGTGCAGGGCCGGATCTTCCTCATCGGCGGGCTCGGCTTCATGTTCGACGCCTGGGACGTCGCACTGAACGGCGTGATGATCCCGTTGCTGACCGCCGAATGGGGGCTGGAGAGGTCCGAGGCCGCCTGGATCGGCACCGCGAACCTCATCGGCATGGGCGTGGGCGCCTTCCTCTGGGGCACGGTCGCGGACCGGCTGGGCCGCAAGAAGGCGTTCACCCTGACGCTGCTGGTGTTCTCGGTCTTCACCCTGGCCGGCGCGCTCGCCCCGTCCATCGGCTGGTTCGCGTTCTTCCGCTTCCTCGCCGGCATCGGCCTGGGCGGCACCATCCCCGTGGACTACGCCCTGGTCTCCGAGTTCACGCCCCGGCACCTGCGCGGCAGGGTGCTCACCGCCATGGACGGCTGGTGGCCGGTCGGCGCAGCCCTCTGCGGCCTGGTGTCCGCCTGGCTCGTGGCCACCTGGGGCGACTGGCGGCTGCCGCTGCTCGCCATGGTCCTGCCCGCGCTGCTGGTGTTCCTTGTGCGCCGCGGCGTCCCCGAGTCCCCCTTCTATCTGATGAGCCGAGGCCGCGAGGCGGAGGCGCGTGCCGTCGTCGACACGCTGGTGGAGAACACCGGCGCCGAGCGCCGCGAATACACCATGCCCGAGCCCTCCGGCAGCGGACTGGGCGGCGGGCTGCAGGCCGTGGGCGAACAGCTCGTGGCGGTCTGGCGGCACTCGCCGAAGGTGACCGCCGTGGCCTGGGCGCTGTTCTGCTCGATCATGCTCACCTACTACCTGGCCCTGCAGTGGCTGCCGACCTTCCTCGTGGAGGCCGGCCACGAGCAGTCGCGGGCGTTCGTGATGACCTCCGGCATGGCGGCCGTCGGCCTGCTGGGCGTGGTGGCCTCCGCCGTCCTGGTGGAGCGCACCGGGCGCCGCCGGCTGCTGGCCGTCAGCTCCCTGGCGTCCTGCGCGGTGCTCGTGTGGCTCAGCTCCGTGCTGGGCGTGCCCGCGGCGGCGCTGCCGCTGGTGCTGCTGTTCGGCTTCCTCGTGCAGGTGGCCGTGCCGGTGCTCTACACATATGTCACCGAGCTGTACCCGACCACCCTGCGCGCCTCCGGCTTCGGCTGGGCCTCCGCGGCCTCCCGCGTGGCCGCCGGCGTGGGCCCGCTGCTGTTCGTGGGCTGGCTGGTGCCGATGCTCGGCCTGACCGGGGCGTTCGTGCTCACCGGCCTGCTCGTGGCGCTGTCCCTGGCCGCGATGGCGGTGGCTGCGCCCGAGACCGCCGGCGAGCACCTGGCCGGCGCCGAGGACGAGGCAGCCTGAGACTCCCCTGGGCCTGCTGGGAGGAGATGAGGGAGGCGTTCTCCCAGGCCGAGGCCTAGAATCGCGGACCATGACCTACCCTCAGCCGCCGACCGTGATCGTCCAGGCGGGACGCAGCGTCGTGCTCGCCTACGTCCTGCTGGTGCTGCTCGGGTGGCTGGGCGTGCACCGCATGTACCTCGGCAAGTGGATCACCGGCATCACGCTGGCCGTGCTGTTCGGCGTCGGCACCGCGACCGCCGCGATCCTCATCGGCTGGATCCCCCTCATCATCTGGGGCCTCGTGATGGTCTGGGACCTGGTCACCCTGCCCCTGCAGGTGACCGCATTCAACGCCCGCGAGCGGAACCGGGCCGTGCGGCAGTACCAGCGCGGCTGGTGAGCGGGCGAGGTCAGGCGCGGGCGGTCAGGCACTGACAGTCTCGCCGGCGGCGTGGCGGGCGGTCAGGCACTGACAGTCTCGCCGGCGGCGTGGCGGGCGGCGAAGTCGCCGAGGACGCGGACCAGCAGGGCGCGCTCCTGCACCTTGATGCGCTCATGGAGCTCCTCCTCGGTGTCTGTGTCCATGACCGGGACGGCGGCCTGCGCGATGATGCGGCCGGTGTCCACGCCGGCATCGACCCAGTGGACCGTGCAGCCGGTGACCTTCACGCCGTAGGCCAGGGCGTCGCGGACGCCGTGCGCGCCCGGGAAGGACGGCAGCAGGGCCGGATGCGTGTTCACGATGCGGCCGGCGAAGCGCTCCAGGAACCCGGCGCCGAGGATCCGCATGAAGCCCGAGCAGACCACGAGGTCCGGCTCATAGGCGGCGACGGCATCGGCGAGCGCGACGTTCCAGGCGTCCCGGTCCGCGTGCTCCTTCACAGAGACCGTGAACGTGGGAACCCCGGCCGCCTCCGCCCGGGCCAGACCCTGCACGCCCGGGACGTCCGCGCCGACCGCGGCGATCTCGAGAGGCAGGTGACCGCCCGCGACGGCGTCGAGGACAGCCTGCAGGTTGGTGCCGGAACCGGAGACGAGGGCAACGATGCGCATGCCTTCATCGTAGGGTGGAAGCGTGTCCGCTCCCACGCCGCCCGCAGGTCCGCACACCGACCCGACGCAGAAGCCCGGGCAGGACCCTGCCTCCAGCAGGTCCGCAGAGCCCGGCGGTCAGGGCGGAGGTCCCGGGAACGGCGGGCGTGGCGGGCTTGGTGGGCCTGGTGGGCCTGGCGGGCCTGCCGGTGGCGGCTGGCCCGGCAGGAACAGGTCTGGGAAGAACGGCTCCGGCAAGCCTGCCAACGAGGCCGAGGAGCTGAAGCTCCGCAAGAACGTCGGACGGCTGCTGCTGTGGCAGTGCGGCCTGCTGTTGTGCACCATCCTCGCGATGGACCTACTGCTGCCCTGGAAGCTGCTGGCCGCACCGTTCGCAGTGGGCGCGGTGGCTGTGGGCTTCGTGGCCTGGATGCGCGCCGGAAAGCTCACGAAGCCCGGGTTCCTGCGCGTCATGCTGGGCGCCGGGCTGGCCCTCGGCACATTTGTGGCGGTGGCCTCGCTGACACCACTGCTGTTCTGGGAGGCCGCCAGCGCCTACGACGAGTGCCTCCGCCAGGCCCTCACCCTCAAGTCCGAGGCCGTGTGCCAGGCTGAGTTCACCAAGACCATGGGAGGTATCGGCGGCCTCGGCGGCTGAGCCGAGTCGGCTCGCAGGCTGAGTGGGGCTGGGCCCGCGGTTGCGTAGGGCCGGGCCCGTGGTTGCGCGGGGGCCGGGCCCGTGGTTGCGCGGGGGGCCGGGCCCGCGGTTGCGTGGTGCCGGACCAGTGGTTGCGTGGGTCGGGGTCCGCGGGCTGGGTGCCTTCTCGCACGGCGCAACGCTGGATGGCATCGACCGATGCGGCGCAGCGCTGGACGGCACGCGACCCCTCTCGTTGCGGGTATCGAAGTTGGCCCGGATTCGGCCTCCAGGGCCCCACATGACCCAAGTTCGATACACGCACGACGCCCGGCACGCCCAGGATCGACGACGTCCGGCACACCCACAATCAACGACGTCCGGCACACCTACGATGCTCCATACACGTACGATCGAGGCGGTCGTCGGCGGAGCCTCAGCCCGCCTGTCGCTCCGTGCCCAGACGCGCGCGGACCCGGGCGATGACTCCGCGGAACCCGTCTTTGGCATCGGATGCAGACACACGGATCACGGTGTACCCCTTGCGCTGGAACACCGCATCCCGGCGAACGTCCTCATCGATCCGGTGGCTGTGATGGGCGCCCTCGTACTGGAGGACGATCCTGGCGCTCCGCCATCCCATGTCTGCAGTCGCGGGGAAGTCCGCGGAGTAGTCTGCGTCCCATTCTTCGATCTGCAGCTCCGGCTCGGGCAGTCCGGCGGCGATGAGGGCCAACCGAAGCTCGGTCTCCTTGGGCGAGTCGGCTCCGATCCTGATGCGCTGCAGCGCTGCACGGAGCCTGCGCCGCTGTGGCCGCGCTCCTGGGCTGTCGAGTGCCTGGCGAAACCTCTCCAAGAGGTGAGGGCCCTTCTCCCGCACGGCCCTCCGGCTCCTGCCGCTCCTGCGGATGAGGTGGTCGCCGAGGATGACGAGCTCGTCGTCGGTCAGCTCCGTCGCCAGCTCCGTCCAGAGCCGTTCCGGAGCAGTCACCCTGATGCTGTGGCCGACGAGGACCAGTGGCGTGGAATGGTGCCGCGGCAGGTCGCTGCGGTGGGTGACCACCCACCGGTCCTTGAGGACTCCACGGCTTCTCGACCGCGTCACATGCAGCCGGTCGTCCGCAACCAGCCGAGACGGCAGCCAGAAGTTCCGGAGTCGGGCCGCCGTCGCATGGGACACCACGGCGTCTGGGCACCGCGCCAGGATCTCGAGGAGCATGACCGCTGACGGCGGCGGCACCAGCGGGCTCCAACGATAGATCTCCTGTTCGCCCACGCCCGTCTGCTCAGCGGCGGCACGCACGAGCTGCGAGTCGATGTACCGGTACCGGCCGTGCCCGACCCTCTCGAAGGAAGGGCCGCGAAGCCGGTGGTAGCTCACTCCGGCCGCCTCCGCCTCGGCGATGGTGAAGGCCTTCCAGAGCAGGGCGTCAGGGATCGGAGCAGAGCGAGACATGGCTCCACTCTGGTTCGTGCAGTCGCACCGTTGAGCAGGTGGCCGGAATCTGTGGACAACCGGCGGTACACCGGCAGCGCGCTCGGTGTGCGCACCTCGGCCGCAGAATGCCGCCCACGTGTGAGGTTGTCCGTGTATCGAAGTTGGGCCGATTCGCAGAACTCAGGCCCCCTGCGACCCAACTTCGATACACGCAAGCCCCGCTCCCGGCGCCCGTTGCCTTGTAAGCCCCGCTCCCGGCGCCCGTTGCCTTGTGAGCGCGCCCGCTCCCGGAACGGCAGCAGCACCTCACCGCGCACGGCGCGGACGCGGACGACCGGGGCCGTCCTCGCCGGAAGCGCCCCCCTGCCGGCCCGCGGAGTGGGGGCCGTTCCCGGCGCCATCGCCCTGGTCCTCGACGTCGGCCCGTCCCCGGCGGACGGCACCTCTCCGAGCGTTCTCGAGGCCGTCGGCGGCGCCGGTCCCGGCGCGCGGGTCGCGGGTCGCGACGATCGCGTCGAAGCTCGACTTCGGCTTCGTCGACTTCGGCTTCGTCGCCGTCTCGTCCTTCGCCGTCTCGCCCGTCGCCTTCTCGTCCTTCGCGAGCCCCTTCACGGTGCCTTTCCCGCGCCCCTGGCCCGCAGCTCCGGTCCGGCCTGCGGCCAGCTCGTCCTCGTCCCGGTACACACGGCGACGCGGCTCGTCCTTCGGAGACTGCTTCTCACGGTTGCGGCGCGCCAGCGCGGCCACGCGGTCGCGGCGCTCGGCGGCCAGCTGCTCCGGTGCCTGCCCGGGCGCCTTCTCCGCCGCCTTCTCAGCAGCCTGCTCCGCCGCCTTCTCAGCAGCCTTGTCCGAGGCCCCTTGCGACGCCGTCTCCGACGCACCCTTCGCACCCGTCGCCGTTCCGCCCTCAGCCCCCTTCAACTTGCCCGGCTGCGCGGCAGCACCGTGCGTCCTGTCAGTCTGCAGCTTCTCGGCCGTCGGCTTCAGTGCGGTCTCAGCACGGCCCTGTGCGCCCTTCGGCTGGTCGGTCGCCGCCTGGTCGCGCTCGGCACGCGCCTTCACGTCCACGGCCTTGGCCACCGGCAACGACCCACCACGCGACGACCGCGGGCGACGCGGGATGCGCGCCTTCACCGGCGGCATCGGGGTGACGTCCGCGGTCTTCCCGGCGGCGGGCGCCACGTGCTTCTCCGCCTCGGCACCGTCGGTCTCGACGTCCTCCTGCGGGGCGTCCGCCCCCTCGTCCACGTCACGGCCCCTGTCCTTGTCCTTGTCCGCAGCATCGGCCGCGCCGGTGCCGTCTGTCGTCGCTGTGCCGGGCTTCGCCCCGTCCTTCCCGACGACGGCCCCCTCACCCCCGGCGCCCTTCGCACCGTCACGCTCGGCCTCACCGGCACCGGCTCCCCCAGCATCAGCGTCACCGTCGACTCCAGCGTCGGCGCCGGCGCCATCGGTGTCATCCGCGCCGTCCGCGCCGCCGGCTCCGCCACCGCGATCCGCGCCGTCCCCGCCGCCGGTTCCGTCACCGCGGTCCTCGGCGTCCGCGGCGGCATCCTTCGCGTCCTTCTCAGCCTCAGCGTTCTTGGCGGCCGCCTTCTCGGCCTTCTTCTCCGCTTTGGCCTCCGCCTTCTCGGCCTTCCTCTCCGCCTTGGCCTCTGCCTTCTCAGCTTTCCTCTCCGCCTTGGCCTCCGCCCTCTCGGCCTTGCGGACGTCCGCCTCGAGGGACCTGGACTGCAGGCCCATGGCCACCAGGTAGCCCACGAACCCGCCGAGGGCGATCCACCCGGCCAGCGCAGGCCCCACCAGCCACACATTCGACCCGATCACCGTGTAGGTGCCCACGCCCATGGTCCCGGAGGTCAGGGCCAGCAGGACCATCGCCATCGCACCGGAGACCACACCGAGCAGCAGCGCCAGCACGCCGGTCGACGCGAGCAGGGACATCCACCGGGTCTTCACCCGACGGACCATCCAGTCGTCGAGGTGGTTCTCGCCCTCGCGCAGCAGCCACCAGCCGGCCACGGCACCGGCCAGCACCGGCAGCAGCACGAACACCGGGTGCCACGGCTCCCAGGGTGCGGGAAGCGCGGCGAAGACGGGCAGCGCGGGGACGGGGGCCGTCGTCGTGCCGAAGGCGGAGTACAGGCTCTCCGAGCCGATGGAGAACCCGGGGCCGGCCGACCAGGCCACCGCCCAGCCGACCATGGCGGGCAGGTAGCCGATCTCGAGGAGGGTGAGCATGGTTCCGCCCACCGGTCCGGCGTCCACGAGCTGGTACATGTGCACGGCGTCGGCCCAGCGGACGGCGAGGGTCACGGCCACCAGCAGCGCGTGCACGGCCACGAGGCTGAGCACGGCCACCAGGCAGGCGCGCAGCACGGACCAGGCGTAGGAGCCGGCCCAGCGCTCGTACTGGGAGCGCCTGGCGATCCGCTCGGTGAGGTCCACGCCCACCAGGTGCGCCCAGGTGCCGGCCTCACGTCGGGCACCGGCCACGGCGCAGACGGCGAAGAACAGGGCGGGGAAGATCGCTCCCACGGCCGGGTTCACGGTGTCGCCGGTGTCGCCGGTGCTGCCGGGCAGCAGCGCCAGGGTGAGCCCCACGAGCCCGTAGGCGCCCATGCCGCCGGCGAGCGCCTGCCAGGCCTGGTCGCGGTAGCTCGCGCGGGCCAGCTTCCGGCCGGAGCGCCAGCTCAGGACCATCGGCAGCAGGGACAGCCCCCAGGGGACCATCCACGCGAGTCCGGCGGAGACGTCGCCGTCCACCACGGGCATGCCGGAGGTGACGGAGACGGGGGCGGCGTGGAGGACCAGCCAGAGGACGCCGGCGGCCTGCAGGACGTCGTCGATGCGCTCCATGTGGAAGCCGCCGGTGACCCAGACGAGCAGGGTGGGGACCACCACGAGCACCAGGCTGAACAGCGCCGCGATCAGCGCCTCGATCACCCCCTGCACCCACAGGGGAAGGGGCAGGGGGCGCAGCAGGCGGGACGCGCGTGGAGTGGGGGAAGTCATCCTCACTATGGTGCCACCGCCGGGCGGCGCGGGGCCTTCAGGGCGCGGCCGGTCCGGTGAGCTCACAGGGAGCGTGCGTCACGGCTGTCCGCCCCCCTTCCCGACGTCGGCCGCTCGCCCGCCGCGGTGACGCCGGCCGGGCGCTGTGTCACCGCTCGTTCACCCGGGGTGACGAGTGTTCACGGCGGGGTCATGGTGCGGCCATGGGGCGGTCGTACGGCGGGCGTAGCGTGCGGGACATGCGCGTTGCAGTGGTCGCCGAGTCGTTCCTGCCCCACATGAACGGGGTCACCAACTCCGTGCTCCAGGTGCTCAAGCATCTGCGACGGGAGGGCCATGAGGCGATGGTGATCGCCCCGGCCTCGTCCTGGATGGCCGGCTGGACGCAGCGGGTCGGTCAGGACACGGCGCCCAGTCAGGTCGAGGGCTTCGACGTGCACCGTCTGCCGTCCGTGCCGCTGTCCGGCTACGCCTCGGTGCGTGTGGCCGCCGGGCCGGTGGCGCGGGTGCGTTCGATCCTGGCGGGGTTCCGCCCGGACGTGGTGCACATCGCCTCCCCGTTCGTGCTGGGCTGGCGGGCGGTGCAGGCGGCGGACCAGCTGGGCATCCCGTCCGTGGCCGTCTACCAGACCGAGGTCCCCCGCTACGCGGCGCGCTATGGGGCGCCGTGGCTGGAGGACGTGCTGTGGAGCCACGTGGCTCGCCTGCACAACACCGCCACGCTGACGGTGGCGCCGAGCAGCTTCACCATCCGCCAGCTGCACTCCCATGGGGTGCGCCGGGTGCACCGCTGGGCCCGCGGTGTGGACTCGGAGCGGTTCCACCCGTCCAAGCGGTCCGAGCAGCTGCGCCGCGAGCTCGCCCCGAACGGCGAGCGGTTGATCGGCTTCGTGGGCCGGCTGGCCCATGAGAAGCAGGTGGAGGATCTGGCGGTGCTGGCGGACCTGCCGGGCACCCGTCTGGTGGTCATCGGCTCGGGCCCGCTGAAGGAGCAGCTGCAGGAGAAGCTTCCGGGTGCGCACTTCGCCGGCTTCCAGGGGGGCGAGGACCTGGCCCGCCACGTGGCCTCGTTGGACCTGTTCGTGCACCCGGGCGAGTCGGACACCTTCGGGCAGACGCTGCAGGAGGCCATGGCCTCGGGCGTGCCGGTGGTCGCGGTGGGCCGCGGCGGGCCGATGGACATCGTGGACTCCTCCCGCACCGGCTGGCTGTATGAGCCGAAGAACCTCGCCCAGCTGCGCGAGCAGGTGGCGGACCTGGTCTACGACGACGCCAAGCGCACCGCCTTCGCCCAGGCCGCCTGGGAGTCCGTGCAGGGCCGCACCTGGCCGGTGCTGTGTGAGCAGCTGCTCGGGTACTACGCGAAGGCGATCCGGGTGCAGCACCGCCGTGCGGACGAGGTGGCGCTGCGCCATCTGCAGCACCACACCACCTGGCCGCTGACCTTCTGAGACTGCGCTTGTGTGTCCACCTGCCGACACACACCTGCGGGCGGCCTCCGGCCCTTGTGAAGATGGAGTGTCGGTGCCTGCGCGTTCCGGCACTTCACTGTGACCACCGCCGTCCGCGCCGCTTCGGCCCTGCCTGAGCGGCGGTGACGGCCGACCCCAGGAGCCGCCTTCATGCATGCCGAACTCTCCGAACTCCGTGACGAGGTCTTCGCCCGCAACCCCGGTGAGAAGGAGTTCCACCAGGCCGTCTCCGAGGTCTTCGAGGCCTTGGATCCGGTGGTGGACCGCCATCCTGAGTACGTGGAGGCCGGTATCCTCCACCGTCTCTGCGAGCCGGAGCGCCAGATCATCTTCCGCGTCCCGTGGGTGGACGACCAGGGCGTGGTCCAGGTGAACCGCGGCTTCCGGGTGGAGTTCAACTCAGCGCTGGGCCCGTACAAGGGCGGCATCCGCTTCCACCCGTCGGTGTACCTGGGCATCGTGAAGTTCCTGGGGTTCGAGCAGATCTTCAAGAACTCGCTGACCGGCATGCCGATCGGCGGCGCCAAGGGCGGCTCGGACTTCAACCCGTCCGGCCGTTCGGACGGTGAGATCATGCGCTTCTGTCAGTCCTTCATGACGGAGCTGTGGCGCCATGTGGGCGAGCACACGGACGTCCCGGCCGGTGACATCGGCGTGGGTGCCCGCGAGATCGGGTACATGTTCGGCCAGTACAAGCGCCTGACCAACCGGTTCGAGGCCGGTGTGCTCACCGGCAAGGGCCTGACCTGGGGTGGCTCGCTGGTCCGCAAGGAGGCCACCGGCTATGGCACGGTGATGTTCACGGACGCCATGCTGCGCACCCGCGGCGAGTCCATGGACGGGCAGAAGGTCCTCGTGTCCGGCTCCGGCAACGTGGCGATCTACGCGGCCGAGAAGGCGATGTCCCTGGGGGCGAAGGTCATCACCGCCTCGGACTCCTCCGGCTACGTGGTGGATGAGAACGGCCTGGACCTGGACCTGCTCAAGCAGGTCAAGGAGGTCGAGCGTGGCCGCATCTCCGAGTACGCCGAGCGCCGCGGCAACGGTGCCCACTTCGTGGAGGGTGGCTATGTGTGGGAGGTGCCGGGCACCGTGGCGCTGCCCTGTGCCACCCAGAACGAGCTGGGCAACAAGGCTGCGGGCATGCTGATCAAGAACGGCGTGAAGGCGGTGGCCGAGGGCGCGAACATGCCGTGCACGGAGAAGGCCACGCACACCTTCCTGGACGCCGGCGTGCTGTTCGGGCCCGGCAAGGCGGCGAATGCCGGCGGTGTGGCCACCTCTGCCCTGGAGATGCAGCAGAACGCCCAGCGCGATTCCTGGGACTTCGACTACACCCGTGAGCGCCTGGAGCAGATCATGCACTCCATCCACGACCGCTGCGTGGAGACCGCGGACAGCTACGGTGCCCCGGGCAACTATGTGGCCGGCGCGAACATCGCCGGCTTCATCAAGGTGGCAGACGCGATGCTGGCCCAGGGCATCGTCTGAGCCCCACTGCCCCCGCCGCCGTTCACTGCGCTTTGGGGATACACCTGCACTGCGCTTTGGGGATGCAACACGGCGTTGAGATCCAAGAACGGCACCGTGTCTTCCCCTCAAGACCGCAGGTGAGGCCGCATTCGCGGCCCTCGGCCTCCCCTTCCCGACGCCGGACCCCTCCCCGACGTCGGCTCGTCACCTTCTCCGGGGACCCGACGGGGGAAGGGCCTGTGGAGAACCGCGCCTCCGCGGTGGCATCTGTCTACACTGTGGTCTGTGTCACTGCCGACCGAGGGGGTCGGCGGCCGTTGCAGGATCAGCGGCCGTCCCGGTGACCTACCGACGATGAGACATCTGGAGGGGTTCCCATGCGCCGTGGCGCACCCGCCCGTGGCCTGGCACTGACCGCCGCACTCGCACTGGCACTCACCGCCTGCTCCGGCGGTGAGGACAAGGAGCCGGAGGAGACCGCATCGCCGTCAACGACGGCCCCCGCCTCACAGGGCGCCTCGTCCGACGGGGCGGACGAGCAGCCTGAGACCGGAGGGACCGACGAGTCCACGGAGACCACACCCGACGACCCGGACGACCCCGACGACCCGGACGAGGGCGAGTCACCGGACGCCGACGACAGCGACCCGAACGGGGAGGACACCGGCGAGTACGTCCCCGCCTCCGCCGACGGACCGGCCAAGAACGTGCCCAAGCCCGTCATGCCCGAAGAGATGAAAGAGGAGACCCCGGAGGGCGCCAAGGCCGCGGTGCAGTATTGGTGGGACACGGTGACCTACCTGCAGCGGACTGGAGATTCGGATCTGGTGCGCGCTTCCTCGGACGAGGACTGCGACTTCTGCCGTGCGTATGCCCACAGCATCGAGAAGATCTACGAGGACGGGGGTTGGACCTCAGGCTCGGAAGTCGAGGTGACGTCCGCTCTCACTGGAGTGATCGACAAGGACCGGAAGCTTCTTCAAGTGACCACACTCCTTGATGTCGAAGGACTCACGACCTTCAAGTCGAACGGATCCATCGACGAGACACAGAGCGAGGAGTCCTATGGGGACTCCCCCTGGATCACCAACGTCAAATTCGACGAAGAGTCCCAGCGATGGGTCGCCACGTCCGTCAGCTATGAGGGTGAAAAGTGAGGCGAGCAACGCCACCTGCCACAGTCCTTGCATTCTCCGTCGCTGCTCTGTCGATCTTCTTGTCATCCCCTGCAGCGGCAAATGAAACGCCCGATCGGTGCGGTGAGACGACCAACAGCGCTCTCCTGCGTGACACGTCTCTCGTAGTCAAGAGAGAGTGCTCCGACAGTGGTGTTCATTCGAGCGACGACAGCAACAGCACCGCGAACAAGGCCAGCAACTACAACACGTCCAACCCCGTCTACTCGCGCCATGTGTCCGGCTGCTATCCGGACCAGCTCCAGAACCTGGACTTCGGAGACTGTCAGCGCCAGCAGGATGTCTTCTGCGGGGATGACGGCACCTGGGTGCAGCAGGTGCGGGTACGCAGGGAGAACCCCGACGAACCGATCGAACACGGTTCGCGTTTCTGCGCCGCTGACGCCGCTGGCGGCGGCTCAGAGGGACGGCCGGCCATCACCATGGATGACCTGGCCGCGGTCGCTCCCAGCGAGGTCGACATCCTCCTGCAGAACGGCGGCCGCGGAATGCGGAACGCCCACACCAACATCTACGCGGACGCGGAGCAGATCCTCGAGCGGAAGACCCAGTTCGGCGAGCTGACGCTGATGCGACTGACCCCGGTCGAGTTCCGATGGGACTATGGCGACGGGACCACCCGCACCACCACGGATCCCGGCCGAGACGCCGTGGACTTCAACACGGAAACCTCGACCAGCCACGTCTACGAGGACACCGGCACATACACGGTGACCCTGACCACGGTGTTCATCGGTGAGGTCTCCTACGACGACGGCGAGACCTGGGAGCTTGTCCCCGGGCAGCTGGTGATCGACTCGACCCCGGCCCAGGCGGACATCTTCCGCTCGGTCACCCGCAATGTGGCGGAGGACTGCGTCGCCAACCCCAGCGGCTGGGGTTGCGGCGCCCCGGGCAGCGCGCCCACGGACTGAACGCGGGCATCCGCTCACTGTCCCCCGGTCAGCGCCTTCCTCTGCTCGTCCGTCAGCCGCATGGGGCGGCCGGTCTCAGCGTCCACGTAGACCATCACGGAGGTGGCGGTCACCAGCAGCGCATCGTCCACGCCGTCGTGCATCTTGTAGCCCACATGCACGGACGCGCCCTTGGCCTGATCGATCGAAACGCGCACACGCACCGGCTTCGTGCGGTACTTCATCTGCGCCCGATACTTCACACGGTGTTCGGAGACGAAGACGCGCACCCCCTCCCCCGCGCCGACCGTCAGGTCCAGCGGCGCCAGGTCGGCCTCGGCGTCGTTGCCGGACCCGACGGGGACGCCGAAGGCGGCCACGCGGGCCTCCTCCATGAGCTGGACGACCTGGATGTTGTTGATGTGCCCGTAGGCGTCCATGTCCTTCCAGCGCAAGGGGACGTACACGTCCACGGCGAGGCGGCCGTCGTCGTCCAGGAAAGGGGTTCCGGCTGTCATGGTCACTCCTCCTCCAGCCCCTCGATCTCGTTCTTCCAGCCCTCCGGACGGACGTCCACGAACTCGGTCTCGAGGATGCCGAGCTCCTCCAGCTGGGAGGCGAGGGCGGCACCGTCCGGGCCGTAGCACCACGGCACACCGGGGGTCGAATGGCGGGTGTGCTGCGCACGGCCGCCGGCCAGCAGGGCCTCGGACGGGGTCAGCTGGCGGATGACGATCGCCTTCACCCGGTCCGGGTGACGCTTGGCGAAGTCGGCGTAGATCTCGGGGTCGTGCTGGCCGTCGTCGCCGATGAGGATCCACTTGATGTGCGGGAACTCCTCCGCCAGGCGCTCGAGCTGGGCGAACTTGTGCTCCTGGCCGGAGCGGAACCAGCGGTCCTGGGTGGGGCCCCAGCTGGTCAGCAGCAGCGGACCGAGCGGGTAGAGGTTGCGGCCGAGGAAGCGGGTGAGCATCTGCGCCACGTTCCACGCCCCGGTGGACAGGTAGAGCATCGGGGCCATCGGGTTGGCAGCGGCGATGCGGCGCAGCAGCACGGCCATGCCCGGGGTGGGCGTGCGGGCGTGCTCGTCCAGCACGAAGGAGTTCCAGGCCGCGAGCATCGGGCGCGGCAGGGCGGTGACCAGCACCGTGTCGTCGATGTCGGACACCATCCCGACGTCAGCGGAGGGGTCCGTGATGTAGACGTCCGAGGAGACGACCTCGTCATCCCCGACGGTCAGGGTGACGGTGCGCCACCCCGGCTTCAGGGAGGCGGGGATGACCGCGTCCACCACACCCATCCGGTCCGTGGTCACGGTGTGGACCTGGCCCTTGACAGTCACCTGCACCTGCGCGCCGGCCATGGGCGGGGAGGAGAAGTTGCGCCAGCCACGGATGCCGTCCGCCACCACCTGGTGCACACGACGGCCGTTGAGGAAGTCCTCGTCCGGGGCCACGATCACGCGGGAGAGCACACGGACCCACTCGGTGGTGCCGTAGCCGGTGAACGCGATGGCGGTGGGCACGTGGCCGCGCCTCTCCGCCCTGCCCCGCTGCCAGACGTTCCACCTGTTCTGCAGCCGGACGGCGATGTGCTCGCCCTTCGTCCGTTTCCCCGGCAGAGAGCTGCTCGGGGCCGAGGCGTGTTCCGGGGCGGACTGCTCCGAGGAGGCGTGCTCCGGGGAGGACTGCCCCGAGGCGACCTTGTGGGCGGCCTGATCTTCCCCCAGGGCCTCGGTGCGGGCAGACGGGGACGCAGTCGCGTGCGGGTCGGGCGCTGACATGGGATCCAGTATTCCGCATGGAGCCGCGGTGCGTGAGCAGGAGGGGCATCGCACAGACGTGTTCATCGGCCCCCGTGCGTTTTCGCTAGTGAAATGGGAGGGGGCCGTTCCGGGACCGCCGGCGGGCGGCTTCCCGACGACGGCCGGTCACCATTCGAAAACGTCACCTTTCGCGGTGGACGGGCCGCACGACGCGCTCCCGACCAACGAGACCCGAGACCTCGCCTTCCCGATCCACCGATGGAACACCACGCAGTCCCGGCTGTGGCAGGACGGGCGGGCCATCTACGAATCCACGTTCATCACGATTCAGTCCGCACGCGGTCAGAACAGCTCGGAGAAGCGCACACAGCGGTGGCAGGAACGCGCCCAGCAGATCACCCAGAATGGCCAGGCATAAGTGCCGGGCCAACGCGCACCAAGCGCAAGCAGAGTGCCCGTGCCCTAGCAGAACGGTTCGGGGTATACCCCACCACCGTTCGCCGAACGGTAGCCCGGTCCCCCGCGGACAACCTCACCGAGGCATCTGACCGTCAAGCATTGATCCGAGCGTGGAGAGCCACGGGAGTGCGTTTGCGCGGGATCGCCGCCAGGGAAGGCGTCACTCCTGGCGCTGGCCACTGGGCACTTCATCGCGGTGATAACCGTCTAGAAGCACGTCAGGAATCGACCCGTTTTCGCTTCCGGTACAAGCGCTCCACCACGAAGTACGCCCCAAAGGCAACGACTAAAAGCACCGCCGTGGTCAACGATGCCGCCGTATCTGTGAGGTATCCCTGGTTCCGAAGAAACAGCGTCAGAACGCCTAGGACAACCAACGCCACAACAACAAGTGTCTTCACCGCAGATTTGCTCATAGCGTCCTCCTTACTGAAGCGAGCAGCTAGTAACCATCCCGTTGATCTCGGTGTAGGTCGCACCGGTGTGCTCCACTTCCAGGGACTTGACCCCGGAACTCGACGGTTTCCCGAACGAAAGCGCCCCGGGACTCGACGGTTTCCCGAACGAAAGCGCCAGGGGGGGGCGGGTCACTCGACGCGGACGACCTTCTCCTCCACCGGGTCCTCGTCCTTCGGGAACGCCGCCACCAGGGCCTTGGCCATGTGCTCGGCCTTGGCCGCGGAGCCCTCGGCGTTGTTGTGGTTCGCGTCGTTCTCCAGGAACCACTCGGGGTGTGGGGTGGCGTCGGCGGACCAGTCGTAGATGCGCAGGTTGTCGTACCGGTCGGTGGCCTCCACCAGGGACGCGTTGAGCTTCTGGATGTTCTCGTTGGCGTAGTGCGGGTTGTTGGTCCACGGCATGGTGATGCCGTTGACCCAGAGGACGGGCTTGCCCTCGGAGGCCTCCATCACGCCGGCGATGCGCTTTTCGGTGCTGGAGAAGTCGTCCTGGCTGGCCATGTTCGCGGCGTCGTTGAGGCCCACGTTGACCACCCAGCAGCCGTTCTCGCCGAGTTCGCCGGCGTGCTCGCGCATGGTGTCCGGGGCGTTGGTGCCCTTCTCACCGGGGTTGAGCTCGGACGGCTCGAGGGTCTCGATCATGGAGCGGCCTCCGGCCACCTCCTCGATGACGGTCTGCACGCCCACGGCCTCGTACTGGGCGGTGATGCGCTTGGCCGGGTCTTTCACCATGGTCAGGGAGTTGTTGGACGGGCCGATGGACGTGGAGTCGCCGATGTGGACCACGGTCTCGCAGGACGTCTCGGTCGCGGCGGGGCGGGCCACGGGCTTCGTCGGCGTCGGGGACGCCACGGCACCCTCGCCGTCCGGGTCCCCGGCGGAGGTGTCGGCCTGCTTCGCCTGCTCCTCCCGGGCGATCTCCACCACGGACTTCTGCGGCAACACGGCGATGCCGACCATCGCGCCGATCGCCAGGAGGGTCACGCCCACGGAGCCGGCGGCCAGCACGCCGCGGCCGGCGACCTTCGGCACCGGGGTCTGCTCCACCTGGGCGCGGGAGGCACGGACGTCGCCCTCGGACACCTCCGCGCGCTGGGCACGGGCCTTGCGCTGGGCCTTGCCGGTGATCAGCGGAAGGAAGCCGTGCCGGCGGATCGGGTCCTCCACGAACCGCCAGGACAGCTCGGCCAACACCACGGTCAGCGCCACGACCACCAGGCCGCGCCACACGTCCTGGCCGTACAGGGTGCGCTCCGGCAGGAACGCGACCACGGGCATGTGCCACAGGTAGATGCCGTAGGACCGCTCACCGATCCAGCGCAGCGGCGCGATGCCGAGGACCCGGTTGGTCCAGGAATGTGCGTGGATCAGCGGCATCAGCACGAGGATCGTGGAGACCGTCAGCGCGGCGATGCCCCAGGTGTAGAGGCTGTGGTCCAGCTGGTCGGTGGTGGCGGCCAGGTAGAGGATGCCGGCCACGCCGAGCGCCCCCAGGATGTCCAGGGTCCACAGGGCCTTCTCGGACTGGATCTTCGCGACCTTCTTCGGCCGCCACAGCATCGCCAGCACGGCGCCCCAGAGCAGGCCGCCGGCACGGGTGTCGGTGCCCTCGTAGGCGCGGGTGGAGTCGCCGGTCGGGTCGGCCAGCATCGCCAGCAGCACGAAGGAGAGCGCGCCCAGCACGAAGGTGGTCACGGCGGCCTTCGCGAACGCGGCCCCGGTGCCCTCGCCGTCCTTCTTGGCCTTGAACAGGGTGAGCATGCCGAGCAGCAGCAGCGGCCACACCACGTAGAACTGCTCCTCCACCGCCAGGGACCACAGGTGGTCCAGCGGGGAGGGCCCGTCGAACTGCTCGAAGTAGGAGCCGCCGGTGAAGATCGTGTGCCAGTTCGCCACGTAGATCAGGGCGAAGAACGCCTGTTCGCCGCGGTCCCCGAGCTTGTCCGGGTGGACGACCATGGTGGCCACCATCACCACGAGCAGCAGCACCACCACCGCCGGCAGCAGGCGGCGGAAGCGGCGGATCCAGAAGTGCCTGAGGTCCAGGTCCCCGTGCTTCTCCCAGCGGTTGAGCAGGAGCATGGTGATGAGGAAGCCGGACAGCGTGAAGAAGACGCCGACGCCGAGCAGGCCGCCGCTCGTTCCGGGCACACCGATGTGGTAGGCGACCACGAGGCCCACGGCGATCGTCCTGAGACCGTCCAGGCCCGGATAGTAGGCCGCAGACTTGTTGACCGGACGAGGCAAGGGGAAGCTCCTCACGTGCGGGGGACGGAACGCCCGCGCGGGGCGATGCTCCGGCACGGACGAGGGCGCGGCCGCCCCCGGCGGAGACGGACCACAGTCTCCAAGAATCTCACAGTGCGCCCGCGCGTGCACGCGTTCGTGCGACGTCTCACTACTGTGGACGCATGGCCCGCGACCTGCCCTCCGTCCCCTCCCCCGCCGTCCTGCGGCGAGTCGCCGTAGACGCCGCCGCCGGGTGCGTGCCGGCCCTGCGGGCCGCCTTCCGCGCCGGCCCCTGTGTCCCGACGACGGCCGCCCACCCGAGCCTGAAGACCAACCACCACGACCTGGTCACCGAGTACGACCGCGCCACCGAGGCCGCACTGGTGCGCGCCCTGACGGACGCCGTCCCGGGGTCGCAGGTCCTCGGCGAGGAGACCGGCGCCCACGGGGACCCGGACCATCCGCTGCGGTGGATCGTGGACCCGATCGACGGCACCTCGAACTTCACGCACGGCTTCGCGATGTTCTCCGTCTCGATCGCCGCGGAGGTGGACGGCGAGCTCGTCGCCGCGGCGATCGCGGATCCGGCCGCGGGGCAGGTGTTCTCCTCGGACGACACCGGCGCCTGGCTCGCCGCCCTCCGGCTGCCCTCCCCCAACACCGCTGCCCCACCCTGCCCCGACAGCCCCGAGAAGGCGAGCGACGCGCGCCAGGTCGGTGCCGTCGTCGTGACGGACGAACGTCCCCTGGCCGAGGCGGCCCGCCCGGCCCCGGACGCGGCACTCGGCGAGCACGGCCTGAACCTGGTGACCTCCTACCCTGCCGGCGAGGCCCTGGCCCTGGAGGGGTCCGCGGCGCTGGAGCGGTTCGGCGAGCTGGTGCGCACCTACGCCACGGTCCGGCGGACGGTCTCCGGCGCTCTGGAGCTGGCGTACACGGCGGCCGGCTGGGCAGACGCGGCCCTCTACGTGGACACGAAGCCGTGGGACGTGGCCGCCGGCGTGCACCTGCTGCGCGCCGCCGGCGGCACCTGGGTCGGCGGGGACCACACGACCCCGTTCGCCCTGGCCCTGGCCCCGGGCCGGAGCGCCCCCACAGCCCTGCGGGTCCTGGACGACATCATCCGGACGCGGCTCACCGCCGGGACCTAGACTGGGGAGAGGAACCAGATCGCCTGGGAACAGGCAGCGAGGAGGTCCCCGCATGACTGACACCGACAAGCCGTCCATGATGAACGTCGCCCGCGAGTCGGGTTCGCCGATGATGTTCGAGCACGCCGACGGGGAGCCCGTTCTGGTCCTGTCCGAGGAGCAGTGCTGGAAGCTGCTGCGCCGCACCCAGCACGCCCGCCTCGGCCTGGCCGTGAACGGGGAGCCGGACATCGTGCCCGTGAACGTCGCCTGGGGCGAGGGCAAGGCCTACTTCCGCACGGCGCCGGGCTCCAAGCTCGCCGAGCTGACCATCAACCCGAGCGTGGTGCTGCAGGCGGACGGCATCCTCTCGGACCAGGCCTGGTCCGTCCTGGCCCGCGGCACCGCCCGCAGGCTGGAGACCGAGGCGGAGATCGCCCACGCCGAGTCCCTCTGCATCGCCCCGTGGGTCCCCACCCTCAAGGACTTCTACGTGGAGATCGACATCACCTCCGTGACCGGCCGCCACTTCGCCTTCGGCACCCACCCGGAGCGCGACGGCACCCAGCCGAGCGACTGATCTGCCAGACACCAGCAAGGCCCCGGTGAGCACAGGCTCACCGGGGCCTTGCGTGTGAACTTGCGTGTGAAGGAGGCCGGGCTCAGGCAGTCTCGGCGGCCGCGGACCTGCCGGCGGTGCGGCCGGAGAACAGGCAGCCGCCGAGGAAGGTGCCCTCCAGCGCACGGAAGCCGTGCATGCCTCCGCCGCCGAAGCCGGCCGCCTCACCCGCGGCATACAGGCCCGGGATGACCTGGCCGCCGGCGTCCAGGGCACGGGAGTGCAGGTCCGTGTGCAGGCCGCCGAGGGTCTTGCGGGTCAGGGTGTGCAGGCGCACGGCGATCAGCGGGCCGGCCTTCGGATCGGTCAGCCGGTGCGGGGGCACGGTGCGGATCAGCTTGTCCCCGAGGTACCTCCGGGCCGCGCGGACCTCGTCCAGCTGCGGTTCCGCGCCGGGGCGCTCGGCGCCGGCCTCGTGCTGGGCGACGGCGGCCTGCACGGCGGCCTCATCCACCCTCGGCCCCTCCGGGACCAGGGCGTTCATCTTCGCCACGAGCTCACCGACGGTGTCCGCGGTGACGAAGTCCTCTCCCTTCTCCAGGAAGTCGCGCACCGGGCCCGGCATGTCCTGGGTGACGCGGCCGAGGACCTGGCGGCGGAGCGGCCGGTCAGATCCGGGTTCTGCTCCGACCCGGACAGGGCGAACTCCTTGCCGATGATCCTGTGGTTCAGCACGAACCAGGAGTGCTCGCCGGCCGGGTCCGTGCGGACGCCCTGCGGTGCCGAGGCCGAGGCGCCGCGCAGCTCACCGAGGGTGCCGAGGGTGTCGAAGCCGGGCCAGCGCGGGTGCGGCAGACGCCGGCCGGTGGCGTCCAGCCAGAGCGAGGACGGGCCGGGCAGGATGCGGATGCCGTGGCCGGGCCAGATCGGATCCCAGTTCTTGATGCCCTCGGTGTAGTGCCACATGCGGTCCGGGTGCAGCAGGCGGGCCCCGGCCCGCTCGGCCACCGTGATGCCGGAGCCGTCCACATACGCGGGCACGCCGGAGAGCATGTCCTGCGGGGCCGGGCCGAGCCGCTCCGGCCAGACCTCCCGGACCCGCTCATGGTCCGCCCCCACACCTCCGGTGGCCACCACCACGGCCGCGGACTCGATCCGGAAGTCCCCCACCACGGTGCGGTTCGAGGCGGTGCCGCGGGCGCCGTCGTCGTCCGCCAGGACCTGGCCAGCCACACCGGTGACGGCACCGCCGGAGGTGAGCAGCTCGGTGACGCGGTGACGGGGCAGATAGGTGAGGCGGCCGTCGAAGGCGGCCTGCTCCACCACGCGGGAGAACGGCTCCACCACCCCCGGGCCGGTGCCCCAGCTGATGTGGAAGCGCGGCACGGAGTTGCCGCCCACCCCCGGAGCCGGGACCTTGCGCTCGGCCCAGCCGACCACCGGGAACAGCCGGTGGCCGCGCTCGCGCAGCCACGCCCGCTTCTCCTGGTGGGCGAAGTGCACGTAGGCCTCCGCCCAGGCCTTGGGGAGGGCGTCCTCCGGGCCGGTGAAGCCGGCGGTGGCCTGCCAGTCGGACCAGGCCAGCTCCACGGAGTCCTTCACGCCCAGCCGGCGCTGCTCCGGCGAGTCCACCAGGAACAGGCCGCCGAAGGACCAGTACGCCTGGCCGCCGAGGTCCGTGGCGCGCTCCTGGTCCACCAGCACCACGCGGCGGCCGGCCTCCAGCAGCTCCACCGTGGCCACCAGCCCGGCCAGGCCGTGGCCCAGGACCACGGCATCGGCGCCGCGGACGGTGGACGCGGAGGAGCTCTGGGCGGAGGCCGGGGACGGAACCGTGCTCGGGGCCCGGCCCGGACCGCCGAGGGTGGCGCCGGCTGAGGACGTGACGGGGATCTCAGTCATGCGGACAGCCTAGAGGAGGGCACGGGTGCCCGCTTCCGGACGGCTGCTGCTGCTCGGTGGTGGTGTCGATCGGCACGTCCACGGTGCCGTTATAGCCCTGAGAGGCCGACGTCAAGGGCGGCACCCTGATCCTCGACGTTTCCGCCCTGCCGCCCCCGCAGCCGGAAGGCGTGGCGGGGGCGGCAGAACGTAGGCGTCCGGCGTCAGGCCACCGGCACCTCCGGGGCCTCGCCGAGGTGGCTCGGGGCCCACATGGCGAGCGTGGTCTGCACGACAACCACGTTCGGGCCCTCGGCGGCGAAGTTCCGCTCGAGCGCCTCGCGGACGTCCTCCACGGCCACGGTCTCGGCCGGGATGCCGAAGGACTCGGCCAGCTTCGCGAAGTCCGGGCGGTCCAACTCGGTGGCGGTGGCCTGGCCGAAGGCGCCCTCCATGTACTCGCGGAGGATGCCGTAGCCGCCGTCGTCGATGATCAGCCAGGTGACCGCGGCGTTGTGCTGCCGGGCGGCGGCGAGCTCGGCGATGGAGTACATCGAGGAGCCGTCACCGGCCACGGCCAGCACGCGGCCGTCGATGCCGGTCTTGCCCTGCTGTGCCAGCCCGAGCGCACCGCCCAAGGCGGCGGGGAAGCCGTAGCCGAGGCCGCCGGCGCCCTGCGCGGAGTGGAACTGCCCGGAGCGGGCGTCCCAGCAGTTCCAGCCCCAGTACGCGGCGATCGTCATGTCCCAGAAGGTCTGCATTGACTCCGGCACGGCGGCGCGGATGTCCTCCATGAACTGCCGCTCACGGCTCAGGTCCTGGGCGTCCAGGCGGGCGGTCACGCGGGCGTTGACCTCGGCCACCTTCTGCCGGGCGGACTTCCCGCCCCAGGCGGCGGCGTCGGCCTCGCGTGCCGGCACCGCGAGCTCGGTGGAGATCGACTTCATGCCGAGGACGTTGAGCCCCTCGAGGTACGGGTGCGGCTCGAGGACCTCGCCACGCAGGGCGGCGGCCAGGGCGGCCAGGGCCGAACCGGCGTCCGCACGGATGCCGAGGGTCGGGTGGTTGGTCTCCAGCACACGCGGCTCCGCGTCGATCTGGATCAGACGGCCGCGCGGCTCCAGGGTGAAGTAGTTCGAGGTGACCTCCCCCAGGGACGAACCGACCACCAGAAGAACATCAGCCTCCTCCAGGACCTCGGTCACGTAGCGGTCCTCCACCCACGCGCCCAGGGACAGCGGGTGCTCCCAGGGGAACGCGGTGTTGCCGCCGGGCGAGCAGACCACCGGGGCCTGCAGATGCTCGGCGACCTGCTTCAGGGACTCCATCGCCTCACGGCCGGAGCGGCGCACACCGCCGCCGGCGACGACCGCGACCTTCTCGGCGCCGCCGAGCCAGCGGGCGGCCTCCTCCACGAGCTCCGCGCGCGGCGGGTGCTCGTAGGGCACGGCGAGCGCGTCGCGCACCGGCGGGACCTGGACCTCGCCGAGCAGCACGTCCTGCGGGATCTCCACCCACACCGGCCCCTGGGGCACGGTGATGGCCTCAGCCCAGGCGTCCTGGATGGCCGAGGGGATGCCGGAGGCGTGGTGGACGGTGTGCTGGGCCTTGGTGACGTTCTTGGCCGAGGCCTTCTGGTCGTCCAGCTGGTGGATCATGCCCTTGCGGCGTGCGCCCAGGCCCGAGAGCGGGATCTGGGAGGCGATGACCACCATGGGAACGCCCGTGGCGTAGGCCTCCTGCAGTCCGGCCAGGGAGGTCAGGGCGCCGGGGCCGGTGGACAGGAACAGCACACCGACCTCGCCGGTGGCGCGGGCGTAGCCGTCCGCGGCGAACGCGGCATTGTTCTCCACGCGGTTGGAGACGAACTCCAGCGAGGAGCGGGACAGGGCATCGAACAGGCCCAGGGCATGCTGGCCCGGGATGCCGAACACGGTGCGTGCGCCGAGCGCGCTGAGGGTCTCGACGGCAAGATCCCCGCCGTTGCGGCGCGGGGCGTCTGCGGCGCTCATGCGGTCTCCTCCTGTGCCTGCTCGGCACGACGGTCGGCCATCAGGGTGATCAGGTCATAGGCGACGTGGGAGGCGGCCACACCGGTGATCTCGGCGTGGTCATAGGCCGGGGCGACCTCCACCACGTCGGCACCGACGAGGTTCATGCCGCGCAGGCCGCGCAGGATCTCCAGCAGCTCGCGGGAGGTCATGCCGCCGGCCTCCGGGGTGCCGGTGCCCGGGGCGTGGGCCGGGTCCAACACGTCGATGTCCACGGAGATGTACAGCGGGCGGTCGCCGATGCGCTGACGCAGAGCGTCCACGACCTCGTCCACACCCTTCTTGACGACGTCGGAGGAGGTGACGATGCCGAAGCCGAGACGGTGGTCCTCGTCCAGGTCCTTCTTGCCGTACAGCGGGCCACGGGTGCCGACGTGGCAGATCGCCTCGGTGTCCAGGATGCCCTCCTCCACCGCACGGCGGAACGGGGTGCCGTGGGTGTACTCGGCGCCGAAGTAGGTGTCCCAGGTGTCCAGGTGGGCGTCGAAGTGCAGCAGGGCCACCGGCTCGCCGGCGCGGGCGGAGGCGGCGCGCAGCAGCGGCAGGGCGATCGTGTGGTCGCCGCCGATGGTCATCAGCGAGGAGCCGTCCTCGGTGAGGTCCATGGCGTCCTGCTGGATCATCTCGATGGCCTCGTTGATGTTGAAGGGGTTCACGGCCATGTCCCCGGCGTCCACCACCTGGGCCTGGGCGAACGGGGAGGTGTCCGTGGCGGGGTTGTACGGGCGCAGCAGGCGAGAGGACTGGCGGACGTGGCCGGAGCCGAAGCGGGCGCCCGGGCGGTAGGAGACGCCGGCGTCGAACGGCACGCCGACCACCTTGATCTCCGGGTCGATGCCGGCGGCCTGCGCCTCGTCCAGGCGCGGCAGCAGGGCGTAGGTGGGGGCGCCGCCGAAGCGGGGCACGAGGGCGGAGTTCACGGGGCCGAGGCGGCCGTTCTCCTCGACGCGGGGGATCTCGAGCATCTGGATGTCCTCTCTGGGTGGTTCGGTTCGGTCTGGTCTTGCCTGGTTCGGTCTGGTCTGGTCGATCGGGTCCGTCTGGTCTCTCCGGCGGGGGCGCCGGGAGGGGTCAGGCGTGGCCCACGAGGGTCCACAGCACGACGGCGGGACGGTCGTCCGGGTTGGCCCACGAGTGAGGCTCGCGGCCGGAGAAGGTGACGGTGTCCCCCTCCTCCAACAGGTGCACGGCCTCGGTGGTCCGCAGCTCGAGGCGGCCGGTGACCACGTGCACCGCCTCCACACGGCAGTCCACCGTGTACAGCTCCGCCTCCCCGCGGCCGCGCGGCGCGATGTCAGCGCGCAGGATCTGCAGGTCGCGGCGGCCGCGCGGGGTGATCAGGCGCTCCCGGATGCCCTCGCCGCCGAGGCTGACCGCGGGGGCGTCGGACAGGCGCACGACCGTCACCTCGGGTGCGTCCAGGACCTCGCCCGGGCTCGCGCCGAGCACCTGGCACAGGGTGATGAGCGTGCTGACGGACGGACTCGTCAGATCCCGCTCGAGCCGGGAGAGGAAGCCCTTGCTGACGCCGGCCGCCTCGGCCAGCTGGGCGACCGTGAGCCGCCGTGCCTCGCGCAGGGCGCGCAGCCGGCGGCCGATCAGCGCCTGGTCCGGCGCGGCCTCGAGAGGGAGGACCTTCATCGCGCTCCTTCCTCGCGTCGGTGGCGTCTACGCACCCGTCCTTGTTCCAGCGCAAGCCCGCATCGTGCGTGGCTCGGGCCGCGTGTTGCCCGTCGAGCAACACCTGTTTACCGTAGACCCCCGCCATGTGGTCGGCAACACACCGGCGGCACGTCGTCGTCGGCCCCGGCCAGCGGTGCGGAACCCTTCCGTCGGCCTCCGCCCGCCCCCTAGTGTTTGCGTACAGCCTGGGACCGGGACTCCCCGTCGGGTTCGCCCCGTCCCTCGCCCCGCCGGGGCCCCGCTGTACACAGAAAGGCAGCAGTTCCCATGACGACCAAGAATCGCGCCGTGGCATTCCACGGCATCAAGGACGTGCGCGTCGACGAGCTGGACTTCCCCACCCTGCAGATGCCTGACGGCTCCGCCGCCCCGCACGGCGTCATCCTCAAGATCGTCGCCACCAACATCTGCGGCAGCGACCTGCACATCTACCGCGGGTCCTTCCCCGTGCCCGAGGGCATGGTGCTGGGTCACGAGATGACCGGCCAGGTGCTGGAGGTCGGCAGCGACGTCCAGTTCCTGAAGGAGGGCGACCTCGTCTCCGTGCCGTTCAACGTGGCCTGCGGCCGCTGCCGCAACTGCCGCGCCGGCCGCACCGAGGTGTGTGAGACCGCCAACCCGGACCAGGCCTGCGCCGCCTACGGCTTCAATCTGGGCGACTTCCAGGGCGGACAGGCCGAGTACCTGTTCGTGCCGTATGCCGACTTCCAGCTGCTGCGCTTCCCGGACCAGGAGCAGGCGATGGAGAAGATCCTGGATCTGGCCGTGCTCTCGGACATCCTCCCCACGGCGTTCCACGGTCTCATGGAGGCCGGCGCCAAGCCCGGCTCCACCGTCTACATCGCCGGTGCCGGCCCCGTGGGCCGGTGCGCCGCGGCCGCCGCTCGGCTGCTGGGCGCCTCGTGCATCATCGTGGGCGACCAGGACGCCTCCCGGCTGGAGCTGGTGCGCAAGCACGGCTGCGAGACCATCGACCTCTCCGCCACGGAGAACCTGCAGGACGCCGTGAACGACATCCTCGGCGAGCCGATGGTGGACTGCGCGGTGGACTGCGTCGGCTCCGAGGCCCACGGCCTGGGCTCCGCGTCAGATGAGATGCAGCCGATCGCCGCCGTGAACCAGGTCCTGGACATCACCCGTCCGGGCGGTGCCACGGGCATCATCGGCATCTACGGGCCGGACCCGCTCGCAGAGACGAAGGCCGAGCAGGAGGGCACCTTCCCGGTGGACTTCGGCAAGGCCTGGATCAAGTCGCCCCACATCATCGGCGGCCAGGCGCCCATCATGCGCTACAACCGCCAGCTGATGATGTCCATCCTGTGGGACCGGATGCCGTACCTGACGGAGTTGGTCAACCCCCGCGTGATCACCCTGGACGAGGCGCCCCAGGCCTATGCGGAGTTCGACCAGGGCTCCGTGGAGAAGTTCATCATCGACCCCCACGGCATGATCGCCCGCTGAGCGCGCAGGCACGAGCCGCCGCCGTCTGCAGATCAGGTTGCGTGCAGCAGCGTGCCCGGCGGCCGGTGAGGCTCCGTCCGTGAGGCGAGGGGCCGTCGTCGGGAAGCGTCCTCCTTCCCGACGACGGCCCCTCCCCTGTCGGAGGAACGGTCACCTCTGTCCGGGCGGACGTGACCAGGGTCATACTCGTGAGTGCATCGCCCCCGCATGCAGGAGGACCCATGTCACCGACCACCGGACCCGTCACCGAGGAGCTGAAGGCCGCCGGCCGCCGCGCCGCCGAACTGGACCGCGCTCACGTGTTCCACTCCTGGTCCGCCCAGGACAGGCTGAACCCCATGACCGTGGTGGCCGCCGAGGGCTCAGCCGTCTGGGACGGCGAGGGGCACCGCCTGCTCGATTTCTCCTCGCAGATGGTCAACACGAACATCGGGCACCAGCACCCCGCCGTGGTGAAGGCGATCCAGGAGCAGGCCGCGAAGATCTGCACCATCGCCCCGGCCCACGTGAACGACGCCCGATCCGAGGCCGCACGGCTCGTCGCCGAGCTGGCCCCGGAGGGCATGGAGCACGTGTTCTTCACCAACGCCGGTGCGGACGCCAACGAGCACGCCATCCGCATGGCCCGCCTGCACACCGGCCGCCACAAGGTCCTCTCGGCCTACCGCAGCTACCACGGCGGCACGAACCTGGCCGTGAACGTCACCGGGGACCCACGCCGCTGGTCCAACGACCTCGCCACCGAGGGCGCCGTCCACTTCCTGCCCTCCTACCCGTACCGCTCCTACTTCCACGCCGAGACCGAGGAGGAAGAGGCCGAACGCGCGCTGGAGCACCTGGAGCACACCATCCTGCTGGAGGGCCCGGACACCATCGCCGCGCTGATCCTGGAGACCGTGCCGGGCTCGGCCGGCGTCTACGTCCCGCCGGCCGGATACCTCCGCGGCGCCCGGGAGCTGTGCCGGCGCCACGGAATCATGTTCATCGCGGACGAGGTCATGGTCGGCTTCGGCCGCACCGGCGCCTGGTTCGCCCTGGACCACTGGGACCTGGACCCGGACCTGATCACCTTCGCCAAGGGCGTCAACTCCGGCTACGTCCCGCTCGGCGGCGTCATCGTCTCCGAGGCGATCCGCACGACCTTCGGCGAGCGCGTCTACCCCGGCGGACTCACCTACTCCGGCCACCCGCTGGCCTGCGCCGCCGCCGTGGCCACCATCGGCGCCATGCGCGAGGAGGGCATGGTGGAGAACGCGAAGCGGATGGGTGAGGAGGTCTTCGCCCCGCGCCTGGCCGAGATCAAGGAGAAGCACCCGTCCGTGGGCGACGTCCGCGGCCTCGGAGCCTTCTGGGCCGTGGAGCTGGTGAAGGACCGGCAGACCAAGGAGCCGCTGGCACCCTACGGCGGGTCCTCGGAGGAGATGAACAGGGTGGTCGGCGCCCTGAAGGCCGGCGGCGTGCTGCCGTTCGCCAACTTCAACCGCATCCACCTGGCCCCGCCGCTGAACATGTCCGACGAGGACCTGCACACCGGCCTGGACGTGCTGGACGAGGCGCTCCGTGTGGCGGACGAGGCGATCGGCTGACAGGACGGGTGCCCGGCGCTGGCTGACAGGACGAGCGCCCGGTGCTGGCTTACGGAACGGGTGCGGCGCTGGTTGCCGGGCACGGGCGCGCGGGGTGCCCTGGGCCGGCTTCCGGCAGGGGCACGCCGGGCGGGCCAGGACACGCAAGCCAGGTACGCGCACGCCGGGCGGGCACGCAGGTCGGGCACGCAGGGCGCGGGTCTAGGATGGACCGGTGCCCGCGGCCTGGACAGACCGCGCCACAGGCACCGCGTGCGCCGGGTCCCGGCGCCCCACCGCGACTCCCCAGGAGAGACTGCATGTCCACGTCCACCGACGGCCCGGACTCCGCCGACGCCACCGCTGCCGCGGCTTCGGCGGCCCCCACGCCCCAGCAGATCCGCCGCTGGCGCCGCTACCTCGCGGACGAGATCGCCGAAGGCCAGATCTACCGGGACATCGCCGCCCGCCGCCACGGCGTGGAGCGCGAGATCCTGCTCGGCCTGGCGGAGGCGGAGAAGCGCCACGAACAGCACTGGCGCACCCTGCTCGGGAAGCACGCGGAGAACCCGCCGCGGCCCTCCTTCCACCGTCTGCTGCTGCGGTGGCTCGCCCGCATCTTCGGCTCCGTGTTCGTGCTGGCCCTGGCCCAGCGCGCCGAGTCGGACAGCCCCTACGCCAAGGACTCGGACGTGCCGGAGGGCATGGCCGCGGACGAGGCGATCCACGAGGAGGTCGTGCGCGGCCTTGCCGCCCGGGGCCGTGAGCAGCTGGCCGGCTCCTTCCGTGCCGCCGTGTTCGGCGCCAATGACGGCCTCGTGTCCAACCTGGCCCTGGTGATGGGCATCGGGGCCACCGGTGTGGCACCCTCCGTGGTGCTGTTCACCGGTGTGGCCGGCCTGCTGGCCGGTGCCCTGTCCATGGCGGCCGGGGAATTCGTGTCCGTCCGCTCCCAGCGCGAACTGCTGGAGGCATCCTCTCCCACCCACGTGACCCTGGAGGCCGCCGAGTACCTGGACATCGACGCCAACGAGCTCGAACTCGTCTACCTCGCCCGCGGGATGTCCGAGGAGGACGCCAAGCACCGCGCCCTCGAGCGCCTCGGCTACCTGAACTGCGACTGCAACCCGAAGTACTCCGCCCGCCCGGACGGCTCGAAGGGCCCGGTGGACCATTCCGACGACTACGCGGAGATCGGCTCGGCCTGGACCGCCGCCGGTTCGTCCTTCTGCTTCTTCGCCGTGGGCGCGCTCATCCCGATCCTCCCGTACCTGTTCGGCTTGGCCGGTATGACCGCCCTCGTGCTCGCGCTGGTGCTGGTGGGCGGCGCTCTGCTGTTCACCGGCGGCGTGGTGGGTGTGCTCTCCGGCTCCTCCCCGATGGCCCGCGCGCTGCGTCAGCTCGCCATCGGTTTCGGCGCCGCCGGCGTCACCTACGTGCTGGGCCTGCTCTTCGGCGCGCAGGTGGGCTGAGCACCCGTCCTCCTGGCTCTTGGGCCTGAGGCCCTGGCGTTTTGGAGACAAGACCCCGCGCTTTGGGGACAAGACCCCGCGCTTTGGGGATACAACACGGTCACGTTTTTCAATCTCAACACCGTGTCTTGCCCTCACTCTGCGCGCTTCGCACCGTGTCCTGCCCTCACTCTGCGCTTCGCGGCCCGCTTCAACCCTGGCCGCGCACCGGACATGTTCGAGGAGCGGGCCGCTGAGTCGAGAGGATTCCGGGAGCGGAGGGAGCGGCCATGTGGGCGTCAGGCCCGCGGCTCCCACCGGAAGGTGCTCTTCGCCGCGGCGAAGGCCGCAACGACGAAGGCGAGGCTCGGCAGCAGCAGGCTGACGGTCTCATGCAGGGCCATGCCGCTCCATCCCTCGATGATGAGCTCGGTCACGGCGCCGCCGGGGAGCAGGCGCTTGACCGCGGTGAGCTCCTCCGTGCCCGTCAGACCGACCCACATGGCCGCGCCGAGGACGACCACGAACAGGGGCAGCGTGGTCACCTGCGCGTGGTCCGGGGAGTTGGTGAGACCCGCCGTCGCGATGGCTGCGCCCACGAACATCAACTCCAGGACGACGACGGCGGCCACGACGGCCGCGACCCCCACCGGAGGGGTGCCCACGGCAGACAGAACCGCGACGATGACGCCGGCCTGGATCACATTCACGAGTGCGACCGGCAGCACGAGACCGCTCAGGATGGAGGCGTCCTTCGCCGCGGTGGACCTCAGACGCTTCAGGAACAGGTTCTGGCGACGGGAGGCCAGAGTGGTGGTCGCCGTGATGTAAGTGCCCATGGCGGTCACGGTGACCAGGATCAGAGCTGCCGTCACCGGGGTACCCCCGAAGTTCTCGCGGTTGAAGATCAGGACCGCGCTGAAAGCGAGGGGGATGAACAACGACGAGGCGGCGACAAGGCGGTTGCGGACGAGCTGTGTCATCTCGCTGCGGGCGATGGCGAACATTGCGGGCTCCTCTTGTGGTGGTCGAGTCGGTCGTGAGGACGTGAGATCAGGCGTTCAGGGCGCGGAAGAGGGATTCGAGTCCCTTGGCTCCGACGTTCAGGCCCTCGAGCTCCACATCGCGGGAGCGGGACCACACCAGGAGGCGGTACAGATCTTCCTGGAGGTTCGTGGTGGGGATGGTGACCCCGCCGCCGGGCGCGATCGTCGCGTCCTCGAACGGGACGGTGAGCTCACGGCTCAGCCGGAAGCTGATGGTCGAGGGGGAGGCCGAGGTGAGCTCGGCGACCGTCCCCTGCCGATGGATGCGACCGCTGTGCATGAGCGCGATGCGGTCAGCCCTCTCCTGGGCCTCCTCGAGGTAGTGAGTGGTGAGCAGGATCGTCGCGCCCTCGTCACGCAGCCGGTCTACGACGTGCCAGAGGGCGTCGCGTGCCTCGATGTCCAACCCCGTGGTGGGCTCGTCGAGGAAGATCAGCTCCGGTGAGCCGAAGATCGCCGTGGCGAAGTCGAGGCGGCGCTTCTCACCGCCGGAGAGCTGCCCGGTCCGGGTGTCCCGACGCCGGCGGAGGTCCACGAGGTCCAGGACACGGTCGACGTCGTCGTCCCGCCGGGTCAGACGACCGATCAGCGCGAGGGTCTCGCGCACGGTCAGATCCGGGGCGAATCCGCTCTCCTGGAGCATGATCCCAACTCGGCTGCGGAGGGACCGGTTGCTCGGGTCCTGCCCGAAGACACGGACGGAGCCGGCGGTCGGGGCCCGGTGTCCCTCCATCACCTCGATGGTCGTGGTCTTGCCGGCGCCGTTGGTGCCGAGCAGACCAAGGAACTCGCCGCGCCGGATCTCCAGGTCGACCCCGTCGACAGCGGTGAAGTCTCCGTAGTCGACGCGAAGGTCCTTCATCTCGACGACCGTCTCTGAACGGACGCCGTCGGCAGTGGGGGCGGCGGGTGTGGTTCGAAGCGTGGTGTTCTGCATGACCCTCACACAACCAACGGGCACTGCCTGCCCGGCAGTGAGGTCACGTCACTGCGCGGCATGACAGAGTTGGTGCGCAAGCGTGACGCTGCGTCACTGGTGCAGGGTGGACCGCTGACGGAAGGGTGGATGTCGTTCCGGTCCCGCGGCACCCCCGGCGGATCGGGGCCACCGGAGAGAAGAAGAGTACAAGCCATCGACCTGGACACGGGAGGCTCCCATGAAGACCATCCGGACCATCGCATTCATCCTGCTCCTCTGTGCCACCGCATTCGGCATCATGTTGACGCTGCACTACCTGCCCATCCCTGAGATCCTGCCCTCTGAGATCACCTCCTGGATCCCGGCACGGGGCACCGCCGACGCCACCTGGCTGATCGTCGGCATGGTCGTCTCCGTCGTCGCGACCGCTGTGGCGTTCTCGGCCAGCAACAAGGCCGTCGAGCGACAGGGGCAGGCGGCCACCTGAGGAGCACCCGATCCACGCACTGACTGAACAGGAGTGCCGATGACCTCCGAGCACACATCGGAGACGCGAAGACTGCGCAGCAGGACGAGCTTCGTCCTGCTCGCAGTCTTCGGCGTCGCTGCCATCGTCACCCTCCTGACGTCGGCCGTGGAGCCGTGGCCTCCTCTCGTGCTGGCACCCGGCCTCATCGCCGGCCTCTGGCTGCTGTCCCAGTGGCACCGGCAGGTCGCCGCCCCGATTCGCTGGGCGGTGCTCACGCTGGGCACCCTCACCTGGGCTCTCAGCGCCCTCTGGGAGCTGACTCCCCTCGGCGCACTGGCCTTCGCCCTCCCCGGTGCGCTCGAGGTCATGTGGAGCCGACAGGCCAGGGCCGTCGTGACCCTGCTGGTGCTCACCATCGGGGCAGCAGCCGGCGTGCTCGTGGTCGTCACCGACCCCCAGGCCCTGTGGGTCTATCTCGGCATGGGCGTCCTGCTGACGGGCGTCGCGTGCGTGACCATCCCCGACTCCCGGGCCTCCTTCGATCTCATGCGCCTGCAGGACGAGCGTGCGGAGCAGGAGCGGGCGGCCTCTGTCGATGCCGAGCGGCTGCGCTTCTCCCAGGACCTCCATGACATCCAAGGCCATGCGCTGCACGTGGTGAAGCTCAAGATCGCCGTCGCCCAGCGGCTGCTGTCCACGGACCCCGACGCGGCCCGGCGGGAACTCGACGAGGCCCAGCAGACCCTGCGCCGGACCATGGCCGAGACCAAGGCGCTGGCACAGGACGGGCACGACTTGACCCTGCGCGGTGAGCTCGCGAACTCCGTCGCGCTGCTCAAAGCTGCAGGCATCACCGTCACCGCCGACGACGCCGGCGGCCCGCGACGCAAAGAGTTCGAGCACGTGGCCGGCGTCGTGATCCGGGAAGCGACCACCAACATCCTGCGTCACTCCGACGCCCGTCGGGTCGAGATCAGCCTCGCCCCCGGGCACGTGGTGATCTCCAATGACGGTGTGATCGGTGTCCCCGCCGAGGACCACACGGGAGGGCTGGCCAACCTCCGGTCCCGCCTCGCGGGAGTCGGAGGCCGCCTGGACGTCTCCTGTGACGACGGACGGTTCACCCTCGAGGCACGATGGGACGCGGACGAGGAGGAGGCGACGTGAACGAGATCAGGATCGTTCTGGCGGACGACGAGAAGCTCCTGCGCACAGCACTGGCCACTCTGCTGGAGATGGAGGGCGGCATCCGCGTCGAGGAGGTGGCAGCCGACGGCGATGAGGCGGTCGAGGCGGTGCGCCGCATCGATCCCGACATGCTGGTGACGGACATGGAGATGCCCGGGCTGGACGGCATCGCCGCCGTCGAGGCGCTCCGCCAGACCCACCCCGATCTCCCGGTGGTGATGCTCACCCGCCACGCCCGTCCCGGGGTGCTCCGACGGGCCCTGAAGGCCGGGGTCGCCGGGTTCGTCACCAAGTCGGCGGAGCCGGAGGAGATCGCCGACGCGATCCGCAAGGTGCACAGCGGGCAGCGATGGATCGATCCGGACACCACGGCCCGGGCGATCTCGGACGACTGTCCCCTCACCGACCGGGAGCTCGACGCCCTGCGCGCCACGAGCGAGGGGTACTCCGTGGCCAGGATCGCCCAACAGCTGCACCTCGCGGAGGGCACGGTCCGCAACTACCTCTCCAGCGCCATGCAGAAGACCCAGACCTCCACTCGCCATGACGCGGCGCGGTTCGCCCGCCGCCGCGAGTGGCTCTGACTCCGCCTCTGCCGCCACCGCACAGGACCACACCACGACGACGGCCCCCTCACCCTGACGGGTGAGGGGGCCGTTCGCTGACTCGCCGCGCCGTCAGGCCCGGCGGCCGAGGGTCTGGGTCAGGCCAGGCCCTTCATGATCTCACGCATGAGCTCGGCGGTCTCGGACGGGGTCTTGCCGACCTTCACGCCCGCGGCCTCCAGAGCCTCCTTCTTGGCCTGGGCGGTGCCCGAGGAACCGGAGACGATGGCGCCGGCGTGGCCCATGGTCTTGCCCTCCGGGGCGGTGAAGCCGGCGACGTAGCCGACCACCGGCTTGGTCACGTTGGCCTTGATGAACTCGGCGGCACGCTCCTCGGCGTCGCCGCCGATCTCGCCGATCATCACGATGGCCTTGGTGTCCGGATCGGCCTCGAACGCCTCGAGGGCGTCGATGTGGGTGGTGCCGATGACCGGGTCGCCGCCGATGCCGATGGCGGTGGAGAAGCCGAAGTCGTTCAGCTCGAACATCATCTGGTAGGTCAGGGTGCCCGACTTGGAGACCAGACCGATCGGGCCGGAGCCGGTGATGGTGGCCGGGGTGATGCCGGCCAGGGCCTCGCCCGGGGTGATGATGCCGGGGCAGTTCGGGCCGATGATGCGGGTCTTCGGCTTGCCGTCCTCACCGGTCTTGGACTGGGACAGGGCGAAGAACTCGGCGGAGTCCTGCACCGGGATGCCCTCGGTGATGACCACCAGCAGCGGGATCTCGGCCTCGATGGCCTCGATGGCGGCGTCCTTGGCGAAGGCCGGCGGCACGAAGGCCACGGACACGTCGGCGCCGGTCTTCTCCATGGCCTCCGTGACGGAGCCGAAGACCGGAAGCTCGACGGCGTTGCCGTCCTTGTCCTCGTGGGACACGGTGGTGCCGGCCTTGCGGGCGTTCACGCCGCCCACGATGTTGGTGCCGGCCTTGAGCATCAGGCGGGTGTGCTTGGTGCCCTCACCGCCGGTGATGCCCTGGACGATGACCTTGGAGTCCTTGTTCAGGTAGATGGACATGTCAGTCTTACCTCAGTCTTTCCGAGAAGCTCAGTTGGCGGCGTGGGCGAGCTCGGCGGCCTTGTCGGCGCCCTCGTCCATGGTGGCGGCCAGGGTCACGAGCGGGTGGTTCGCCTCATCGAGGATGCGGCGGCCCTCCTCCACGTTGTTGCCGTCCAGGCGCACGACCAGCGGCTTGGTGGCGGTGTCGCCCAGGATCTCCAGGGCCTTCACGATGCCGTTGGCGACGGCGTCGCAGGAGGTGATGCCGCCGAAGACGTTCACGAACACGGACTTGACCTGCTCGTCGCCGAGGATGACGTCGAGGCCGTTGGCCATGACCTCGGCGTTCGCGCCGCCGCCGATGTCCAGGAAGTTGGCCGGCTTCACGCCGCCGTGGTTCTCCCCGGCGTAGGCGACGACGTCCAGGGTGGACATCACGAGGCCCGCGCCGTTGCCGATCACGCCGACCTGGCCGTCGAGCTTCACGTAGTTGAGGTCGTTCTCCTTGGCCTTGGCCTCGAGCGGGTCCTCGGTGCGCTCGTCCACGAGGGCGGCGTGGCCCTCCTGGCGGAAGCCGGCGTTGTCGTCCAGGGACACCTTGCCGTCCAGGGCGAGGATCTTGCCGTCGCCGGTCTTCACCAGCGGGTTCACCTCGACGAGGGTGGCGTCCTCCTTGTCGAACACGCCCCACAGCTTCTGGATGACGGCGGCGACCTCGGACTTCAGCTCCTCCGGGAAGCCGGCCTCGTCCACGATCTTCTGCGCGGTCTCGGCGTCGATGCCGGTCAGGGCGGAGACGGGCACCTTGGCGAGGGCCTCGGGGCGCTCCTCCGCCAGCTGCTCGATCTCCATGCCGCCCTCGACCGAGCACATGGCCAGGTAGGTGCGGTTGGCGCGGTCCAGCAGCACGGAGAAGTAGTACTCCTCGGCGATGTCGGCGCCCTGGGCGATCATGACCTGGTGGACGGTGTGGCCCTTGATGTCCATGCCCAGGATGGCCTTGGCGTGCTCGTAGGCCTCGTCGGCGGTCTTGGCGACCTTCACGCCGCCGGCCTTGCCGCGGCCACCGACCTTCACCTGCGCCTTGACGACGGTCACGCCGCCGATCTTCTCAGCGGCCGCCTTGGCCTCTTCCGGGGTCTGCGCCACGATGCCGGCGAGCACGGGGACACCGTGCTTCTCGAACAGATCGCGCGCCTGGTACTCGTACAGGTCCACGGTTACGGAGTCCTTCTACGTCGAAGACAGTGGGCCCGGCGCGGCACAGGCGTGCCCGCCCGGGCGAACGTACCCCGCCGGCCCCGTCCCGCACGAGGACGGCGACGGCCGGCGGGCAACCGTTCCGAACCCACTCTAACCGAGAACCAGCCCCGCCATCACGGGCCAGGGTCCGCCTCCCGGCCGCTGGTCAGTCGACCTTCTCCAGCGGCGCGTACCGGAGCAGCAGGCGCTTCTGCGCGCCGGTCTCCGCGAAGGTCACGGTGGCCACCGTCTTGTCCCCCTCGCCGGAGACGCCGACGACCGACCCCTCGCCGAACGTCGCGTGCCGCACCCGGTCCCCGGGAACCAGCTTCACGACCTCGCGCTGCGGGCTGACGCGCCTCGGCGCCTGGCCGCGGACGACGCCCGTCGGCACCGTGAGGTCCTTCGCTTCGTCTCCGCGGGTGAGGCGCTGCCGCACACGCGGCGCGGGGCCGTCGTCGTTCCTCCGGGTGCCGGAGCCGTAGACGCCGGATCCGTACGAGGAGGCGCGGCCGGACGAGCCGCGCCCGGAACCGGTGGCCCCGGACCCGCCGAAGCGCTGGGCGTACCGGGAGGTGCCGGCTCCTGCCAGCGAGGTGATGGAGCCGAACTGCGCGCCGCCGGGACGGACGGCGCCCTCACGCTCCCAGTCGATGAGGGCCTCGGGGATCTCGGCGAGGAACTGGCTCGGAGGGTTGTACTGGTGCTGGCCCCACAGCGAGCGGACCTCGGCACGGGTCACGTGCAGGCGCTCGCGGGCGCGGGTCAGGCCCACATAGGCCAGGCGGCGCTCCTCGGCCATCTCCTTCTCATCCGTCATGGAGCGCGAGTGCGGGAAGACGCCGTGCTCCATGCCGGTCAGGAACACCACCGGGAACTCGAGGCCCTTGGCGGTGTGCAGGGTCATCAGGGTGACCTGGCCCTGCTGCTCGGCGAGCGCCTCACCCTCCACGTCCGGTGCGGCCGGCAGCTGGTCCGCGTCCGCCACGAGGGCGACCTGCTCGAGGAAGTCGGAGAGGGTGCCCTCCGGGTTCGAGGCGGAGAAGGAGCGCACCACGGCCACGAGCTCGCCGAGGTTGTCCGCGCGGGACTCGTCCTGCAGGTCCTCGGACTCGCGCAGCGCGGCGAGCATGCCGGACCGCTCCAGAACGGCCTCGAGCACGGTGGCCGGGTCCGAGGTCTCCGCGACCTGGGCGAGGTCGTCCATCATCTGCACGAAGGCCCTGACGGCCTTGAGCGAGCGGGTCGCCATGCCGGGGGCGTTCTCCGCGTCCCGCAGGGCGGCGAAGAACGGGATGCGGTTGCGGTCCGCCCAGGCGGCGACGGCGCCCTCCGCGCGGTCTCCGATGCCGCGCTTGGGCTCGTTGAGGATGCGGCGGACGTTGATGTCGTCGTCCGGGTTCACGAGCGCACGCAGGTAGGCCAGGGCGTCCTTGATCTCCTTGCGGTCGTAGAACCGCGTGCCGCCGATGACGCGGTACGGTATGCCGCGGGTGACCAGACGCTCCTCGAGCGACCGGGACTGGGCGTTGGTGCGGTAGAAGACGGCGACGTCCTTGGGGCGGACGCCGTGCTCGTCCTGGAGCCGGTCGATCTGCGAGGCGATCCACTCGGCCTCCGCGGACTCGTTCTCCGCGGTGTAGCCGACGATCTTCTCGCCCGCCCCCTCGGCCGTCCACAGGGACTTGGGGCGGCGGTCCGCGTTGTTCGAGATCACCGCGTTGGCGGCGTCCAGGATGGTCTGCGTGGAGCGGTAGTTCTGCTCCAGCTTGATGGTGGCCGCGTCGGCGAAGTCCTCCTCGAACTCCACGATGTTGCGGATGTCCGCGCCGCGGAAGGCGTAGATCGACTGGTCCGAGTCGCCCACCACGGTCAGCTCGCCGCCCGGGGTCTGCACCCCGTCCGGGACGCCCGCCGGGCCGGCGAGCAGGCGGATCAGCCGGTACTGGGCGTGGTTGGTGTCCTGGTACTCGTCCACGAGCACGTGGCGGAACCGGCGGCGGTAGTTGTCCAGGATCGCCGGGAACGCCTCGAACATGTGCACGGTCATGCCGATGAGGTCGTCGAAGTCCAGGGCGTTCGCCTGGCGCAGGCGTGCGGTGTAGTCCGTGTAGACCGCGGAGACGGCCTGGCCCCACGGGTCGTTCTGGGCCACGGTGGCCGCGTAGTCGTCCGCCTCGGTCAGCTCGTTCTTCAGCGAGCTGATCTTGTTCAGGATGCCCTTGGGGTGGAACCGCTTCGGATCCAGGTCCTGCGCCTTGGCGATCTGGGTGACCAGGCGCAGCGAGTCCGCGGAGTCGTAGATGGTGAACGTGGACTTCAGCCCGATCGCCGAGGCCTCGTTGCGCAGGATGCGGACGGCCGAGGAGTGGAACGTGGAGATCCACATGCGCTGCGCCATGGGGCCGATCAGCCCGGTGATGCGCTCGCGCATCTCCGCGGCGGCCTTGTTGGTGAAGGTGATGGCCAGGACCTCGTGGGGGCGGGCATGGCCTATGGCCAGCAGCCAGGCGATGCGATGCGTCAGCACGCGCGTCTTGCCCGAGCCCGCGCCGGCCACGATCAGCAGCGGCGAGCCGGTGTGCTGCACCGCGGCGGCCTGCTGCGGGTTCAGCCCCTCCACCAGCGACTCCGGCGACGGCGGCGCCACGGCTCCGCCTGCCTGCCCGCCTGTTGCGGGCGCTCCCCCGCGACGGCCGGCACCGGCCTCCGGGTCGAAGCCCGCCTCCGGATCGGCCTGCCGGGAGGTGACGGACGTCGGCACGAGTCCGGGCAGGGCGGTCTGCGGATCCGAGGATCCGGAACGGCGGTCAGGGCGGGCGGCACGGCCGAGGGCGGCGAAGAGGTCATCCATGGCGGATCCAGTCTAGTTCCGGGCCCGGACGGGCTACCGGGGAGCGCGGCCGCCGTCGGGAAGCCGCCGGTTCCCGGGCACCGCGACGCACCAAAGGTGCGCGGCCGTCGTCGGGAAGCCGCCGACGACCTGGGATACTGGACCACCGGAGGTGTCCGTGTCCCAGAAGAAGAAGTCCCCGTCCGCCCACGGCGGCCGTCCCGCCACGCCCGCCGAGGCCCCGGAACGCGTCAGCCTGCGCGACCTGTCCCCGCGCAGGGACCTCGCCGAAGCCGGCGAGCGCGAAGGCAGCCCCGCGATGCCCGTGATCGCCCTGATCGGCACCACGCTGTTCATGGCCGGCTACTACCACCTGCTCGCGCTCGTCCAGATGGCGCAGCTCGCCGACGGCCTGACGATGCCGGACAACCGGTTCTTCGGCTACTCGGCCGCGGACGTGGCCGCGCTGGCCGCCGTCATGGACGACGCCGCGCTCGGGCAGCTGAACTGGGTGCACAAGACCGCGGGCGTGATCTTCCCGATCGCCGTGGCGCTCACCCTGATCGCCGTCGCCGCCTGGCGTCTGCGCCCGGCCGGCCCGAAGTGGGCGATGGTCGGCCTCGGCGCCGTGTTCGCAGCGGTGGACATCTGGGAGAACATCGCGATCGAGGCGGCTCTGCACGCCGGCGGCGACGGCACCGGACTCGCCTCCTCCCTCACCGTGACCCGCTGGATCCTGCTGGCGCTGATCGTCCTGATCACGGTGGTCCTGCTGGTGTTCGGTGGCAGGGGCCGCGCACGCCGCTAGACTTGTCTGTCGGTGCCCGTGAGGGCGCCGCAGGCCCCAGTAGCTCAGCTGGATAGAGCGGCCCTCTCCTAAAGGGCAGGTCGCAGGTTCGAATCCTGTCTGGGGCACTGTACGAAGGCGGGCGGCCGTTCGTCCGGGATCTGGTTCCCGACGACGGCCGCCCGCCTTCTCGTGTCTGCTCTCCCGGCCGTGGGGCCGGCTCAGCCGTCCGCGCCCGGGGCGAACTGGGTGCGGTAGAGCTCGGCGTAGCGCCCGGAGGTTGCGAGAAGCTCGGTGTGGGTGCCGCGCTCGACGATCCGGCCGTCCTCCACCACGAGGATCTGGTCCGCGTCCCGCACGGTGGAGAGGCGGTGGGCGATCACCATGGCGGTGCGCCCGGCCAGGGCCTCGGCGAGGGCGTCCTGGATGGCCTTCTCGTTGGTGGAGTCCAGGGCGGCGGTGGCCTCGTCCAGAACGACCACGCGCGGGGAGGCCAGCAGCAGCCGGGCGATGGTCATGCGCTGACGTTCGCCGCCGGAGAGCCGGTAGCCGCGCTCGCCCACCACGGTGTCCAGGCCGTCCGGCAGGGCCTGGACCACCGGACGCAGTCGGGCCCGCTCCACGGCGTCCCAGACCTCCTCGTCCGTGGCGTCCGGGCGGGCCAGGGTGAGGTTCGCGCGGACGGTGTCATGGAACAGGTGCCCGTCCTGGGTCACCATGCCGACCGCCTTCTGCAGGTCCGTGAAGGACAGGTCCCGCACGTCCACTCCGCCGACCGTCACCGTGCCCGCGGAGACGTCGTAGAGGCGGGTGACGAGCGAGGCGATGGTGGACTTGCCGGCACCTGAGGAGCCCACCAGCGCCACCGTGGAGCCCGCGGGGACGTCCACGTCCAGGCCGTGCAGGACCTCCTGGCCGCCACGGGTGTCCAGGACCGCGACCTCCTCGAGCGAGGCGAGGGAGACGTCCTGGGCGGACGGATAGGCGAAGCGCACGCCGTCCAGGCGCAGGCCCAGCGGTCCGTCCGGGAGCGGGGTGGTCACGTTCTTCTGGCGGATGAGCGGCTGCAGGTCCAGGACCTCGAAGACGCGCTCGAAGGACACCAGCGCGGTCATGATCTCCACACGGGCCGAGGCCAGGGAGGTCAGCGGCGCGTAGAGGCGGGTGAGCAGCAGGGCCATGGTGACCACGTCTCCGGCGTCCAAGGTGCCGGCGATCGCCTGCAGGCCGCCCACGCCGTAGACCACGGCCAGGGCGAGCGCGGAGACCAGGGTCAGCAGCGTGGTGAACACGGACTGGCGCACGGAGATGGTGACGCCGGTGTCCCGGACCCGGCCGGCACGGCGGCCGAACTCCTCGGCCTCGGCCTTCGGGTCGCCCCAGAGCTTGATCAGGGTCGCCCCGGGAGCGGAGAACCGCTCGGTCATCTGGTCACCCATGGCGGCGTTGTGGCCGGCGCGCTCCCGCGTGAGGTCCGCCAGCTTCGCACCGACCCGGCGGGCCGGGACCATGAACAGCGGCAGCAGGATCAGCGCCAGGACGGTGATCTGCCACGAGGTGGAGAACATCACCGCGAGCGTCAGGGCCAGGGAGACCACGTTCGCCACCACGCCGGAGAGCGTGCGGGAGATGGCGGACTGGGCGCCGATCACGTCGTTGTTCAGACGGGAGACCAGGGCGCCGGTGCGGGTGCGCTGGAAGAACGCCACCGGCATCCGCTGAACGTGCTCGAACACCCGGGTGCGCAGGTCGAAGATGACCTGCTCCCCCAATCCCGAGGACAGCCAGCGGGTCACGATGGACAGAGCGGCGTCTGCGAGCGCCACGGCGGCGATCAGCAGGGCCAGCCGGACCACGAGGTCCGCGTTCCCGTCCCCGGTGATGGCGTTGACCACGTCACCGGCGAGCACCGGCGAGGCCACGCCGAGGACGGCCGAGACCACGGAGAGCAGCAGGAAGAGCACAAGCTTGCCCTTGTACTGCGCGGCGAACCCCAGGGTTCTTCTGACCGTGCCCGGCTTGAGGCTGGTCTGCTGCGGCGCTCCCCCGTGGGACATCCGCATCATCGACATCCGCGCGGCTCGCTCCATGCTCATCCGACCACCGCTCCTCTCCTCGTGCCTGCCCCGGGGGCGCGCGGCCGACGCCGCAGGCCGTCCCATCGTAGGGACGACGAAGGCGCGCATTCGGCGGGAATGCGCGCCTTCGTGGCGTTTTCAGCTGTGAGCATGCCCTCGTTCCGCTGCGGGCGCAGCGAAGTCAGCCGAGGACCGAGCCGCGGGCGCCGCCGATCACGGGCCGACGTAGGTGTAGTAGCCCGAGACCGGCATCCAGGACACCGGGTGCAGCAAGGTGCCGCGGGACGGGTTCAGCGCGGAGATCATCATGCCGTCGCCGACGTAGATGCCCACGTGGCCGCCGCCGCGCTGGAAGACCAGGTCACCCGGCTGCGGGTTGGAGGTCGGAGCGGTGTTGGCCGAGGCGCGGATGGCCGAGGTCTGCGACGGGATGGACATGCCGGCCTGGGCGTAGGCCCACGCAGCGAAGCCGGAGCAGTCCCAACCGCCTGGAACCTTGCCGCCGTAGACGTAGCGACCGCCGATGCCGGAGTAGGCGGCCTCGACGGCACCCGAGAGGTTCTTGCCCGAAGACGGGGCCGGGTCCGTGGCCGGAGTCGGGTCGGGCTGCTGCTCACGGGCCTCACGGGCCTGGCGCTCGGCCTCGGCACGCTCAGCGGCCTCA
>NZ_KV809437.1:0-63530 GCF_001812555.1 Micrococcus sp. HMSC067E09 | reverse complement strand
GTCACCAACGTCATGGCCGAGTACATCTAGACTGGGGAATTGTGACCACGCAGAACACCCCCGCTCAGACCGCAGTCGACCACCACGACCAGCAGGCCGTGCGCGCCGTCAAGCGCCACGCCCTGCTCGCCGAGGGCACAGAGGCGTTCCCGGTCGAGGTGAAGCGCACCCACTCGCTCGCCGCGGTCCGCGAGGAGTTCGACGGCAAGCACGAGCCGGGCTGGGAGGACGGCCCGGAGGTGTCGGTCGCCGGCCGCATCGTGTTCCAGCGCAACACCGGAAAGCTGTGCTTCGCCACCCTCCAGGAGGGCGGCCCCGACGGCGTCGGCGTGCGCCTGCAGGTCATGCTGTCCCTGGCCAACGTGGGCGAGGAGTCCCTGGCCGGGTGGAAGAAGGCCGTTGACCTCGGCGACCACGTGTCCGTGACCGGCAAGGTCATCGTCTCCCGCCGCGGCGAGCTGTCCATCATGGCCGACTCCTGGCAGATGGCCTCCAAGGCGCTGCGCCCGCTGCCGGTGCTGCATGCCGAGCTCAACGAGGAGACCCGCGTCCGCCAGCGCTACGCGGACCTGATCGTGCGCGACGCCGCCCGTGAGATGGTCTACACCCGCGCCAAGGTGGTCTCCGCGATCCGGCGCACCCTGGAAGGCCACGACTACGTGGAGGTCGAGACCCCGATCCTGCAGCTCGTCCACGGCGGCGCCCAGGCCCGCCCGTTCCAGACGCACCTCAACGCGTTCGACCAGGACATGACGCTGCGCATCGCGACCGAGCTGTACCTCAAGCGCGCCGTGGTGGGCGGGATCGACCGCGTCTACGAGATCGGCCGTGTCTTCCGCAACGAGGGCGTGGACTCCACCCACTCGCCCGAGTTCACCACCCTCGAGTGCTACGAGGCGTGGGCGGACATGCACGTCATGGCCGACCGCATGCAGCAGATGATCCTCGCCGCCGCGGACGCCGTGGGCGCCGGCCGGCAGATCCAGACCGAGAAGGGCACCATCGACCTCGACGGCGAGTGGGCATGGGTGGCCGTCTACCCCGGCCTGTCCGAGGCCGTCGGCCAGGAGATCACCCCTGAGACCGACGTGGCGGTGCTGCGGGAGATCGCAGAGCGGCACGAGGTGCCGGTGGACCCGCAGTGGGGCGCGGAGAAGCTGGTCATCGAGCTGTTCGGCGAGATCGTCGAGCCGACGCTGATCAACCCGACCTTCGTGTACAACTATCCGCCGGCCGCCCAGCCGTTGGCCCGGCCGCACCGGGAGGAGCCGGGCGTCATCGAGGCCTGGGACCTGGTCATCGGCGGCACGGAGCGTGGCACCGCGTTCTCCGAGCTGATCGACCCGGTCATCCAGCGCGAGCGCCTGACGGCCCAGTCCCGCGCCGCCGCCGCCGGCGACGACGAGGCCATGCAGCTCGACGAGGACTTCCTCCGTGCGCTCGAGTACGGCGCCCCGCCGATGGGCGGCCTCGGCCTCGGCATCGACCGCCTGGTCATGCTGTTCACCGGCGTGGGGATCCGCGAGACCATCCTCTTCCCGCTGCTGAAGCCGGAGGCCTGATCGGCCATGGCGACGTTCTGGGACTACTTCTCGGTGCTGGCCCCGTCCGTGGGCCTGGCGCTGCTGTTCTGGCTCATCATGCGCTCCCTGCTCCGCGCGGACACCGGTGAGCGTGAGGCGGAGGGTCGGAGGCGCTCGGGCGTGGACGCGCGCGCGGCGGCCGAGGAGGCCGAAGCCCGGGAATGGGCGCGCCGGCGGCGCGCGGATGAGGCGCCCGCCGAGGGGCACGTGGAGGCCGACGCCGAGGGTGCCGGCGAGGAGGTCGGCGAGGGTCGCCTGGAGACCGACGCCGAGGCGCCCGCCGAGGGGGCCGGCGAGGGGCGCGCCCCGGAGGAGGGTGCGCCGCGCGCCTGAGGGCGCGGTGCCAGCCAATGGACGCTACTGCGACCAGCACAACGGGTGCGCCGCGCGCCTGAGGGCGCGGCTCCGTCCGGCGGACACCCTTTCCTGCAGCGAGTATCCGCTGCAGGGGAATGACCCTGCGGAGGCAGGTTTCCCCGTGCCTGGGATTCTGCTGACAGACGACGCCTGCAGGAGAAATGTTCATCCGCAGGAAAGGCATAGATCGGCTACCGTGGAAGCGGACACAGAGAGCCAGGTGGCCGGAGAACCTTCCAGCGCAGCCTTTTCCCTTGGGTGAATCGGCTTGCCAGGGTGAATTCCCGGTCGCTGCAGACGAATGAGGGAGATGGGCAAGCACATGGCACAGAAGGTCGAAGTCGTCTTGGTGGACGATCTGGACGGCTCGGAGGCCGCCGAGACCGTGAAGTTCGCGCTCGACGGGCGCCACTACGAGGTGGACCTGTCCGAGGACAACGCCCGCGAGCTGCGCAACTTCCTCAAGCCCTACATGAAGAAGGGCCGCGCCGTGGCGCCGCCGTCCCCGAAGGCCGAGGCCGCGGAGATCCGCAAGTGGGCCGCGGACAACGGCTATGAGGTCTCCTCCCGCGGCCGCCTGCACCGCGACGTCGTGGAGGCCTACCGCAACGCCAAGCGCAGGTGACCTGCGGAGCCCGGCTCCAGGAGCCGGGGCCCCGTGGATCGGCCCCGACGGGGTCCGTGACGACGGGCGGCTGATCGCTTCACCCTGTGGCGAACAGCCGCCCGTCGCCCTGTCCGCGTGCGTAGGCTCGGGACCAATCGAAAGCCAAGGCAAGAGCCAAGGAGTGTGTCCATGTTCGAAAGGTTCACCGACCGCGCGCGGCGGGTGGTGGTGCTCGCGCAGGAAGAGGCGCGGATGCTCAACCACAGCTACATCGGGACCGAGCACATCCTGCTCGGCCTGATCCACGAGGGTGAGGGCGTCGCAGCCAAGGCCCTCGAGTCGATGGACATCTCCCTCGGCGCGGTCCGCGAGAAGGTGCAGGAGGACATCGGTCAGGGGCAGCAGAACCCGCCCGGCCACATCCCCTTCACGCCGCGTGCCAAGAAGGTGCTCGAGCTGTCCCTGCGCGAGGCGCTGCAGCTCGGCCACAACTACATCGGGACCGAGCACATCCTGCTCGGCCTGATCCGCGAGGGCGAGGGCGTCGCCGCCCAGGTGCTCGTGAAGCTCGGTGCGGACCTGAACCGCGTCCGTCAGACCGTCATCCAGCTGCTCTCCGGCTACCAGGGCTCCGGCCAGGGCGGCAAGGAGACCGCCGGCGTCGCCCCGGGCGGGCAGTCCGAGGGGCAGAACGCGGGCTCCGTGGTGCTGGACCAGTTCGGCCGCAACCTCACCGCCGCCGCCCACGACGGCAAGCTGGACCCGGTCATCGGCCGCGCCGAGGAGATGGAGCGCGTCATGCAGGTGCTCTCGCGCCGCTCCAAGAACAACCCGGTCCTCATCGGTGAGCCCGGCGTCGGCAAGACCGCGGTGGTGGAGGGTCTGGCCCAGGCCATCGACCGTGGCGACGTGCCGGAGACGCTGAAGGACAAGCAGCTGTACTCGCTGGACCTCGGCTCGCTCGTGGCAGGCTCCCGCTACCGCGGCGACTTCGAGGAACGCCTGAAGAAGGTCCTCAAGGAGATCCGCACCCGCGGGGACATCATCCTGTTCATCGACGAGATCCACACCCTCGTCGGCGCCGGTGCCGCCGAGGGCGCGATCGACGCCGCCAGCATCCTCAAGCCGATGCTGGCCCGCGGCGAGCTGCAGACCATCGGCGCCACCACACTGGACGAGTACCGCAAGCACATCGAGAAGGACGCCGCGCTCGAGCGTCGCTTCCAGCCGATCCAGGTCAACGAGCCGTCCGTCGAGGACGCCACCAAGATCCTCCGCGGCCTGCGCGACCGCTACGAGGCGCACCACAAGGTGTCCATCACGGACGACGCCCTCAAGGCCGCCGCCTCGATGTCCGCCCGCTACATCTCGGACCGCTTCCTGCCGGACAAGGCCATCGACCTGATCGACGAGGCCGGCGCCCGCCTGCGCATCCGCCGCATGACCGTGCCGCCGGAGATCAAGGCCTACGAGGGCCGCATCGCCGAGGTGCGCTCCGAGAAGGAGGCCGCGATCGACGGCCAGGACTTCGAGGGTGCCGCGCGCCTGCGCGACCAGGAGCAGCAGCTCGTGGACGAGCAGAAGCAGAAGGAACAGGCCTGGCGGACCGGTCAGGCCTCCGACGTCGCCACCGTGGACGAGGACCTCATCGCCGAGGTGCTGTCCAAGTCCACCGGCATCCCGGTCTTCAAGCTGACCCAGGAGGAGACCGACCGCCTCAAGAACATGGAGGCCGAGCTCCACCGCCGCGTCATCGGCCAGGACGAGGCCATCAAGTCCCTGTCCCGCGCCATCCGCCGCACCCGTGCCGGCCTGAAGGACCCGAACCGCCCGTCCGGCTCGTTCATCTTCGCCGGCCCCACCGGCGTCGGAAAGACTGAACTGGCCAAGTCCCTCGCCGAGTTCCTCTTCGGCGAGGAGGACGCCCTGATCACCCTGGACATGTCCGAGTTCCAGGAGAAGCACACGGTGTCCCGCCTGTTCGGCGCGCCTCCCGGCTACGTCGGGTACGAGGAGGGCGGCCAGCTCACCGAGAAGGTCCGCCGCCGTCCGTTCTCCGTGGTGCTGTTCGACGAGGTGGAGAAGGCCCATGCGGACCTGTTCAACTCGCTGCTGCAGATCCTCGAGGACGGTCGCCTGACCGACTCGCAGGGCCGTGTGGTGGACTTCAAGAACACCGTGATCATCATGACCACTAACCTCGGAACCCGGGACATCTCGAAGGGCGTCATGACCGGCTTCCAGTCCGCCACGGACACGGCCACCGGCTATGAGCGCATGAAGGGCAAGGTGCGGGAGGAGCTGCGCCAGCACTTCCGCCCGGAGTTCCTGAACCGCGTGGACGACGTGATCGTCTTCCCGCAGCTGCAGAAGTCCGAGATCGTGGAGATCGTGGACCTGTTCATCGCCCGCCTCGGCAAGCGCCTGGCGGAGCAGGACCTGTCCATCGAGCTCACCCAGGACGCCAAGGAGCTGCTCGCGGACCGGGGCTACGACCCGGCCATGGGCGCCCGTCCGCTGCGCCGCACCATCCAGAACCTGGTGGAGGACCAGCTCTCCGAGCGCATCCTCTTCGGCGAGATCCCGGCCGGCTCCCTCATCACCGTGGACACCACGGGCGAGGGCGAGGGCCGCGAGCTGACGTTCACGTTCTCCGGCGGCCGCAGCGAGGTCGAGGGCTCCCAGATGCAGGAGCTGGAGGCCGGCGTGTCCGAGTGACGCCGCGCCGCTGTCCGGCGGTCGATGCAGCACGCGGGGGCGGGGGCTTGACCCTCGCCCCCGCGGCGCGTTGACTCGCAGACAACACCGTCCCCCGCCGGACGGACCCGCCCGGACAGAGCCGGGAGCAACGGTCCGGCGGGGCGGCCGCCCGAGAGGCGGGCGGCCCTGCCCGGATGAGAGGAGACACCATGGCTGACATGGAGAACACGTTCGACAAGATCAAGGGCGACGCCAAGTCCGGCCTCGGCGAGGCCACCGGCAACGACCGCATGAAGGCCGAGGGACGCACCGAGTCTGCCGCCGCCGGAGCCAAGGATGCCGTCCAGAACGCCGGCGACAAGCTCAAGGGTGCCGCCGACGGCGTGAAGAACGCCTTCACGAAGGACTGAGGCGGCAGACCCAGGCCGACCTGGGCAGACGCGAGGCAGGGGCGGCGCCGGGAGCATCGTCCCTGCTCCGCCGTGAGGAAAAGGCGGTACATCGGGTACCAGAATGCCCAGGATGTTCCCAGGCAATAGGCGGCCCCGAGGGTGGCGCCGCGTCTGTGGATCTGCTTACGGTGGGGGCAACCGCTCAGGTGGCCGACCGGTCGCCACGGAGATCGAGGACTTCGGTCCACGGGATCCGGAGCGGAGGAAATGTCCCCCACTCCAAGGAGGTCCACACCATGGGCATCGGCGATCTCGGCAACCTTGCCAACGAGCACTCTGACAAGATCAACGACGCTGTCGACCAGGCTCAGGAGCAGCACGGCGACAAGCTCGGCGAGCACAAGGACACCGTGAACAAGGGCATCGACGGCGCTCAGGACAAGTTCCTGAACGGCGGCGAGAACAAGGACAACGAGCAGAAGTGACTCTGCCCGGGTCCTGACCGGCCCTGAACCGGTCGTCCGAAGGCCCCCGCAGCCTCCCCTCGAGGGATGGTGTCGCGGGGGCCTTCGTCATGTCCGGCATGCCCGGCCCCTCGCGCCGAACCAGAGGATTCGGCCGGTTCAAGACCCGGTGAAGTGACCATTTCTTCTGGCTCGGTGCAGCACACACTGGTTCGGTGCGGCACACGCCGTGGACGCCGGGCACGGTGCCGGTCCTACACTGGGCGGATGCCGAAGCTCCCGGTCGCCCTGCGTCCCGCCCGCACCACCGACGTCCCGGCCATCCAGGACATCGTCCGCCCCCACGCGGACAGCCGCGTCCTGCTGCAGAAGGAGACGGTGGCCTACTACGAGGCCATCCAGGAGTTCGTGGTGGCGGAGGACGAGGCCGGAGAGCTCGTCGGCTTCGGCGCCCTGCACGTCATGTGGGAGCACCTCGCGGAGGTCCGCACCCTGGCCGTCGCGGACCGTGCCCGCGGCGGGGGAGTGGGCCACGCCCTGTTGGAGGAGCTGCTGGAGCGTGCCCGCGCCGTCGGCGTCTCCCAGGTGTTCTGCCTGACCTTCGAGGTGGACTTCTTCTCCGCCCACGGCTTCGACGTCATGGAGGACCAGTCCGCCGTGGACCCTGAGGTGTACGCCGAGCTGCTGCGCTCCCAGGATGAGGGCGTCGCCGAGTTCCTGGACCTCGCCCGGGTCAAGCCGAACACCCTCGGCAACACCCGCATGATCCGCACCCTCTGACGCCCCGCAGGGGCGGCTGTCAGTCGGGGAACGAGTAGGCGCCGTCGCGTTCGAGGAGGAGGCCGTCGTCGAGAAGGCCGGCCAGGCAACGGGCCCACTGCGCCTCGTCCGGCACGTGTGTGCCCAGGCGCCGCGTTCCGGCCACGGCCTGGCGCACGGCGCCGACCTCCACGCGGCCGGCCTCCCGGACCGCGGCCATGACGGCGCCGCGCAGCTGGCGGTCCGTTCCCGCCCAGTCCTGCCCGCGCGGGGTGTGCTCCGGCTCCGGCCGTCCGGCGGACACCCAGGCGCACTGCTCGAGCAGAGGGCAGTCGTCGCAGCGCGGCGATCGGGCCGTGCAGACCAGCGCCCCGAGCTCCATCACGGCGGCGTTCCAGCGGTTGGCCCGCGTGCGGTCCGCCGGCATCAGCGCGTGTGCGTCGCGCATCTCCGCGCGGGTCAGGGTCTTCGGCGGCAACCCCTGCCCGCGGACCGCGCGGGTGAGAACCCGGCGCACGTTGGTGTCCACGACGGTCTCGGGGATGCCGAAGGCGAAGCTCGCCACGGCCGCCGCGGTGTACTCGCCGACCCCCGGCAGGGCGCGCAGGGCGGCAGGGTCCGCCGGCACCTTACCGCCGTGCCGGTCCACTATCGCCGCGGCCGCCTGCTGCAGGCGCAGCGCCCGGCGAGGGTAGCCGAGCCGGTCCCAGGCGGTGAGCACCTCGGCCGTGGAGGCCTCCGCGAGGTCGGCGGGACAAGGCCAGCGCTGCATCCAGTCCCGCCAGCGCGGCAGCACCCGGACCACCGGGGTCTGCTGGAGCATGATCTCGGAGACCATCACGCCCCACGGCGAGCAGTCGGCGCTGCGCCAGGGCAGGTCCCGCGCGTGGACGTCGAACCAGTCCAGGACCGCCGTGTGGAGGCGATCCTGGGCGGCAGGCGTGAGTTCGGCGACCTCGGGCATGGCGTCCACTGTAGCGGCGGGCTCCAGCCCTACCCTGGTGGGCATGGACGGCCTTCCCCCCACCGAGTCCGAGCGCGCCCGGCAGCGTGCCGCCATGTTCCGCCGCCGCCGGATCGTGTTCGGCGTCGTGGCCCTTGCCGTGGTGGTGCTCCTGGTGCTGGCGGGCATCGCCCTGGGCGGCCTGATCTCGCGCCTGGTGCAGGACATCACCGGGGAGTCCGACCCGGAGCCGGCCGCCGTCAGCGCGACCCCGACGCCCTCGGCGAGTCCCGTCCCCTCCGAGGAGCCGTCCTCCGGCCCCTCCCCGTCCGGATCCGCCTCGGACGATGCCGGCGGCAGCGGCTCCGCCGAACCGACCGAGAGCCCGTCCGGCAAGCCCTCCGACGACGCCGGTGACAAGCCCTCGGAGGAGCCGAGCCCCTCGCCGTCCTCCACCGCTCCGGAGGCGCTCGAGCCGCCGTGCCGGGGATCTGCCATCCAGGTCACGGCGGGCACGGACAAGACCGTCTACGACCGCGGCGAGCGTCCGGAGCTGGCACTGAAGGTGATGAACCTGTCCCAGGAGCCGTGCACCCTCAACGTGGGCACCACCGAGCAGGTCTTCGAGGTCACCACGGCCGAGGGGGACGACGTGTTCTCCACCGAGATCTGCCAGGCCGACCCGCAGGACCAGGACATGGTGCTCGTCCCGCACGACGAGCAGACCGCACTGTTCGAATGGAATCGCCGCAACTCCGAGAAGGACTGCACCGAGCGCGGTGAACTCGTGGATCCCGGCTCCTACCGCCTCACCGTGACGCTGGGCGACCACTCCTCCCAGCCGGTCGCCTTCCGCCTCACCGACGACAAGCCCGAGGGCCAAGACTGAGCAGCGACGGCGGCCTGTCCGGCCTCGTCTGTCCCCTTCCCCTCCACGACGACGGCCGCCCACCGTCCGCCGGCGGCCTCGCCCGTCCGTCGGGTCGCCTCAGCGGGTCCATGTGGGGATGGTGTTCAGCGCCTCGGACAGCGACCCCACCTGCGCGACGGTGAAGCCCTTCGGGACCTCGCCGAGCGGCTCGGAGGAGCGGGGGACGATCGCGCGGGTGAACCCCAGGCGCGCGGCCTCCCGCACGCGTCGGCCGATGCCGGGCACCGGGCGGACCTCGCCGGCCAGGCCGAGCTCGCCGACGGCGATCATGCCGGTCGGCACAGGGGCACTGAGCTTCGCCGAGGCCACCGCCACCGCGACCGCCAGGTCCGAGGCCGGCTCGGACAGGCGCACGCCGCCGACAGTGGCGACGTAGCAGTCGTCCTGGGCCAGGGCGAAGCGGGCGCGGCGCTGCAGCACGGCCAGGAGCATGTTCACGCGCGCCGAGTCCACACCGGAGACGGTCCGCCGCGGACTGCCGCCGGCGGATGGGGTGAGCAGGGACTGCACCTCCGCCACGAGCGGGCGGCGCCCCTCCAGTGTCACGGTCACGCAGGTGCCCTCCACGGGCTCTGCGGTGCCGGAGAGGAACAGGCCGGAGGGGTCGTCCAGGGATTCGATGCCGTCCTCGCGCAGGTCGAAGCAGCCGACCTCGTCCGTGGGGCCGAAGCGGTTCTTCACGGCGCGCACCAGGCGCAGCCGGGAGTGGCGGTCGCCCTCGAACTGGCAGACCACGTCCACGAGGTGCTCGAGCAGGCGCGGGCCGGCAATGGTGCCCTCCTTCGTCACATGGCCCACCAGCACCGTGGTGATGCCCTTCTCCTTCGCCGTGCGGATCAGTGAGGCGGCGACTTCGCGCACCTGGGTCACGCCGCCGGCGATGCCGTCCACCTCCGCCGACTGCAGGGTCTGGACGGAGTCCACGATCACCAGGGACGGCTGGATCCGTTCGATCTGTCCGAGGGCCCGGCCCAGGTCCGTCTCCGCGGCCAGGTGGAGGGTGTCCGCCAACGCGCCGATGCGGTCGCCGCGCGAGCGGACCTGCGCGGCGGACTCCTCACCCGTCAGGTACAGGACCGGACGCGGTGTGCCGTCCGTGCCGCGGGCGGTCTGGGCGGCCACGTCCAGGAGCAGGGTCGACTTGCCGATGCCCGGCTCCCCGGCCAGCAGGATCACGGCTCCCGGGACGAGCCCGCCGCCGAGCACGCGGTCCAGCTCGCGCACGCCGGTGCTGCGGAAGGAGGCGAGGGTGGCGTCCACGTCCGCGATGCGCGGGGCCGCCTCGGCCACCGTGGAGGCCTTCGTTGTGCCCGCGGTGGCCGTCATCCCGGCCTCCTCCACGGTTCCCCAGGCCTGACACCGGCCGCAGCGGCCGACCCATTTCACCGTGGTCCAGCCGCATTCGGTGCACTGGTATCCGGGGGGCCTGCGGGAGGAGGACTTCGAGCTCGCCATGGACGCCACTCTAGGGGCGGACCCGGACGCGATCAGACGCCCGGCAGGTAGCCCACGGCCTCCTCGTGGTCCGCGCCGGTGGCCTCGAGGAGGTCGACCATCATGGGCCGCAGCAGCATCACGAGGGCCTCGCCGTGCAGCGAGCCGCCGCCGAGGTGCGTCGGGTGCAGCCGGGAGGCCGCGGCGCCGAGCGCCTCGCGGGCGTCGAGCCGGCCCTGGCGGCGGCCGGCGGGCGTGGGCTCGTCGAAGCACCGGTTCAGGATCTGGACGGCGTCCGCGGCCTCGTCGAACCAGCTGCTCAGCGCCTCGGCCGCCTCGTCCGTGAGTGAGCCGGAGTCGATCAGGCTGACCACGCGCCGGGCCACGATGCGCAGGGAGCGGATCGCCAGGTCGGAGCGGTCCACCGCGTAGGCGACGACCGTCACGAAGCCCTTCTGCCGCCGTTCGAGCGGGGAGTAGGTGGTGACCTCGCGAGCCATCTGCACTTCGCGGCGCAGCTCGTCCAGCACGGACTGTGTGCCGCGCCCGGTGATCAGCGCCATCCATGCCGTGCTGGACTCCTGCGTGCGCAGTGCCGTGGACAGGTCCCGCAGGATCGAGACCATGGGGTCGTACAGGGCCTGCAGTCGCTTCGCGGTGGACCTCTGCGTGCGGTGCGGCCTGAGGAACGTGACGATCAGGGCGCAGCAGGCGCCCACGACTGCGTCCAGGCTGCGGGAGAATGGGCCGTCCGCGGGTGCCGGGAGCAGCACGACCAGGACGGCCTGGAGGGACATCTGCGTGGTGAAGATCGGCCCGGAGTCCAGGAACCGGGCCGCCATGATGGACACGAACAGGACGATCGCCGCCTGCCACATCCCGCGGCCGAGCCCGAGCATGAGGGCATCACCGATCAGGATGCCGAGCGTGCAGCCGACGGAGACCTCGAGCACGCGGCGCAGCTTGGGCTCGCGGCCCCAGCCGAGGCCCACCAGTGTGGCGGTCGCGGCGAACAGCGGCCCCTCGTGGCCGAGCACGGCCTCGGCGAACCAGTAGGCCGCCACGGCGGCGATCGTGGTCAGGGCCGCATGGCCGGCCGAGGAGCGGGTGCGCATCCAGCCGGCGCGGGCGCGGCGTCGGACGAAGCGCCGCAGCCGCTCGCCGAGGCCGAGCTCCTCCACCTGCGGCAGGGTGCCGGTGGCGGTGGAGTGGCGGTGTTCCATGCCCGCCAGCCTATCCGTGCCGTCTGCCGAGGGGAGGGAGGGTGGCGTGACGACAGTCCCGTCCCTGACAGATCGCCTGGGCGCGACGTCGACGCCGCCGAGCCTCCGGTGTGCACGAGGTCACAGGAAGGTGACGAAGCGTCTGCCCTCGTTCACCGTCCATTCAACCGGGATGGACCGACGGTTCACAGACCGCCCGTAGCTTCGTCGTACGGCGTAAGCCGGGGGTGGACGCCCCAGGCGATCCACGTTGCTGACACCGGCTCCCGCCACCACTGTCATCCGACCTCTCGAAAGGGGCACTTCCCGATGAAGGCTCTTCGTGCAGGCCGCGCCGCGGCCCTCCTGTCCGTTGCCGCCCTGGCCCTGACCGCCTGCTCCTCCGCTGACAACGGCGACTCCGACAACGGCAACAACGATGAGACCTCGCAGGTCTCGGGCACCCTGACCGGCGGCGGCGCCTCGTCGCAGGAGGCCGCCATGGGTGCCTGGACCGTCGGCGTCTCCGACGTCGCCCCCGAGCTGTCCGTGAAGTACGACCCGGTGGGCTCCGGCAACGGTCGTGAGGGCTTCCTGTCCGGCCAGTACTCCTTCGCCGGCTCCGACGCCGCCATGGGCGAGGACGAGGACCCCACCGAGGTCTGCGGCGAGAAGGGCGCCTTCCACGTGCCGGCCTACATCTCCCCGATCGCCGTGGCCTACAACCTCGAGGGCGTCGAGGGTGTCCAGATGGACGCCGAGACCATCGCCAAGATCTTCGCCGGTGAGATCACCAAGTGGAACGACCCGGCCATCGCCGACCAGAACGAGGGCGTCGAGCTGCCGGACAAGGACATCACCGTCGTCCACCGCTCGGACGACTCGGGCACCACCGAGAACTTCACCGCCTACCTCACCGAGGCCGCCGGCGACGCCTGGAAGTACGACGAGATCGAGACCTGGCCGTCCGAGATCCAGGCCGAGTCCGCTCAGGGCACCAAGGGCGTCGTGGGCCTGGCCTCCAGCACCGACGGTGCGATCACCTACGCCGACGCCTCGGCCACCGGCGACATGAACACCGTGAAGGTGAAGGTCGGTGAGGAGTACGTCGAGTACTCCTCCGAGGCCGCCGCCGCCACCGTGGACAAGTCCGAGGCCAACGAGGACGGCTCCATCGAGCTCGACCGCGCCACCGGTGAGGAGGGCGTCTACCCGATCGTCCTCGTCTCCTACCACATCTACTGCAACGAGTACCAGGACCAGGAGACCGCCGACCAGGTCAAGGCCTTCGCCTCCTACGTGATCTCCGAGGACGGCCAGAAGGCCTCCGAGGAGTCCGCGGGCAACGCCCCGATCTCCGAGGAGACCCGCAAGGCCGCCCAGGAGCGCATCGACGCGATCGCCGCCCAGGGCTGACCCGCCTGGCCTGATCCACTCCGCGCTGTGACGCCGCCGTCAGCCGTCGGCCCCGTGTCAAACGGGGTCGACGGCTGACGCCGTGGACGAGGCCGGCATTGCTCCATCCCCACTGTGGGCCTGCGCCGACGGGTCCGCTCCACCACTGACACAAGGGAAGGCATCGTGACCTCACCTGCACCCGAGACCGCAGCCCCGCGGGCCTCGACCCTAAAGACCTCACGCGGCGGTGCCGCCGGGGACAAGGTCTTCTCCGGTCTGGCCCTCGCCGCGGGCATCATCATCCTGCTGGTGCTCGCCTTCGTGGCGATCTTCCTCGTCTGGGAGTCGTTGCCGGCCCTGTTCCCGGAGGCGTTCGACAAGGAACTGAAGTCCGCGGACACCTTCTTCCAGTACGTGTGGCCGCTCATGGCGGGCACCCTGATGGCCGCGATGGCCGCCCTGCTGATCGCCACCCCGATCGCCGTGGGCGTCGCGCTGTTCATCTCTCACTACGCACCGCCGAAGATCGCCCAGCCGGTCGGCTACGTCATCGACCTGCTCGCCGCGATCCCCTCGGTGGTCTACGGCGTGTGGGGCTGGCTCACCCTCGCCCCGCTCATGGTGCCGATCTACCGGTGGCTGCACGAGTACCTGGGCTGGCTTCCGATCTTCGGCGGCGACGTCACCACCACCGGTCGCACGCTGATGACCTCCGGTGTGGTCCTGGCGGTCATGATCCTGCCGATCATCACCGCCCTGTGCCGCGAGATCTTCTCCCAGACCCCGAAGCTGCACGAGGAGGCCGCGCTGGGCCTCGGCGCCACGCGCTGGGAGATGATCAAGATGACCGTCTTCCCGTTCGCCCGCGCCGGCATCGTCTCCTCGGTCATGCTCGGCCTGGGCCGTGCGCTCGGTGAGACCATGGCCGTCACCCTGGTCCTGTCCCCGGGCGTGTTCACCTGGTCCATGGTCCAGTCCGGCCGCAACGCCACGATCCCGTCCGAGATCGCACTGAACTTCCCGGAGGCCTTCGGCATCCGTCTCAACGAGCTGATCGCCGCGGGCCTGATGCTGTTCATCATCACCCTGGTGGTGAACATGATCGCCCGCTGGATCGTGAACAAGCACAAGGAATTCTCGGGGGCCAACTGATGAACTCGACTGTGAACCACACTCCGGCCGAGACCGGGGCCGCCCCCGGCGACCGCGAGCCGCGCCGCGGGGAGGAGAAGAAGATTCGCGTGCAGCGGTCCTCGCTGACCTCCGGTCAGAAGCCCTCGTGGACCTGGATGGCCGTCCTGGCCGGAGCCCTGGCGGTCGCCGCCGGGCTGACCTTCCTGCTCACCGACGGAGGCTTCTCCGTCGGGGGCTTCGCCGTCCTGCTGGGCATCCTCTACGTGGTGGGCATGTACATCGTCGACCACTTCCTCGAGACGAGGCGCCGCGCCACGGACAACCTGTGGCGGAACTTGGTCTGGGGGACCTTCCTCATCGCCCTGGTCCCGCTGGTCTCGGTGATCTGGTCCGTGGTGGCCACCGGCCTGCCGACCCTGGTCACCCAGCCCCATCTGCTGCTGTTCGACATGGCGGGCGTCACCGGTGCGGACGACGCGGCCTACGCCGACGGCGGCTCCCCGGCCGGCGGACTGCCGGGCGGCTTCGTCCACGCTCTGATCGGCACCGTGATGATCACCCTGATCGCCACCGTGATCTCCGTGCCGATCGGCCTGCTGACCTCCATCTACCTGGTGGAGTACAGCCGGGACAACTGGTTCTCCCGCGCCATCATCTTCTTCGTGGACGTGATGACCGGCATCCCCTCGATCGTGGCGGGCCTCTTCTCCTTCGCGATGATGCAGGTCGTCATGGAGCGCATCCTCGGTCCGGGCCCGGCGGCCATGCAGGCCGTGAAGATGGGCTTCTCGGCAGCCATCGCGCTGTCCGTGCTGATGATCCCGGTGGTGGTTCGCTCCACCGAGGAGATGCTGCGCGTGGTCCCGAACGAGCTGCGCGAGGGCTCCTACGCGCTGGGCGTGCGCAAGTGGCGCACCATCTTCAAGGTGGTCCTGCCGACGGCTATCTCCGGCATCGCCTCCGGCGTCACCCTCGCGATCGCCCGTGTGGCCGGTGAGACCGCGCCGATCCTGGTGACCGCGGGCTACGCGATGAACATCAACTGGAACCCGTTCGACGAATGGATGACCGCCCTGCCGGTGTTCATCTACCGTCAGCTCGTGGCCCCGACGTCCCCGACCGCCACCGACCCGTCGCTCCAGCGTGCGTGGGCCGCGGCCCTGGTCCTCATCGTGATCGTCATGGGCCTGAACCTGATCGCACGCGTGATCGCCAAGGCGTTCGCCCCGAAGAAGGGCCGCTGACCGAGGCCGGTGCGGAGCCCACCGCTCCGCGCCGGCCCTCCGGCCCCACAGACTCCCGCTCCACAGCGACTCCCCAGAAGGAAAACCGCACATGTCCAAGCGCATCCAGGCCAACGACGTCGACGTCTTCTACGGCAAGTTCAAGGCCGTCGAGGGCGTGAACATCGACATCTCCCCCCGCTCCGTCACCGCCTTCATCGGTCCGTCCGGCTGCGGCAAGACCACCTTCCTGCGCGCCATCAACCGCATGCACGAGGTGCTCCCCGGCGCCCACGTCGAGGGCTCCCTGCTGCTCGACGGCGAGGACATCTACGCCCAGGGCGTGGATCCGGTGGCCGTCCGGTCGCAGATCGGCATGGTGTTCCAGCGCCCGAACCCGTTCCCCACCATGTCCATCCGGGAGAACGTGCTGGCCGGCTACAAGCTCAACGGCACCCGCCTGAGCCGTTCCGAGGCGGACTCGATCGTGGAGAAGTCCCTGCGCGGCGCGAACCTCTGGAACGAGGTCAAGGACCGCCTGGACAAGCCGGGCTCCGGCCTCTCCGGCGGTCAGCAGCAGCGCCTGTGCATCGCGCGCACCATCGCCGTGTCCCCGGATGTGATCCTCATGGACGAGCCCTGCTCGGCCCTGGACCCGATCTCCACCCTCGCCGTCGAGGACCTCATCAACGAGATGAAGGAGAACTACACGGTCATCATCGTCACGCACAACATGCAGCAGGCGGCCCGCGTGGCGGACAAGACCGCGTTCTTCAACATCGCGGGCGTCGGCAAGCCGGGCAAGCTCATCGAGTACGACGAGACCAACGTCATCTTCAACAACCCCTCGAACCAGCAGACCGAGGACTACGTCTCCGGCCGCTTCGGCTGACAGGCACCGCCTCCGGCTCCGGAGGCACCCCACGACGTCGGCTCCGTTGCCCTTTCGAGGCGACGGAGCCGTCGTCGTGTCCGCACCGTCCGGAGGACCCACCCTCCGCGGTTTGAGGGGCAGACACGGGGTTGAGATCGCAGAACGCGGCCGTGTTGTATCCCCGAAACGGGAGGCCGGTCCCCAAAGCGGCCGGCCGGGACGGCGGCTCTGCTCAGGCGAGGACGAGGACGCCGCTGGCCAGGATGAAGGACAGCACCAGGCAGACGGCGGGGGTGGCGATCCACCACAGGAACACACGGCCCAGCTGGCCCCAGCGGACCGAGGCGAAGGTCTGGTCCTGACCGGCGCCGACGATCGAGGCGACCGTCATGTGGGTGGAGGACATCGGCATGTGCAGCAGCAGCGTTCCGAAGAACAGCCAGGCGGCCGCGGTGCCGGCGGCCACGGAGGCGCGCAGCGGGTCCAGGGAGACGAGCCGCTCGGTCAGGGTCCAGGAGATGCGCCAGGCTCCGCCCAGGGTGCCGATCGCTGTGGCCAGGGCGAACGCGCCCGCGCAGGCCCAGAGCTGTTCCGGGGGCAGGGCCGTGAGCTCGGTCGCGCCGGCACTGGCCAGGACCAGGGCCCAGAGGATGCCCATGCGCTGACCGGTCTGCATGCCGTGGCCGAACGCTGAGGCGGACGTGGAGATCGCCAGGGCGAGCCGGGCGCGGTGCTGGACGCGGACGGTGGAGCCGGTGGTTCCGAGCCGCAGCAGGGGACGGGTCAGCAGACGCGCGAAGGCCCAGGCGATGAGCGGGGAGATCAGCAGGCCCACGAGCAGTTCCCACTGGACGAAGGAGACGACCTGCTGGATCTGATCGCTGCCCACCGTCAGGTGCGCGGCGATCGTGGTGCCCCAGAGGGCGGAGATCAGGGAGTGCGTGGTGGATCCGGGGATGCGGCGCCACCACATGAGCAGGCCCCAGCCGATCGTCACGACGATGGCGATGCCGGTGGTGGCCAGGCCCGGCCAGCCGTTGGTCTCCGGGTGCAGGAAGAACGCCGCGTAGAACGTCATCAGGGTGGTGCCGAAGAGGACGCCGAGCGCCTTCATGGTGGCGGTGAGCTGCAGGGAGATGCGCGGGGACAGGGAGCGGAAGCGGACCGCGAGGGCCACGGAGTTCGGGGCGTCGCGGAAGCCGGTGAGGACGCCGAGGCCGCAGATGGCCACAAAGCTCAGGGTGAGGCCGAGGAGCACGGTGGCGGCCTCAGGACTCGCGGACGAGGACGGCACCGAGGTGCGTGTTCACATCGCGCAGGGCCTCGATGGCGGACTGCAGCGCCCAGGCGACCTCGCGCCGGCGGTTGAATTCGCGTTGCAGCAGGTCCTCGCCGAAGGAGGCGAGCCACTGCACGAGCACCCGGTCCGTGCGGCGGGAGGCGCGGGTGAGCTGGATCCAGGTCTCCTCCAGGGCGTCCAGGTCCCGGAGCTGCTCGGTGGCGTCCGTGAGCAGCTCGGACTGGCGGCCGATGGTCTCCAGCATGTCCAGGGCCTCGGCCGGCAGGTCGTCCATGCGACCGTGGTGCACCAGGAAGCCCGCGGTCACCACACGCTGCACGGCGTGGTGGATTCCGGAGGCGAGCAGGTACAGGTCTTCGCGGGGCAGGGGGGTGACGTAGACGCTGCGCAGCGCCGTGAGGAAGGCCATGAGGGAGGCGGAGGCGGAGGCGTCCAGGTCCGCGAGGTCGCGGTCCACGGCGTCTCGGGAGGACCCCTCGGAGACGGGGGACTGGGCCACAACGTGGACGGAGCGGCCGAGTGCGCCGGCGAGGTCCGCCATGTGGATCAGGGCCGGGGTGTCGCGGGTGGTCAGCCAGGTCCGGCGCTGCGCCATGGGGCCTCTCCTGACGGGTCTCGGGCCGGCGGCCCGGCGGCTGCCGGCGCCGTCTGCGGCCGGCGTGGGTGCGGTGGAAGGGGGCGCGGTGCCGGACCGGGAACGCCTCTCGGCGGATGGCCGCTCGCAGCGGCAGAATGTTGGAGCCCGGGGTTACCAGCAGCCCGGCACCGCTGTCTGTCAGTCTAGCGATCCGTCACGCCAGCCACGAGCCGAGTCCTCGAGCGCCTCCGCGGTGCCCAGCAGCCGCTCGGCTCGGCGCGTGAGGCGTACGGCGTGTGCGGGGGCGGCGATCTCCAGGTCCTCCGCGTGGCGGGTCTGGCCGAGGGAGACCACACGGGCGTAGGCGGCGGCGCGTTCGAAGGCCACGTCGATCTCGGCACGGTAGGCACCGGTGAGGATCGTGGTGGTCAGGCGACGCAGTTCCTCCGGCCCCGGCGGCTCCACGGCCCCGGCGACCGCGCGGGCCACGTGGGCGTCATGGCCTGCCCGGTACCAGGCGGCCCAGGACTCGCCGTCCCGCGCGGTGGCCTCGTGCAGGGCGTAGAGGCGCCAGAGTGCCCCGGCCAGGGAGACGGCCGGCGCGTCCGCCCAGAGCTCCGCCACGGTGGCGATCCCCACCTCCTCGACCAGCCCGATGAGCCGCTCGACCACCTGCGGGTCGTCCTCCGTCTGCCCGCCCGTGACGAGGGCATGGGCCAGGCGGGAGGCGGCGGCGGAGACCTCGGCCGGGTCTTCTCCGCCGGCGAACCGGGCCAGCTCGTCCGGCGTGGACATCCGCGGACGATGGTGGCGGACCGGCCGGGACGCGGTCGAGCTGGCTCCCCGTCCGGAGGTGGCGCGGTGGACGGCCATGGGCGGACTCCTTCTCACGATCGTGGGCGGGAGCCCCACGGTACTCTCCCACGGCGGGCCGGTGCCCTGCGGTAGGCTCGAGAGGCCCGGTGCGAGCACCGGGCGACGGGCCTTTAGCTCAGTTGGCAGAGCATCGGACTTTTAATCCGCCGGTCGCGGGTTCGATCCCCGCAGGGCCCACCGAGCACCCGCGCCCACGCGGCGCGGAACGGCCCCTCACACGCGAAGTGAGGGGCCGTCGTCGTCCCTCGCCACGGTTGACGGCCGGACGCCCCCGCTTCACGACGACGGTCCCGCCGCCGTCACGTGTGCCGTCACCGGGGCCGTGTCCCCGCCTCGGGGGCGTCAGGACCCGAACAGCCGGTCCACGTAGGCGTTGGTGAAGACGCGCTGCGGGTCCACGGCGTCGCGGACGGCGCACCAGTCCGCGTGATGCGGGTAGGCCTGCGCGGCCCAGGCGGCGTCGCGGGTGTTCATCTTGCCCCAGTGTGGGCGGCCGCCCAGGGAGACGAACAGGTCCTCGACCTCGCGGAAGTAGTCGGTCGGGTCCTCACGGTGGTAGCGGTGCACGGCGATGTACACGGAGTCCCGGCCGTGCGCGGTGGACAGCCAGACGTCGTCCGCGGCGGCGGTGCGGACCTCCACGGGGAAGGAGACTCCGCGGCCGTCCCGGAACATGCCGGCGCAGATCTCGCGGAGCCCGGCGAAGGCCTCCTCGAAGTGCTCCAGCGGCATCGCGTACTCCATCTCAGTGAACCGCACGGAGCGGTCCGCCACGAACACGTTGTAGGAGACGTCCGTGTAGGTGCGCTGGTCCAGGCCGCGGCAGGCGATCCCGTTCAGCACGGGCACGGTGCGCGGCACGGCGGCACCCAGCCGGCACATGAGCTCGTAGGCGCCGTTGGCGAGCAGCCCGTCCATGACCTTCGTGCGCAGCGGCGGCAGCGGGTCCAGCCCCGAGCCGAGGGGAAGGCGGGTGTTCAGCTTGGTCAGCCCCACGCCCGAGCCCGGGAACCAGTAGAACTCGTGGTGGTCGGCGGTGCGGGAGCGCTCCCGGAAGCGGGCCACGGTCTCGTCGATCGGTTCGGCGCGCTCCTCGGCGCGCAGCAGGAAGGACTCGCACACGGCGAGCTCCACCTCGGTGACCACGCCGAGCGCTCCCAGGCTCACCCGGGCGGCCTCGAACAGTTCGGGCTCGTGGGCCGCGTCCACGCGGCGCAGGCGACCGTCCGCGGTGAGGATCTCCAGGCCCGTGACCATGCCCGAGTAGCCGGTGTGCCCGAGGCCGGTGCCGTGGGTGGAGGTGCTGATCGCTCCGCCGAGGGTCTGCCGGTCGATGTCACCCATGTTCGCCAGGGCGAGCCCGTGGGCGCCGAGCAGCGGGCCGAGCGCGGACAGGCGCGTGCCGGCGCGCACCCGCACCCGGCCTGCCTGGCGGTCGATCCCCGTGAGGCCGGTCAGCGCGCCGAGGTCCAGCTGCACGTCGTCCGTGGCGGCGACGGGGGAGAAGGAGTGTCCGGCGCCGATGGGCTTCACCCGCCCGCCGCGCGCAGCCGCCTGCTCCACCACCGAGGCGAGCTCCTCGACTCCGGCGGGACGGACGACCGCCGACGGCGTCCACGACTGGGACCGGCACCAGTTGTAGGCGGTGGGGCGGGTCGGCGTCCCTGCTGACGATGCGCTCACAGGAAGACCTTCCCCTCGCCGCGGTAGGTGGGCCAGACGTCCACGATCTCGTCCTCCACGCGGCAGTAGACGGCCACGGCGGACAGGTGCTCGGCAGGCTCGCCGGCCTTCGCGTGGCGGAAGAACACCGGGTCGCCGAGCTTCATCCCGCGGGCGGCCGCGCCGCGCAGCGGGGTCTGCACCTCGCCGGCGCCCTCCTGCCCGGAGAGGGACAGGCCCTCCGGCCAGGCCACGGTGGGGGAGCGGTCCGGCCCCGGCACGCCGGAAGCGATCCAGCCGCCGCCGGTGACGGTGACGGTGGTCGGGTCGGTGCGCCGCGCCACCGGGCAGATGAAGAAGCTCGCGGGGCGGACGGTGAAGTGCGCGAAGGCATCGAAGCTGGCCGGCCCCAGCAGGCCGGAACCGGCGCCGACCTCGGTGACCGCCCCCTCGGCGACCGTGGACTCGATCGAGCCGGTGCCGCCGCCGTTGACGAACTCCAGCTGCACGCCGTGGCGGGCGGTGACCTCGCGGATCGCCTGCACCATCTCCACCCGGCGGCAGGCCAGGTCCCGGATGGAGGCGGCCTTGATGCCTCGGATCGCCAGGGAGCGGGGTCCGCAGCCCTCCGGCAGCCCCGCCACCTGGCCCTCATAGGCGAGCACGCCCACCAGGGAGCAGCCGGGGGCGCCGAGGATCTTCTCCGCCATCACGCGCGCCTGCTTCGGGGTCTTCACGGGTGAGCGGAGGGCGCCGACGCGGAGCCAGGGGACGGCGGTCGGCTGCCAGGCGGCGTCCAGGTCCAGGCAGAGGCGCAGCGGCGGCATCTCGCCGGTGGACTGTGAGGGGTGCAGGCCGGCCTCGCGCTGGACCTGCTCGATCAGCTCGAGGTGCTCGGGCGAGTCCACCGCCACGGTGATCGCGGCGCGGGCCTCGGCGGAGCGGACCCAGGCGCGCAGGGCCGGACGGTCCACGGTGGGGTAGGCGACCAGCAGGTCCGTGTGGCCGCACTCCTGCAGCCACAGGGCCTCGGCCAGGGTGAAGGCCATGATGCCGGAGAAGCCGTCCTCGCCGAGGGCGGCCTCGATGGCCCTGCGGATGCGCAGGGACTTGGAGGCCACGCGGAGCGGGGTGCCGGCAGCGCGCCGGGCCATGTCCGCGGCGTTGGCGCGGAAGGCGGTGATGTCCAGCAGGGCGAGGGGCGCGGGGGGCAGCTCGTCCTGGCTGCGCCGGAGCGCGGCGACGTACGCCTCGAAGGGGGGCTGCTGCGCCACTGCAACGGTGGCCGGGGCTGATGTGTGCCGTGTCACGGCTACGATTGCACCATGTCCGGGACAGCCCTGCCACCATCGGAACGCCTCGCCACCGGAGTCCACGCGCTCTGGTCCCGCCCCGTCACGGAACGGGACGGCACTGATCTGGTGCTCGTCTTCCACGGCTACGGCACGAACGAGCGGCGCGCGGGTGCACGCTTCTTCCCGATGCTCCCCGAGCGCTGCACCGGGCTCGCCCTCCGCGGCGGCCTCGAGATCGACGCCGGAGCCACGGAGGGACTGCCGGACGACCCGGGCGCCTGGGGCTGGTTCCTGCTGGACCTGAGCCTGAAGGGCGAATTCTCCCAAGTCCTCGCCGCCGTGCACCGCGTCTACGACGTCCTCGCGGACGAGGCCGTGACCCGCCACCGCTTCCGGTCTGTCTCCGTGCTCGGCTTCTCCCAGGGCATGGCCATGGCGACGACGGCCATCCGGGTCCGTCCCGAGAGCTTCGCCTGCGGTGTGGGGCTGGCCGGCTTCGTCCTCCAGGACGCCCTCCTGGAGACCCTCGACTCGCCTCCGGAGGGACCCGGCCCGCGTCCCTTCTTCTGGGGCCGCGACCCCGCCGACCCCGTCATCCACGACGGCGCGATCGCCTACACGGACCACTGGGTGCAGGAGCACACCCGGCTCACCGCCCGCACCTATCCGGGCATCCTGCACTCCGTCAGCCCGGAGATGGGCCGGGACGTGAAGATCTTCCTGGAGCACACGCTGGCCTCCTGAGGAGTGCAGGCCCGGCCGGTGCGAGCAGGGAACACCCGCCGCGGAGCAGAAGCCCGCCCCGTGGCGGGCCTTGCCCTCCGGTTCGTCACGCCCTCAGCGCACAAGGCCCCCCGGCCCTCTGTCGCGCGCCGCCCCGGGCACTACTGTGGCGCCATGGCAAAGAACTCCACGCTCGGACGCCTCGCCGGTGGAAAGGCGATGAACGTCGCGATGAACAGCGCCTTCGACAAGGACGGCAACCCGACCGACGGCTTCCAGAAGGCCGTGCTGCGGGCCATCAGGATCCAGCGCCCGCTCGTGCTGGCCAACATCCGCCGCCTGCACCGCAGGCATCCGGACGAGTCCCCCGCGCAGATCGCGGACCGTCTGAACGACCAGTACCTGCTGGCCGTCACCGGCGCGGGGGCCGCTGTGGGCGGCACCGCGATCATCCCGGGCCTCGGCACGGTGGCCGCGCTGGGACTGTCCGCCGCCGCGGTGGTGGGCTTCATGGAGACCACCGCCCTCTACGCGCAGTCCATCGCGGAGCTGCACGGCATCTCCACGGACGACCCGCAGCGCGCCGAAGCGCTCGTCATGGCCGTCATGCTCAGCGAGGACGGCAGGAAGATGCTCCGAGACTTCGCCGCCGGCCAGCGCGGCGGCGGCATCGTGCCTGGCGGGACCGCGAACTCCACGGGCCTGTCCGCGCTCATGGGGATCGGCGCCCAGGGCAGCATGTCCGAGCTCTTCTTCCAGCAGATGAAGAAGAAGTTCATGCGGAAGATGCTGGTCCGCCAGGGCGCCGGATTCCTGGGCCGCGCGGTCCCCTTCGGGGTGGGCGCCGTGATCGGCGGGGTCGGCAACCGTGCCATGGGCAAGGCCGTGGTGAAGTCCGCGCAGACCCTGTTCGGCCCGCTCCCGGCCGCCCTGCCCGGTGAGGTGGTGCACCCGACCACGGACCCGGAGCAGGACGAGCAGGAGCTCAAGGTCCTCGAGGAGAAGGCCCGGAAGGAGCTCTCCGGCCAGGTGGACCTGGACGGCGATCCGGTCGCCTCCCCGGTGGACGCCGCGCCCGCCGAGGACAAGGACAAAGGCAAGGACGAGGGCAAGGGCGAGGGCTTTGTCGCCGGCCTCAAGGGCCGCTTCGGCCGCAGGAAGGACAAGAAGGCCTGACGGCCGGTTCCCCGGCACCACCGCCCGGGCAGGCGCCTGCGGAAGGGGACGACGACGGACACCCGCCGTGGCCGTGCGTCGTGCCCCTCCCTCGTGCCGGGGGCTAGAGCAGGACCGTGGCCAGGGTGTGGATCACCAGGCCGGCCAGGGCGCCCACCACGGAGCCGTTGATGCGGATGAACTGCAGGTCCTTGCCCACGAACAGCTCGAGGGTGCGGGCGGTCTGCTCGCCGTCCCAGCGCTGCACGGTCTCCTCGATCACGCCGGTCAGCTCCGGTCCGTACTCGGTGAGCGCCGAGGCGGCGGCCTGCCGGGCCAGACCGTCCACGCGGTCCCGCACGTCCGCGTCCTCCTCGAGGCGGCCGCCGAGGTCCCGCAGCCCGTTCACGAGCGCACGGTGCAGGTCCGAGGAGGTGTCCTCGAGCGCCGTCAGCAGGGACTCGGACAGGCCGTTCCAGGCGCGGCGCAGCCAGTCCCGCAGGTGCTCGTCCGCGAAGAGGCTCCGCTTGAACCGCTCCACCGACTCCCGGGTGGCCGGGTCCGCGCGCATGCGCTCGGCCACCTGGGCCAGCCACTGGTCCACGGCGCGGCGCGCCTCATGACGCCGGTCCCGGCGGATGCCGGCCAGATACTTGAGCAGCTCGGCGTGCAGGCGCTCGGCCAGCAGCCGGTCCACCAGGTCCGGGCTCCATTCGGGGGACCGCTTCTTGACGGTCTCCACGAACACCTCGGGGTGGGCGGCGACCCAGTCCCCGGTGTTCTCCACGATCAGGTCCACCAGGGTGTCGTGGTGGCGTCCGGCCAGCACGTCCTCCAGGACCCCGGCGAGCGTGGGGGACCAGTCCGGTTCCACCATGTGCCGCTGCACGAGGTGGCCGAGCAGGTCCTGGATGACCTCGTCGTCCGCGGCCGCCACGGCCTGGCGCGCCACGGCGGACACCTGGACGGCCACGCGGGCGGCGTTCTCCTCCGTGCGCAGCCAGCGGCCCAGCGGCGCAGCGACCTGCAACCCCTCCACCTTCTCCCTGGCCACGTCCGAGTCAAGGAAGTTCTCCTGCACGAAGTCCTTCAGGGCGGAGCCGAGCTGGTCCTTCTTCCGTGGGATGAGGGCCGTGTGGGGCACCGGCACCCCCATCGGATGGCGGAACAGGGCTGTCACCGCGAACCAGTCCGCGAGCGCGCCCACCATGCCACCCTCGGCTGCGGCGCGCACGTAGGACAGCCACGGGTGCTGCTCCTGCAGCACGAACGCGATGACGAACACGACCGCCAGGAAGACGAGCAGGCCCGTGGCCACCGCCTTCATGCGGCGCAGGTCCCGGGCACGGGAGTCGACGGCCGGATCGACCCCGGCCATGCCGAGGGCCGGAGTGCCGGAGGCGGGGGAGAAGGTCACTGCGGGTCTCCTGGGACGGGGCGGTTCCGCCGGCCGCAGGCGGCGGCGAGGCGGGCGGAGAAGGCGGGGGCCGTCGTCGGGAAGGAGGTGCTCCGACCCGCCGGCGACCTGCGATGACGACCATTGAACCAGCCCCGCCGGACGCCGTGGTCCCGAGTGTCCGCCGTCCCGTGGCCGGGGGCATGGCCGGCGTTCACCGCCCGTTCGTCCCGGGCTCGTAGCGTGCACGGCATGACACCGCTGGTGATCGCCCACCGGGGCGCGTCCGCCGACTACGCCGAACACACCCGCGCCGCCTACCTGCACGCCCTCGCCGTGGGCGCGGACGGTCTCGAGTGCGACGTCCGCCTGACCCGGGACCGCGAGCTCGTCTGCTGGCACGACCCCACGGTGGACCGGTGTTCGGACGGCAGCGGGCCGATCGCCGAGCACACCCTCGCCCAGCTGCGCCGTCTGGACGTGCACTCCTGGCATCCGGCGTCCCTGCCCGCCGCCTACGGCCGGGCGCGGGACCAGCTGCTGCGCTTCGCCGATCTGCTCGAGATCGCCGCAGCCGCCGGACGGCCTCTGCGCCTGGCCGTCGAGCTCAAGCACCCCTCCCCGTTCGGGCACGAGCTCGAGGAGCGCGTGCTCGCCGAACTCGTGTCCCACGGCTGGGACCCGGAGACCGGCATGCTCGGCGCTGTGCAGGTGTCGTTCATGTCCTTCGACCCCGGTTCCCTGCGGCACCTGGCGCCGATGGCCGGGCCGGACGCCCTCTGCGCCCTCGTGGACGTGGACCCGGAACCGGCAGCCTCCCGCCTGGCCCGCGGCCCCGTCACCCGGGTGGCCGTGCGCGCCGCGATGCAGCAGGCGCTCGCCGGCTGCGAGGCCCTCGTGTGGGGCGGCGGCACCCAGCTGGCCGGCCCCTCCGTGGCGTATGTGCGCCGTCACCTCGCGGACGTGAAGGCCTGGACTGCCGCCGGGCGTCGGCTGCGCGTGTGGACCCCGGACCTGCCGGAGGACGTCGCGTTCCTCGTCTCCCACGGGGTGCACGAGCTCACCACCAACCGTCCGGGAGCGGTACGGGAGCAGCTCGCCGCCGAGGCCGCCGGGGCTGCGGCGTCCGTGGGGGTCCGGCGGGGGCGTCAGAGCAGCCCTGCCCGCAGGGAACATGCCGCGGGCCTTCACCCTTCGCGCGGAGTGTGAGTATGATCACGGGCAACCCCGGGGCGTGATCAGCGCCACTCGGGGGCCGCTCGCGCCGACATGGAGGCGCCAAGCACGCACGTAACGCCAAGCGCCGTTTCCTGGCCGCCGCGGCCGTCACCGCGTCCGCAGTCCTCGTCCTGGCCGGCTGCGCCGAGTCCCAGCGCGGGGACAACACCGGCGGAGGAACCGACGGGGACGTGGACAGCACGTTCATCCTCGCCGGCTCCTCGGAGGAGGTCTTCACCAACCCGCGGCACCCGTACACGCGACGTCTGCTCGCCTCGATCCCGGGCAACGAGCTGGGGATCTCGGTGGAGGCGGACGGCACCCACGTCTGACCCACCCGCTTTCGTTCGGGAAACCGTCGCGTTCCGCGTCACTTTCGTTCAAGAAACCGTCGCGTTCCGGGGCGCCTCCGGAGTGGAGCGATCAGCCAGTCAGCTGAGCAGCGCCCATCCGGTCACTGCGGACACCCACACCAGGAAGGAGACCAGCAGGCCCCCGCCCATGATCAACAGGACCCGTCCGCGCAGGTCTCCACCGCTCACCGTGCGTGCGTCACCCGCTTGGACCGCCGTGACAACCATGGCGATCACCAGGATCACGAGTCCCAGGCAGGCGCCGCCGACGGCCAGCAACGGGCCGAAGCTGCCGGCATCCAGGGAGTCCGCAACTGTGCGATGACCCGAGCCCTGCTGCGTGAGGACGATTCCGACTGCGGAGACGAGTGCCAAGACGACGGCGAGCCCCGCCAGAAGCCAGGACCGCCTGGTCAACGGTCGGTGCGTCTGGGTGGCCCGGAGTGTGTTGGATTTCATCGTTCTCTCCTTCTGCGTTGGGCGTGTATGTTCCGGCGAGGTTCTTCTCCGACCCTTCGGCTCCTTAGACGGAAGTGAGAGAGGCCGCCTGCGGTACCGGCTCCTCCCACAGGGCACGGTAGGCCGTGCAGCGGGTCCAGAGCTCCTCGTGGGTTCCACGGTCGGCGATCCTTCCCCTGTCCATGACGAGGATCTGGTCTGCGTCGCGAACCGTGGTCAGGCGATGAGCGATCACCACGGCGGTCGTGCCCGTGGGGCGCTGGCGGACAAGGTCCACCACGTTGCGCTCGGCGACGCCGTCCAGCTGAGAGGTCGGTTCGTCCATCAGGAGCAGGTCCGCTCCGCGGGTGAGGGCGGACATGATGGCGAGCCGCTGGCGTTCCCCACCCGAGTGCCGCGGACTCGAGGAATCGCCCTCACCGCGGCGGATGTCTTCGACCAGTGAGGCCAGCCCCGGTACCGCGGCGATGGACTCCGGTCCGGCTCCCAGCAAGAGGGTCTGCTCCTGTTCGACGATCCCGAGCCGGGCCCGATAGTCCATCAGGTCGATGTCCTCGACGGGCTGCCCGTCCAACAGCACGCGGCCCTCAGACGGCGTGATCCGCCGTGTCAGGAGTTCGAGGAGTGTGGTCTTGCCGGCTCCCGACCGGCCCACGACGGCAGTGAACCCGCCGCTCGGGAAGTCTGCGCTGACATGATCCAGGCGCGGAGTGCGGGGGTCACGGCCCGGCACTGAGACTCGGTCGAGCGAGAGCTGGCCGCGCAACGGGACAGCGTCGATGTGATGCCAGCGATCGGATGACAGCGGAGGCAGCCGTCGGTCGACCCTCAGCGCGTGACGGCGCTCGGCGATTCGGCCCGCAGCCGCGCGTCCCTCCTGCCAGGCGAGCACGCCGTTGGACACGGTGGCGGCGGGCCCTGCGAGGAGGCCGAAGTAGAGCACGAAGGTCACGAGGTTCTCGAGCGGCAGGACGCCGGCGGCCACGCGCAGCCCGCCGACGCCGAGGAGCAGAAGGAGGGCGATCGACACGGCGAGTTCGTTCAGAGGGGCCATCAGACCGCGTACTCGGCCGATGCCGCGGCCGTGCCGGCCGGCGTCGACGAAGTGGCCGAGTGCGGCGAGCGCGCGTTCGCCCTGGAGGTTCCGGTGGGTCAGGGCGCGGTGCTCACGGATGAGGGCGTCCACGTCCGCCGTCGCATTCGAGATCGCTTCCTGCCGGTCGCGGGTGAGCCGGTTCACTCGGTGACCGCTGGCCATGGCGATGGTGCCCAGCACGGCGACGGCACCGAGGGCCATCAGGAATCCGAGCGGATCGAACACGACCATGGCCGCGAGGGCGACGCCCGACAGCAACAGCTGGGCTGGGATGTCGAGTGCGCCGGCGGACACCGTGTTCTTGACGGCCTCGACATCACTGGTCACACACGTGAGATGGTCCGAGCCGCGGGACCGCTCCATGCTGTCGGCATCGGCGCGGGCGACGTCCTCCACGATGCCGCGCCGATGTTCGAGCGCGATGTCCTCGGCGAGCGATGCCTGCACGACCGCCTTCACGGCGATCGCGGTGACAAGACCCAGCAGCACGACCGCCAGTGCCCACACTGCTGGGAGCGGCAGGCTGTCCAGGTCACTGGTCTGCGCCATCACCCTGTGGACGACGAGGGGTTGGACGAGGCTGAGGCCTGAGACGAGGCAGGACAGCAGGACCACCGAGGCCGCCTTGCGTGTGTGGCCAGCGGTCAGCCATGCGGTCGAATGCACGGGTTCACCTCTTCCTGTGGTTCGCGGCTCTGCTGCGGTCGGCTCCGTGGCCTCGGCCGTGCGGCAGGGGAGGGCGTCGGGGGCAGAGCCTGCAGGGGCTCTGCCCCCGACGCGCGCTCCTGTTCCATGGTCGTGATCCGTTCAGGTCAGCAGACCGCCACGGAGATGGTGGAGATCACCTTGCAGTTGACGGACAGCGACGAGCCGGCTCGCAGCTCGATGTCGTCCTGGGAATCCATGGACTGGAGGGAGAGGACCTGGTTCTTCATGATGGGGTTCCTTTCTGTGTTCGGTTCCTCCGGTCGGTGACGGGCGTCACCGACCGTCTCCGCGTTCCTTCGCCGCCGGGTAGGAGGCGGTGGGCAGCGGCATCCAGGCGGGAGCCTGGACATCTGTGCGGCCGACCAGCGCGCAGATCAGACCTGCGCTGCCGGTGCCGAGATCATGGGACAGGCGGTATCCGAAGTCACCTGTCAGATAGACGGCGTCTGTGCCGTCGTCCACGAGGAAGTTGCCGAGCAGGCGACCAAGACGCTCCAGGATGTCGGTGCGTTCGGCATCGAGCAGACGGACTGCGGAGATCAGGCCTGCGGTCCCCCGCAGCAACCCGGCGTTGTAGAAGCTGCGGGAGTCGGCGGAGCGGAGGGCCCCCTCCGTCATCCCGTCGAGAGGTGGGACGACGGCGCCGGACCGCTCGGCAGCCCGGAGGGCGACGAGTGTGCCCGCACCACCGCCGGCGAGGTAGGGGATGAGCCGGCGTCCGTCCACGATCGTGAAGGCCCCGTCGTCTTCCCCATAGGCGCCGGAGCGGATATCCGAGGCCAGCATCGTGGACATGGGCTCTTCGAACTCGTGGACACGATCCGGCATCTGATCGCACAGGACGGCCAGAGCCAGACCGCAACCGGTCCATCCCTCGAACAGTCCGATGGTGATGGCATCCGGATCGGAGGCCAACGGAGCCTGGTCCGGGTCGTATCTGCGCACGAGATCACGCGCCACGGCCACTGCCGCCGTCTGGAAGCGCTCGTCCCCCGTGAGGCGGTGGAACGCCAGCAACTGCAGCAGGATGCCCGCGTGTCCAGCGTCCACGGTCAGTCGTTCGTGCGTGCGGTCATGAGATCGGGACAGGTGTGCCACATGATCGAGGACCTCATCCATCACGGCGGCGGCTTCGTTCTGCATGCCTGCTTCCCAGAGGACACCGCCGAGGCCGGCGCCGCCCGTGAACAGGCCATAGTCCTCAGTCCGGTCCTTGGTGGCGTCCAGCCAGCGAGCCGCGGCATCGCGCAACCAGGCCCGGGCCGGGTCCGGAAGCCCGCCGGAGCGCAACAGGGCAAGACAGGCCCCCGCGCCGCCGTTACGGACGTTGATCGTGCCGAATCGCTCTGTGTACTGTCTGATGTCCCCGGGGACCAACTGCGGCGAGCCAGGATCCATGTCCTTGAGAATCCCGGCGCGCAGGGCCGCGACGAGTCGGTCCGGTCGCCGTACCAGATCCACGCCAGACGCGGCCCTCCATCGGGTCGATGTGGTGCGGACACGCTCCGGCACTGCCGTCCAGAGCCTTTGCACCAGGTCTGCCGCGGTGTCGCCGTGAAGCTGCCGGATGGTGTCCACGTGCACATCCCAGAGGTCGGGGGCAAGGTCCTCGGCGGGGCCGATCGGAAGGAACGCCTGCCGTGCGATCTTGGCGAGGCCGTACAGGTCAGCCTCCCGCATGCTCACCTGACCGTAGGGCGTGTAACCGAGGGTCATCAGGCCCGCCTCGCGGGGCGCATCGACCTCGCCGGCGCATTCGAGGTCAATGCAGCGGACCTGCAGATCGTCGTCGACCATGACGTTCAGCGGTTGGAGGTCGCCCAGCGCGATTCCATGCTCATGGATGCCAAGCACACAGCGCTCGAGTCTGCGCACCACGGTGATCGCCTGCCGGACGTACTCCCGCCCGTCGCCGTCATAGGCGAAGGGGAAGTAGGCCGCGATCCAGCTGTTCAGCGTGACGCCGTGGACATACTCCTGCGCCATGAACCTGTGTTCCCAGGCATCGAACACCTCGACGAGTTCGGGGACGAAGCCGGTGCCCCGGAGCCGGGTCATCATCTGCGCCTCGTGATCGATGCGCTCCACCGCGTCGCGGCCGCGCGCATCGATGCCGGCACCGGGCCTGCCCTCCTTGAGCACGACTGTCGTATGGTTCCTGTCCAAGGCCTTGTAGACGCCGCCGCCGTTGCTGAAGTGAAGGGCAGACTCCACCTGGTAGGGGAAGGGCGCCGCGTCGTCGGGCTCCGCGGAGACCAGTCGAGCTGGGAGTTCGACGAAGTCCGGCAAGGACCAGACGGGCCCGCGGGTGTCCGGGACGAGGATGCCATCGGGGTGGCGCAGGGCCAACTGCTCCTGGCCGTCCTCCGTCACGACCCGCATCTCTGCGAACGCTCCGTAACGGTAGTAGACGAGGCCGTCACGCCAGCGACGGTCGGAGAGGACATAGGGGCCGGGCCGGAGGTCGGCTGTGAGATCGTGCAGTCGGTCGAGGAGGGCCATGAAGTGCTCCTCGTCACGTGGGTACACGGTGATGAACTTGCCCGAGGAGGACCGGTCGCCGTACTTGGAGTTCTTCAGCAGCAGGCGTGCAGGGGACCGGGTCACCTTGAACGCCAGGTCATCTACCAGGGCGACGGGCAGAAGCCGGGCGATGACCTCCTCCGCGTCGTCGACACGCGCGGAAAGGTGGATCTTCCATCCCTGGACGGGGAGTGTGGTCCCCGTCGGAAGGACGAAGGTCCAGTCCTCGTCCTTGCGAACGGTCCAACCGTCGGGCACCTCGATGCCGTAGTCGGCCTCAGGGCGGCGGTCGGAGTCCCGGTAGAAGTCGTGACCGGGGATGACGTACTGGTGATAGCGCAGGTCCACGGGGGTCCTCCTCGGGCGGGGATCGCCCTTCAGCAGACGGATACGCTCGCCGTGCTGGCAGGGGCGATGGTGGTGATGGGGCAGAGGGCGATGCTCGTGCCGGAGAAGATGCTTCGTCCGGCCGACGACGTCCTGCGGACGTCCATGCCCTGGAGGGAAAGGATGGCGGTCATCTCTGGCTCCTCACTTGCCCGGGACGCAGACGGCGATCGAGATCGTGCTCTGCTCCTTGCAGATGATGCTCAGGTTCGACGTGAGTCCTGGAATGTCCGAGCTCCGCAGCTCAGGCTCGACGTCCTGGAGGAGCAGCACCCGCTGGGAACGCGTCGTGGCTGACTTATGCGAGGTGATCATGGTGTTTCCTTTCTCATGGATGGGTGGGGATCTGGTCGTTGCATTCCGGCCCAGGGGCAGGTCAGGAGCCCAGGGGCAGGTCAGGGGGACCGCGGTCGGCGAGATGAGTCGCCTGGGCCGCCGCTTGCGAAGCCGCTGCGTGGAGTTCAGCGGCTTCCGCGTCCCAGGTCGGTCCGAACAGGACACGTCGATCCCGGCGGGAACCGAAGCTGGTCACGGAGAACTGATGGATGCTTCCTCCACGACGCACGAGCCAGGGTCCGCCGGATCCACCGGACGAGATTCCGCAGCGAGCTCGATACGCGGTAGCGTCGGCGAAGGGACGATCGACCGAGGCGATGTTGCGGATGACAGCGCGACGGGGGAACACCCTGGACTCGAAGCCGACGACGGCGACGGGGCCTTCATCGATGTCCTTGGAAAAGTCGGGCCGCACCTCGGGGCCGAGAACCTCGGCGTCGAACTCCCGGGGCAGGCGGACCACGGCGAATGCGAGGTCATGTTCCACGGAGGCCCGTTCTCTCCACGCCGTCGGAACGAATGCGCGAAGGACCTCGAGGTGTCGTCCGCTCGGGCGGCGGGTGGGAATCCCGTGCCGGCGGCCGAGCAGGACTCGGCTGTCGACGTGGTCGTGTTCACCGGTGGTGAGGCAGTGGGCGGCGGTGGAGATGATGCCGAACGTCCCCTCGGTGGAGAGAAGGGTGGCAGTGCCGACGGTGATCCCGTCCGGGGTGGTCGAGACGAGACGGCCGACGCGCCGGGACGCGAAGCCTGCCCAACGGCTCGGATTTCTTCTGATGTCGGCCATGGCTGGTGCACCTCCTCTCGACTTCGGCGAATCTGTCCGACGTCTCGTGACGTCGTCGATGACTCCATGAAATCGGCAGCAGGCAGTGAGCACATACAGTCGTCCGACCTGAACTTCCGGCGAATCGCTGTGGCGGTGCGTACTGGACGGATGGCCAGTCAGCCTGTGCGGAGGGACTGCCTGGGGCCCGGATCAGGCCGGCAGGCGCACATCGACGCGCCAGAGTTCACCGAGGGGCCCGATCTCTGCGGTCCCTCCCAACAGGGCGGCTCGTTCGTGGAGCCCGGCCACGCCCAGACGGGAGCTGCTGTCCTTGGACCTGGGCTGCCACGGCTCGCGCCGGATCCGATTCTCGAGCAGGCATCGCACTTCGTGCGGCCGGAGCTCCACCTGGACGACGACGGGAGCTGAGCGGTCGGCATATTTGAGGATGTTCGAGAAGGCCTCACGCAGGATCCGCGCCAAGGATTCATTGATGGTCCGGGAGACTGTTTCCCAGGCTGCCTCATCCGGTGTGCTCGTACGCACGTCGAAGCCCAGTGCGCGGGCCTGGTGGACGACGTCGGAGAGGACTGCTGCTGCGTCGGCCGGTCCCTCAGGAGCCGGTGGTGGGGTCGGCTGAGTGCTCTCGGCGCGCAGGACACCGAGCAGGGTGCGGAGCTCGCGCAGGCCCTGGACCGCGTGTTCGCGGGTGCTCGAAAGGCCCTCCTGGAGGGCGTCCACGTCTGTGGAGCTGCGGCGGGCCCCCGCCAGCATGGAGATCACGGTGAGCTCGTGGGCGACGACGTCGTGCAGCTCGCGGGCAAGTGCTTCGCGTTGGCGGCGTATGGCGGTCCGCCGGTCGGCCTCGGCTTGTTCGAGACGCTGCTGGGCGCGATGCGCCTGGCGGCGCATATGTCGCCCCACCGATGCCAGAGCCCCGGTGGGAAGCGCGAACAGAAGGTAGGTGACGAGGAAGGCGAGGGTGCCGTCGAGGCGCAGGGAGACACTGGTGGACCACAGCACCAGCGCCGGCACGGCGAGAAGCATTTCGCGCCGGCTCCCGAACAGGATCGTCAGGGCGAGGAAGAGGATCGCGATGAACGTCAGCAGTCCTGCGGTCTCCACGATGTGCGGTCCGACCAGAGACCCCACGATGAACACGGCCAGGGCCGTCGGGCGGTGGAAGATCGCCATGACCGGTGCGAGGCATGCGGCGAGATAGCCGGCCGACGCGGCGATCGCGTCCGACTCGTCCTGCGTCCCGACGAGCACGGGGATGAAGTCGATGACGAGGGCCAGGCTTGTCAGGCACAGGAACAGGTGTGTGGCCCGTCGAGGCCAGTCGCGACCTTGTCTGGACGCGGCAGAGTTCTTCAGGACTGTCGCCTCGCCGCCGCCCGCACCCTTCTGCACGAGGTCAGAGTCTCATACAGAACCTGGACAGGCCATTCGGACGATCGGATGGCCTCCCACGTGTGACGTCCCTCCGGGGTCAGCAGGTCTTGTACAGCTTCCCGAAGACGAAGCACCACTGGTCATTGAGCCAGGTGGAGGGGGCGAGCGTGGCTGGCGATTCCGTCGGGGCGGCGTGTGCGGCCGGGGCACCCAGCACGGTGGAGACGACGAGCGCGGCTGCAGTGGCGAGGACGGTGGTCTTGCGGCGCATGGTGGGTTCCTCTCTCCGAGACTTCCACGGAACTGTCGTTCATCCCGTGGCGTGTTCAGCTTCACAGGGAGAGGGGCGGCCGCACTATGGCCGTTGGGCCAGTACTCCGGTGGCCAAAGGTCAGTGGCCACAGCGGGATCACTGGAAACGGGCCAGACCGGTCTCAGGATTCGCCAGCGACGGCTGGATGAGTCCGAGCTCGGTGCCTCGGACCAGGAGCTGCACTCGGTCTCGAGCACCCAGCCGGTCGCAGGCCGTGCTGAGGTAGAGCTTGACAGCACCGACGGAGAGGTGGAGTTCGTCGGCGATCTCCTGGTTGTTCATACCTCCAGCCAAGCACGCGAGCACGTCGGATTCGCGCGGGGTGAGCGCAGGGGGCTGTCCATCTTCGGCGGGGTCGTGGAGAGGTGGTCGCCGCGATGCGGGACTTTCGTTGCAGATCTGGTCGACGAGAAGTGAGACGACCTGTGGGGAGATGGTCATCTCCCCGGCCGCGCACGCCCTCACGGCTGCGCGGATGTCCTCCGGCTCGGAGTGCTTCACCACGTAGCCCGAGGCGCCGGCGCGCAGGGCGGAGAGCACCCACTCCTCGGAGCCGAAGGTGGACAGGGCCAGACAGCGTACGGGGGTGTCCTGCGTAAGGGAGGCGATGGTGGCGACTCCGTCCTGCACCGGCATGTCCAGGTCTGTGACGAGGACGTCGGGTGACATCTGGCGGGCGAGGCGTTCGGCCTCCGCGCCGTCACCGGCGTCCGCGACGATGTCGAAGCGGGGGTCCTTGGCGAGCAGCTCGACCAGGGCCGCTCGCATGATGGGCTGGTCTTCGGCCACGACCACCCGCAACGTGACGTCCCCGTGGCTCGTCTCCTCGTCCTGTGCTTTGGCCATGGTCCCCTCCAGCCGTCGTCTGTGAATCGGGCCTGCCCCCGACGGTAGTCGTGGTTCGATCCGGCCTCCACCTCTCGGCGGCGACGACGCTCCCAGCACTTTCGTTCGGGAAACGGTCGCGGTCCGGGGCACTTTCGTTCGGGAAACCGTCGGATTCCGGGGCGCCTTCGTTCAAGAAACCGTCGCGTCCCGGGGTGCCTCCGGACCTTCGCCCGTCGGGTCGTCCCCGGTCGCACACGACGGCGGCGCCCGCCCTGCGCCGTCATCGTGTGTGACGTATACCTCGCTCATAGGTGACGCGGTCTACTCTCTACTGTCACCACAGCGCCCCGGGTCCGTCGCAGGCGGGCCCGCGGACCACAGAGAGAGGGGAGTCGCATGGCTTCGCACAGTCGCGTCGACACCGCACACCCGGTGCACAACCCGGACATCGTCGGGTTCACCGAGGCGGAGATCAACGAGCAGCCCGTCAAGCCGAAGTGGAACTCGCTCGGCCCCGGCATCGTCGCCGCCGCCACCGGCGTGGGCGCCGCGGACCTGGTCGCCACCCTGACCGCCGGCTCCCGCTACGGCTACATGCTCATGTGGGCCGTGGTGCTGGGCGTGATCCTGAAGATCGTGCTCGTCGAAGGCACCGGCCGCTACTACCTGTCCACCGGCAAGACGATCTTCCAGGGCTGGCGCACGCTCGGGGCCTGGACCACCGTCTACTTCGCCCCGTACATCCTCATCTGGGGCTTCGTGTACGGCGCCACCGCCATGTCCTCCACGGCGCTGCCCCTGGCCGCCCTGTTCCCCGGTGTGGACGCCAAGGTGTTCGCCATCGTGGCCGGCGTGATCGGCCTGAGCCTGGTGTGGCTGAACAGGTACCGCCTGATCGAGACGCTCATGACCGTGCTGATCGGCGTCATGTTCGTGACCGTGCTGCTCTCCGCCGCGCTGACCGTCCCGAACGTGGGCGCGATCCTGGCCGGCCTGGTCCCGCGCATCCCGTCCGGCGACCCCGAGGTCATGTTCTACGTCCTCGGCCTGGCCGGCGGCGTGGGCGGCACCATCACCCTCGCGGCCTACGGCTACTGGCTGCGAGAGAAGGGCTGGAACGTCCCGAAGTACATGAAGGTCATGCGCTTCGACAACGCCACCAGCTACATCCTCACCGGCATCTTCGTGATCGCCACGATGATCATGGGCGTGGAGCTGCTGCACTCCGCGGGCATCGCGATCTCCTCCGGAGACAAGGGCCTGCTGGACGTCGGCACCGTGCTGGCGGACCGCTACGGCCAGGCCTGGGCCACCGTGTTCCTGGTCGGCTTCTTCGCCGCGTCCTTCTCCTCGCTGCTGGGCGTGTGGCACGGCGTCTCCCTGATGTTCGCGGACTTCTGGGCGAACTTCCGCAAGCCGGCCGACCAGCTGGACCAGGACGACGCCCCGTCCCTGTCCTCCGCCCCGGCCCGCTTCTTCCTGCTCTGGATCACCTTCCCGCCGATGGTCCTGCTGTTCCTGGACCGCCCGATCTTCCTGATCCTGCTGTACGGCACGCTCGGCGCGCTGTTCATGCCGTTCCTGGCGGTGACCCTGCTGTTCCTGAACAACTCGAAGAAGGTCCCGGCCCGCTTCCGCAACGGCTGGGTGAACAACATCCTGCTCGGCGCCACCACCGCGATCTTCCTGGTGCTCGGCGCCAACGAGCTCTACAAGGCCCTGCAGCCGCTGTTCGAGCTCCTCGGCTGACACCCCGAGCACTTTCGTTCGGGAAACCGTCGGGTTCCGGAGCACTTTCGTTCGGAAGCCCGTCGGGTTCCCGCGGAACCCGGCCTTCCCGACGACGGCACTCACCGTGCCCAGGTGCGTGCCGTCGTCGTCCCCCGCCTTTCCAGCCGACCTTCGGGCGCTCCATGTGGGGCCGGCGGAGGCGGCCGCAGGCGGACCCTGCACAATAGAGGCGTTCATCACACCCCAGGAGAGGACCTGCGTCATGGACGGGAACCAGCCCCACGACCGATCGACCGCGCCGCCGGGGGAGGAGAGCAGGCCAGGGCGCGGTCGGCTGACGCCTGCGAAGTTCATCGAGGAGGTCACCTACCCGCACGACATCCACCCGGCCCTGGTGCCCGGCGTCTCCATCGAGGACCAGAGGGTCCGCTATGGCCTGGACAAGGCGATCATCGGCGTCGTCGGCGTGCTGGTGGTCGGCTTCGTGGTCTGGGGGGTGCTGCAGCCGGACGTGGTGCTGGAGGCCTCGACCACCGCCCTGAACTGGGTCATGCAGAACCTCGGCTGGGTGTTCTCCTCGCTGGCGATCGGGATGGTCCTGTTCCTGCTGGTGCTGGCGTTCTCCCGCTACGGCGGCATCACCCTCGGCCTGGACGGCGAGAAGCCCGAGTACTCCACCGCCTCCTGGGCGGCCATGCTCTTCGCCGCCGGCATCGGCATCGGCATCATCTTCTTCGGCCCCTACGAGCCGCTGACCTACTACCTGGCCCCACGGCCGGGCGCCTACGAGCCCGCCTCCACGGAGGCGATCACCGGCGCCATGGCGCAGGCGGCCCTGCACTGGGGCATCAACGCCTGGGCCATCTACGCCATGGTCGGGCTGGCGGTGGCCTACGTGTCCTACCGGCGTGGCCGCGTGCCGCTGATGAGCTCGATCCTCATGCCGCTGTTCAACCGCGGCGACGACCCGAAGTCCTTCGGCGCCCGGCTCATCGACTCCCTGGCGATCATCGCCACGCTGTTCGGCACCGCCGCCTCTCTGGGCATCGGTGCCCTGCAGATCGGCCAGGGCGTGCAGATCGTCACCGGATGGTCCACGGAGGGCAACGCCGTGGCGATCGGCATCATCACCCTGCTGACCATCGGGACCGTGGCCTCCGCGGTCTCGGGCGTGGCCCGCGGCATCCGTTGGCTGTCCAACATCAACATGGTGCTGGCGATGGGCCTTGCGCTGTTCTTCTTCGTGGCCGGACCCACCGCATTCCTGTTCAACGTGATCCCCGGCGTGATGATGGAGTACGTCGGCTCCTCGGCGGACATGCTGGGCGCCAACATGGCCCAGGGCGAGGACATGCAGGCCTTCCTGTCCTCCTGGACCACCTTCTACTGGGCCTGGTGGGTGTCCTGGGCGCCGTTCGTGGGCGTCTTCGTGGCCAAGATCTCCCGTGGCCGCACCATCCGCCAGTTCATCCTGGGCGCACTGTTCATCCCGTCGGCTGTGATCATCCTGGCGTTCACCGTGATCGGCGGCACCACCATCTGGCTGCAGCACACGAACGGGTCCATCGCCCCGGACGGCACCGCGGACTCTCTGCCGGCCCCGGCGGAGATCTTCTGGGTGGTCATCGACCAGCTGCCCGGCGGCGGGCTCGTGGCCCCGGTGGTCATTCTGATGCTCGCCGTCTTCTTCATCACCACCGCGGACTCCGCGTCGATCGTGAACTCGCAGCTGTCCCAGGGCGGCGACCCGTCCCCACGCCGCCTGGTCACCGCATTCTGGGCGGTCTGCATGGCCGGCATCGCCGTGGTGATGCTGCTGACCGGCGGCGACACCGCGCTGTCCGGCCTGCAGAACCTCATCACCATCACCGCGCTGCCGTTCTCCGTGGTGATCGTGCTGATGGCGATCGCGCTCTTCCGCGAGCTGCAGCATGACCCGCAGGCCATCCGAGAGCACTACAAGGACGAGGCGCTGGAGAAGGCGGTCCGCCTCGGCATCGAGGACCACGGTGACGACTTCACCCTCGCGGTGCAGCCGGTGGCCGCGGACAGTCCCTACGCCGTGGGCGGCGACTTCGACTCCACCGCCGCAGAGGTCACCGACTGGTACCAGCGCAGAGATGAGGACGGCAACGAAGTCGCCTACGACTACGAGACCGGTGAGTATCTGGACGAGGACTCCGCCGGGCAGGGTCACGAGGACCGCGAGGACGGGCCGGCGGCCGACCCCGCTGAGCCCCACGACGACGGCGCCGCACCCCGCACCTGACCCCCGCCCCGGCGCTTTCGTTCGGGAAGCGGTCGGGTTCTCGGGCACTTTCGTTCGGGAGAACATCCAGTTCCCGGGCGCTTTCGTTCGGGAGAACGTCGAGTTCCCGGGCGCTTTCGTTCGGGAGGCGGTCGGGTTCCCGGGCGTTTTCGTTCGGGAGGCGGTCGGGTTCTGTCGGCCCCGAGCGGGGGCTGACAGGGCGCGCGGTCCCGGGCAGACTGGGCCGCATGATCGTTGCGTTCTCCGTCGCCCCGTCCGGCGCTCCCTCAGACCCGTCTCTCTCCCGCCCTGCCGGGGGTGAGGACTCCGGCTCGGTGCACGAGGCCGTGGCCGCCGCCGTCGCGGTGGTGCGCGCCTCCGGTCTGCCGCACCGCACCTCCTCGATGTTCACCGAGATCGAGGGGGAGTGGGACGAGGTCATGGCCGTGGTCAAGGAGGCCACCGAGGCCGTGGAACCCTACGGCTCCCGTGTCTCCCTCGTGCTGAAGGCGGACATCCGCCCCGGCCGCACCGGCGAGCTCGACGGCAAGCTCGAGCGCCTCGAGGCCGCCCTGAAGCGCGCGGACGAGGACGCGCAGGAGAGCCGCGGGTGAGTGACGACGTCGCCGGTGCCGACAATGCCAACGGTGCCGCCGTGGCCGACGCCGCCGACTGTGCCGCCGGTGCCGACAACGCCAACGGTGCCGCCGTGGCCGACGCCGCCGACCGAGCCCCCGGGGCACGTCCGGGCTCGCGTACTGGTGAGGACACACCCTCATCCGGCCGCGAATCGAGGGTCGAGACGGTGAGTCCTCACCAGTTGTCACAGCAGGCGGGGGCGAGGACTCCCGAGGCGTCGGTCCGTCCTGTCACCGCCGAGGACCTGCCCGCCGTCCTCGCCATGAAGAACAGGTCCTGGCGCACCGCCTACGCCCACGCCCTCCCTGCCGAGGAGTTCGATCGCATCGACGCCGGCCTCGCCGACCAGGTTGAGTCCTGGAAGCGCATTGTCGCTGACCCGGAGGTCAACCTCGTCCTCGGCGAGCAGGGCCCGCACGCCACCTCGGCGCCGGAGTCGGGTGCCGTCGTCGGGATGGCGTGTGCGGGTCCCCGCCGTCCCTTCGGCGACGCCGCCATGGTGCTCGCCGGCACCGGCCTGTCCGAGGGCGACCTGCCGGAACGCGAGCTGTTCGCCGTCTACCTGGACGAACGCGTCTACGGCACGGGACTCGCCGACCGCCTCCTCCGCGAGGTCCTCGGCGACGCCCCGGCCGTCCTCTGGGTCCTGGACGGCAATGCCCGGGCCGAGGCGTTCTACCGCCGCCACGGCTTCGAGGCGCTCGGCGCTCCCGCGCCGCTCGGCGGGAGCTGGGGCGAGCACAGCGAGCGGCTCTACGTGCGGCGCTGAGTCAGCTCAGCCCGGCTACTGGTGAGGACACACCCTCATCCAGCCGCCGATCAGGCACTGAGACGGTGAGTCCTCACCACTTCGCGCAGGGAGCGGGGGCACCTCACCAGTAGGCGCAGGGGGCATCCCACGAGTCAGCGCAGCGGGGGCACCTCACCACTTCGCGCAGGTGCGGGGACACCGCACCGATGCGGGAGGATGGAGCCATGATCGAGGCCGGCACCTTTCCCATCAGCTCGGGCACCGCGACCATCGAGCCGGACCCGTGGACGCCCGGTGCCTTCCTGCTGCGCGTCAACGGCGTGGAGTCCTCCCAGCTGAACCCGGACACCCCGACGGAGCTGGGCTTCGAGTACATGCGCTGGGCCGCGGCCGTCCTCACCCACCGTTTCGCCACCGACCAGCGGATCCGCGTCCTGCACCTGGGCGGCGCCGGCTGCACCTTCGCCCGCTGGGTCACGGCCGTCTACTCGCAGGCGCACCAGGTGGCCGTGGAGCTGGACGCCGGGCTGGCCGAGCTGGCCCGCACGCGCTTCGAGCTGCCGCGGGCCCCGCAGCTGAAGATCCGCGTCGGGGAGGCGGGTGAGGTCCTCGCCGGCATGCGCCCCGGCACCCGCGAGGTCGTCTTCCGGGACGTCTTCGCCCCCGTCTCGGACGACCCCGACGCCCTCCACGTCACCCCGGAGCACCTCACCGGGGTCTCGGCCGCTGCCTCTGCCGCCTCCGTCCTCACCCCCGGCGGGGTGTACCTCATGAACATCGGCGGCGGCCCGGACCTGACCTCGGTCCGCCAGGAGGTGGCCGCGCTGTGCGAGGTCTTCCCCCATGTGGAGGTCATGGCGGATGCGACCATGCTCAAGGGCCGCCGCCGCGGCAACGTCATCGCCGCGGCCTCGGACGTTCCGCTCACGGACGAGTCCCTCGGCGGCCCCTCCGCCCTGGCCCGCACCCTTCTCTCGGACCCCGTGCCCGCCCGGCTCGTGGACTCGGTGGAGAACTTCACTGCCGGGGCGAGACCCCGCCCCTGAGGCCTCCGCCCCCGCCCCCGCCCCTGAGTTCCACCCCCGCCCCCGCCCCTAACCCCGCTCCTGAGACCCCGCCCTCAGGCCCCGCACAGGAGTAGTCTGGAAGGGCACCGTCGGGGTCAGCGTGGATCCCGGCACCGCCGTCGCCGAAGGAGGCCCCGCATGCCCATGGACCCGAACACCACCGCCCCCGCCGCCGGGGAGGAGACCGCCGACCGTCTGGGCGTCGTCGTGGGCGTGGACGGCTCGGACCAGTCAATCTCCGCGGCCCGCTGGGCCCAGCGTGAGGCCGGCGCCCGCGGCGTCCCGCTCACCCTCGTCACCGCCTACACCATCCCGGCCTTCTGGGGCTACGCCGGCGAGGTCGGCGGCCAGCTCGCCGACGACACCGCCCTGCGCGAGGGCGTCCTGACGATGCTGAAGTCCGTCGAGTCCAAGCTCGAGGCGGACGGCGTGCGCCCGACCCTGCGCGTGGAGATCGGCGACGCCGCCGGCGTGCTCGTGGACCTCTCCCGTGACGCGGACATGCTGGTCTCCGGCGCCCGCGGCCGCGGCGGCTTCCTGGGCCGCCTGCTCGGCTCGGTCTCCTCGGCCCTGCCGGGCCACGCACACTGCCCGGTCGCGATCATCCCGGCCGGTGAGGACGCCTCCCGCGCCGGCGGCGACGCCGCCGTGGTGGTCGGTGTGGACGGGTCCGAGCAGGGCCGCGCCGCCGCCCTCGTGGCCGCGGAGGAGGCCCGCATCCGCCAGGCCCCGCTGCACATGGTCTCCGTGGTCCCGCCGGTGGCCGCGTCCACCGCGTGGCTGTCGGTCTCCGTGGACGAGCAGGCGATGATCGACGACCTCCAGCAGCGGCTCGAGGCCGGTGCCGCCTGGATGCGCCACGAGCACCCGGATCTGACCGTCACCACCGAGCTGCTGGACGGCGCCCCGGTGGAGGTCCTGGCCGCGCAGACCACGACCGCCCGCCTCACCGTGCTCGGCACCCGCGGCCTCGGCGGCTTCGCCGGCGCGCTGCTGGGCTCCACCAGCCAGGGCGTCTCCGTGCATGCCAAGGGCCCGGTGCTCATCGTCCCGTTCCGCGAGGACGACCGCCTGGCCTCCCGCAAGGACTTCGGTCCGCTGCTGGACCAGCAGGACTGAGCCTGCAGGGCCGCTTCCCGACGACGGCCCCTCACCGGCACGAGACCCCCTCGCCTTCCCCGGAGGACGAGGGGGTCTGGTCGTGTCCGGTCCGCTCCCGCCGGCGCGGCTCGGCGCGGTCCCGGGCAGGGGCGAGGGGACAGGAGGAGGGGAGCGGCCGTCGTCGGGAAGCTGAGGTGTCAGCCCCAGCCGAGTTCGTGGAGGCGGTCCTCCTCGATGCCGAAGAAGTGGCCGACCTCGTGCATGACGGTCACGGTGATCTCGTCCTCCAGCTCGGCGCGGGAGCGGCAGTGGCGGGTGAGCGGGCCGCGGAAGACCACGATCCGGTCCGGCAGCTGCCAGGGCATCTCGGCGCGCTCGGTGAGCGGGATGCCGTCGTAGAGGCCGAGCAGCTCGGTGTCCGGGTCCTCCCACGGTTCCGGCTCGTACTCCTGTTCGACCACCACGACCACGTTGGTGAGCAGCCGGGCGAGCTCGTCCGGGATCCGCGCCAGGGCGGCGGAGACGGCGTCGTCGAACTCCTGCTCCGTCATCCACTCGAGGTGCTCGTCGGGGGTGTGGTGCTCGGGCGTCACGGCGCTCCTGGGGCGGTCTGGTCGGGTCCGGTGCGGGCCGCCGGGGATTTGCGGGGCCTGGAGGCCCACTCTAGACTCAGGGGGTCCGCCACGCGTGCGCGCGAGCGGCAGGCCCCCATCGTCTAGTGGCCTAGGACACCGCCCTTTCACGGCGGCGACACGGGTTCGAATCCCGTTGGGGGTACGCCTGGCCACCCGTTGTGTGCAGCGTGGTGGAGATCACCTCTCTGCCGATTTGGACAGGTGGGAGACTCCCTGGTAGAGTTTCTACTCGTTGCGAAGGGCCGAAGAGTCCTCCGAAGCGATAAAATGAACATGGCCCTGTGGCGCAGTTGGTTAGCGCGCCGCCCTGTCACGGCGGAGGTCGCGGGTTCAAGTCCCGTCAGGGTCGCTCGGATGTTCCGACCACCGGAATGCCGGTGACGGAGGATCTTGGTGACGATGAGTCATCGGGCTCTGTAGCTCAGTTGGTAGAGCGTTCGACTGAAAATCGAAAGGTCACCGGATCGACGCCGGTCGGAGCCACCACGTCAGAAGGAGGCCCTCGCGGAAGCGGGGGCCTCTTTCGTTATGTGCGGGGGGCGGCGCGTGAGACGTCCGGGCCTCAGTACTACTTCGAGATCTACTGCAACTGATCTCCTCCCAGGGTCCCGGTCCTCACGCGAGGGCCGGGACGTCTGTGCGGGCTCGTATTGTACGCTCTGCGCGGGTGACGTGATGCCGTTCACCCGAACGTGGCATTGCGGAGCCACGGCAACTAGTGTCATAAGGCGTGACTTCCACTCCGCCTTCATCGAACAGCACTGATTCATCGACCCCGCCGGGAGATCGCCCGGCCTCTGACGCCGCCGTGGATGCGGCCACCGCCCCCGGCGTGGACGGCAGCACCGACATCACGCCCGAGCGGCCGCACGGCTCCGACGTCGAGCTCGTGCCCGGCACCGGAAAGCTCAAGGGCTGGGTGTTCTGGCCCTCCGCCATCGTGATCCTCGCCTTCGTGGGCGCCACGCTGGCGTTCCCGGAGCCGATGGAGACCGCGATCGGCTCGGTGCAGTCCGCGATCATCGCGAACTTCTCCTGGTGGTACGCCCTCGTGGCGCTCATCTTCGTCTTCTTCTGCCTGTACCTGGGCTTCTCCCGCAAGGGCCAGATCACCATGGGCCACCCGGACGAGGAGCCGGAGTTCTCCACCCTGTCCTGGTTCTCGCTGCTCTTCGCGGCGGGCATGGGCATCGGCCTGGTGTTCTACGGGATGACCGAGCCGCTCAGCCACTTCGTGAGCCCCCGCCCGGACGTGGCGGCCGCGGACCCGAACACGGGCCAGCTGGCGCAGGACGCCCTGTCCACCACCTTCATGCACTGGGGTCTGCAGCCCTGGGCCATCTACGCGGTCGTCGGCGTGGGCGTGGGCCTGGCGATCCACCGCCGCGGCCGTCCGCTGTCCCTGCGTTGGGCCTTCGAGCCGCTGATCGGTGAGAAGAACACCCGTGGCGGCTGGGGCAACCTAGTCGACAACATCGCCCTCATCGGCACCGTGTTCGGCGTCGCCACCTCTCTCGGCCTGGGCGTGACCCAGATGGCCGCGGGTCTGCGCTCGCTGGGCATCGTGGCCGAGGATTCGACCTGGCTCGAGTACGTGATGATCGCCGGCGTGACCGCGGTGGTCCTCTACACGGTGGTCTCCGGTGTGGCCCGCGGCATGAAGTGGTTGTCCAACTTCAACCTCGTCCTGGCAGCCGGTCTCCTGCTGTTCCTGGCGTTCGCGGGCCCCACCGCCTACCTGTTCAAGGAGATGGTGCAGTCCTTCGGCGCCTACATGCAGGGCTTCCTGAGCAACTCCCTGAACGTCTCCGCCTTCAACGGCGAGGAGGGCGACGCCTGGCAGGCCGGCTGGTCCGCGTACTACTGGGGCTGGTGGATGTCGTGGACGCCGTTCGTCGGCATCTTCATCGCCCGCATCTCCCGTGGCCGCACCGTGCGTGCCTTCATCATGGGCGTGCTGGCCGTGCCGACCCTGATCTCCGTCCTGTGGTTCGGCGTCCTGGGCGGCATCGCCATCTACTACGAGACCGTGAAGCCGGAGGGCTACGCCTCCGTGGTGGGCGACGACGGCACGATCGACGCGAACTCCGCCCTGTTCCAGGTGCTGGAGCAGCTGCCGGCCGGCACCATGCTCATCATCGGTGCGATCATCCTGTCTGCGGTCTTCTTCGTGACCTCCTCGGACTCCGGCTCCCTGGTGATGGGCATGCTCGCCACCGGCGGCGACCCGGAGCCGAAGGTATGGATCCGCCTCTTCTTCGCGATCGCCACCGCCTTCATGGCGGCGGCCCTGCTCATGGCCGGCGGCCTGTCCGCCATCCAGACGCTGGCGATCACCATCGGTCTGCCGTTCTCCGTGCTGATGCTGGTGATGTGCGTGTCCACGCTGCGCACCCTGTCCTACTCGGTGGCCCGGGTGGAGGCTGTGCGCCGTCGGGCCCAGCTGGCGTCCATCAAGAACCACCTGGGTCTGGACACGGACGACGAGGTCGTGGACGGTCCTGCCACGGCTTCGCAGTGGTGGGCCTCGCTCAGCCGTGAAGGCAAGCACCGCATCGCGCAGATGGCCTCGGCCGGTCCGGACGACGTCATCACGGTGACCCCGCCGAGCGGAGAGGGCTCCTCAGCGTCCGATTCGCGTTGATCCGCTGACTCGCTCTGCCCCCGTACCGGGGCGACGACGGCCCCGGCGCCTTCCGCAGAGAAGGTCGCCGGGGCCGTCGCCGTGGTGCAGGATGCCTCGCGCCTGGTGCCTTGCGCCTTGCGCCTTGCGCCTGGTGCAGGGTGCAGGGTGCCTGGCGCAGGGGCCGGGCGCCTGATGCCTGGCGCAGGGGCCGGGCGCCTGATGCCTGGCGCAGGGTGCCTTGGGACGCCGGGCGCCTGATGCTCGCGCCGCGCGCCTGGACGCCGGTCAGGGGTAGTCGTCAGCGGTACTCTTCGGCCGCCAGGGGCATCTGTCCGGTGCGCGCGTTGCGGTGGCCGTGGCGGCGGGCGCCCAGGAACCAGGCGGCCGTCAACACGGCCAGCCAGACCACGCCGATGACGAGCGCCTGGCGGCTCTGAGGGTCCCAGGCGAGCAGGCCGATGACCAGCGCGATGAAGGCCGTGGTGGCCCAGGTGGTGAAGGCGCCGCCCGGCAGGGCGAACGTACCGGGGCTCTCCCCGTGGCGGGCCATGGTCTTGCGCATGCCACGGTGCGTCATGAGGATCATCGTCCAGGTGAAGACCACGGCGAAGGTGGCCACCTGGGCGACCGTCACGAACACGTCCTCCATGAAGGTGTTGATGAGGGCGCCGACCACCATCACGGCGAGGACCAGGCCCACGGCGGCCCACGGCACGCCGCGGTCGGAGACGGTGCGGAAGGCGCGCGGGGCGTGCCCGTCACCGGCCATGGCGTAGAGCAGGCGGCCGATCGAGTAGGTGCAGGCGTTCACGGCGGACACCGCGGCGGTGAGCACCACGAAGTTCAGGATGTGCGGGGCGAAGGGGATGCCCAGGGTGTCGAAGATCTCCACGAACGGGGAGTTCTGGCCGCTGACCTGGTTCCACGGGACCAGGGACATGATCACGACCATGGTGCCCACGTAGAAGATCAGGATGCGGGCGGGCACGGTGTTGATGGCCTTCGGCAGGGCGCCGGAGGCGTCCTTGGCCTCGCCGGCGGTGATGCCGATGGTCTCGATGCCGCCGAAGGAGAAGATCACGATCGCCAACGCCAGCAGCACGCCGGTGAGGCCCTCGGGCATGAACCCGCCGTGGTCCACGAGGTTGTGCAGGCCGGCGCTGGTCTCTCCGTCATAGCTCATTCCCATGACCATCAGGATCAGACCCCCGACGATCATGCCGAGGATCGCGACCACCTTGACGATCGAGAGCCAGAACTCGAGCTCGCCGAAGTTGCCCACATGGGTGAGGTTGACGGCACCGATGAACAGGATGCAGGCGCCGATCCACAGCCAGGCGGGGGTGCCCGGGTACCAGAACTGCATGTACACGGCCACGGCGGTGACGTCCGCGATCACCACGATCGACAGTTCGAACACGTAGGTCCAGCCCGTCACGAAGCCGGCGAAGGGGCCCAGATAGCGGTGTGCGTAGGCGCCGAAGGAACCGGAGACGGGCTCGCGCACGGCCATCTCGCCGAGGGCGCGCATCACCATGAACACGGCGAGGCCTGCGACCGCGTAGGCGAGGATCACGGCGGGGCCGGCGGTCTGGATGGCCGGTGCTGAACCGTAGAACAGGCCGGTGCCGATGGCGGTGCCGAGGGCGATGAAGACGATGTGACGGGTGCTCAGGCCGCGCTGCAGGCCGGGGTCCGTGGCAGATCGTGCCGGGGCCCCTTCAGGGGTGTGTGCCATGGTGGTGGCTCCTCCGAAGCGGTGGGGTCATGGGTGAGACGACTCACCATTGTGGACCCAGGTCACACTCCGCGCCACTCCGTACGTGTTCGTACGTGTTCAACACGCCGCGTCCGCCTGGTGGCCTGCGGTTTCCACCCCGCGGAAGGTCACACCAAGAGCCAGGCGGCGGTGTCCGGCAGCAGGGCAGCGACGGCGTCGGGGGCCCCCGGCTCGCGGTCCGAGCGCGCCAGCACGCGGTGGCCTGCGGGCAGCTCCACCTCGTCCTCACCGAGGTTGGCGATCACCAGCACGGTCTGCTCCGGGATCGGCTCGCCGGATCCGAGGTGCCGCCCCCCGCCGCTGGTGACGGTGAAGGCGACGACGCCGTCGTCAGGGTCGTGGCGGTCGGACCATGCGAAGCGGCCCACGCCCATCTCCAGCTCGCCGCGCACCGAGAGCAGGTGCCGGTACAGCTCGTAGAAGGAGCCCGGGACCTCCACCTGTCGGTCGGCGGCGTAGCGGGCGAAGGACTCCGGCTGGGGCAGCCACGGGGCCGCCGGGATGCCGTCGGTCCTCGGCGCCGCAGCGACACCCTCACCCGGTGAGGCGACGTCGTCCGATGACGCCGCCGCGCCGTCGTCGTGGTTCACGGCGAAGCCGTGGCCCGGGGCCTCGGCCCTCCACGGCATGGGGATGCGGCAGCCGTCACGGCCGGGCTCGGCGCCGTCCGTGCGGAAGAAGTACGGGTCCTGGCGGTACTCGGCGGCCAGGGTGGTGTGCTCGGGCAGGCCGAGCTCGTCGCCCTGGTAGACGTACGCCGAGCCGGGCAGGCCCAGCTCCACCAGTGCGGCGGCGCGGGCGCGGAAGCGGCCCAGCTCCTCGTCCGGCTGCTCGTCCTCCGCGGTGATGCCGTCCGGGTAGGAGGACGGGTCGGACAGGCCGTAGCGGGAGGTGTGGCGCACCGTGTCGTGGTTGGACAACACCCACGTGTTCGTGGCGCCGACCTTGGCGGCCTCCACCATGGAGCGGTCGATCGCCGACGCCATGGACTCCGCGTCCCACCCGGACATCAGGTAGGTGAAGTTGAAGGTCTGCTGGCACTCTCCCTCGCGGACATAGCGGAACATGCGGGGCAGCGGGGAGACCCAGGCCTCGGCGACCATCATCGGCTCATGGTCGTAGGCGTCCAGGACGCGGCGCCAGGAGCGGTAGATCTCGTGCACGCCGTCCTGGTCCAGGAACGGCATCGCCGGCTCGAACGCATCCACGTCGAAGTCCGGGTCGTGGTCCTCGACGGCGTCCGTGACCATGCCCATGCGGGTGTGGTCCGCGTCCGGCAGGCCCTCCTGCTTGACCATGCCGTGGGCCACGTCGATGCGGAAGCCGTCCACGCCGCGGTCCAGCCAGAAGCGCAGCACGGACTCCATCTCCTCGTGGACCTCCGGGTTGTCCCAGTTCAGGTCCGGCTGCTTGGAGTCGAACAGGTGCAGGTACCACTGGCCCGGGGTGCCGTCCGGGTCTGTGGTGCGGGTCCAGGCGCGGCCGCCGAAGGTGGACTCCCAGTTGTTCGGCGGCTCGGAGCCGTCCTCGCCGCGGCCGTCGGCGAAGTGGTAGCGGGCGCGCTCGGGGGAGCCGGGGGCAGAGGCCAGCGCGGCCTGGAACCAGGGGTGCTCGTCCGAGGTGTGGTTCGGGACCAGGTCCACGATGATCCGCAGTCCCGCCTCGTGCGCCGTGCGGATCAGCTCGTCTGCATCCGCGAGGGTGCCGAAGCGCGGGTCGATGTCCCGGTAGTCCGCGACGTCATAGCCGCCGTCCGCCTGCGGGGAGCGGTAGAACGGAGACAGCCACACCGCGTCCACGCCGAGCTCGGCCAGGTACGGGATCTTCGCGGTCACGCCCGGCAGATCTCCCATGCCGTCCCCGTTGCCGTCCGCGAAGGAGCGCGGATACACCTGATAGATCACAGCGTCCACCCACCACGGGTTGTGGGGGCGGTTGCGGGCTTCCGACGGCGGCGTGCTCAGGGGCTGCGAGGTCATGCCGACCAGCCTAGGGCTGTGCGGTGCGGCCATGCCAGGCGGCGGCAGGGTGTGACGGTGTGGGGTAGCGCACGGGGCGGGGTGGGTGAGCAGGGGGCTGGAGGTGCCGGGGTGTGGCGGTGTGGGGTAGCGCACGGGGCGGGGTGGGTGAGCAGGGGCTGGAGGCGCCGGTCCGTCCGGCGACAGGGTCCTGGATCCCGAAGCCCTCGCCCTCGATCCGATCTGGACCCCGAAGCCCTCGAACCGATCTGGTTCCCGAAGCCCTCGATCCGATTCGGAGCACGCCACGCACGCGCTGAATCGGATCGAAGGGTGGCGACGACGGCAGCTCACCTGGGTCGGTCCGGCGTCCCGACGACGGCAGCTCACCTGGGCCGGCCCGTTTGACCGGGGCGTTCGGCCCAGTTGGCTGGGGCGTTCGGCTCAGTTGGCGCGCGCGTGGAGGGTGAGCAGGCCCCAGCGGCGGTTCAGCCGCTCCTGAGCGACAGCCGCGGTGGACTCGTCCTGCTCCTCCAGGCAGGTCAGCAGCGTCCAGAGGTCGTAGGGCGACTCGTCCGGCCAGACGTACGGGGTGAGTCGGCCGTAGTCGAGCTCCACCACGGCGTCCGGGCCGAACAGCTCCAGCCACCCGGACAGCTCGGTCAGCTCCCCGTTCAGGTCCGCGTCCGGGGCGTGGTCCCGCAGGATCCGGGCCGCCCGACCGCAGCGGACGAGCGCGTCCAGCAGGCCCACCGTGCGGCGGGCGCGGAACGGGCGGTCGGGTGTGGCGCGGGTGCCCTCGTCGTCGAAGGTGTCGGCGCCCTCGGCGCAGGCCGAGCCGTCCTCCGCGCCCGTCGGTGCGGATCCCTGTGCGGCTGCGCGGGCGAGGTCCTCGTCCGGGTCGAACAGCAGCAGCCACGAGTGCGGCACGCCCCAAAGCGAGGAGCGGGTGCGGATCGCCGAGCCGGGGCGGGCGAACTCCGGGCGGGAGTCCCGGCCCCGCAGTCCTGCCCCGAGACGGTCGTCGCCGGAGAGGTCCTCGCCGTCGGTGCCGTCCGTGGCGGTGCCGGGCGCATCGGTGTCGGAGGCGACCGAGGGATCGGGGGAGGCGTCGAGCGCGGCGGTGTGCCGTCGTCGTGCCTCCTCGGGGATGAGGGCGGCGAACTGCTCCGGCTCCAACAGGCGCTCCAGGGAGGCCGCCGAGTAGGCGGCGCGGCGGGCGAGCTGGTCCGGGCAGAAGCGGACGCGGCCGTCCGGGTGGGTGAGCGCGCGGACGAGGTCCGGCTGCTGCGGATGCGGGAACGGATCCACACGGCGGCGGGTCACGCGCGCCAGGGTGCGGCGGTCCGCCTCGGCCTCCACGTCGGCACGGTCACGGCCGGCGGCGTCCGCGAGCACCGGGCCGAGGGCGGCGGGGAACGCCTCGGCCGGCTCGAAGACGCGCAGGTGCGCGATCGCGTCCATGGCTGCGGTGCGACCGGGCGCCGGTCAGCGGTAGTCGACGATGACCGGCGCGTGGTCCGAGGCGCCCTTGCCCTTGCGCTCGTCGCGGTCGATCCAGGCGTCCTCGACGGACTCGGCCAGGGCGGGGGAGCAGAGCTGGAAGTCGATGCGCATGCCCTCCTTCTTCGGGAAGCGCAGCGCCTTGTAGTCCCAGTAGGTGTAGACGCCCGGGCCGGGGTGGCGGGGACGGACGACGTCCACCAAGCCGGCGTCGGTGAAGGAGCGGAAGGCCGAGCGCTCCGGCTCGGAGACGTGGGTCAGCTCGTTGTCCAGGAAGAACTGCATGTCCCAGACGTCCTCGTCCTGCGGCGCGATGTTCCAGTCGCCGGTCAGGGCCAGGCGCAGGTCCGGGGACTCGGCCAGCTGCGCGGCGGTGAGGTCCTTGAGGGTGGAGAGCCAGTCCAGCTTGTAGACCATGTGCTCGTCCTGCAGCCCGCGGCCGTTGGGCACGTAGAGGCTCCAGAGGCGCACCGGGGCGGCACCGTCCGTGGACTCGGTGCCGACCGTCGCGCCGATCGCACGGGCCTCCTCATGCGGGTCCTTGCCGCCCTTGCCGAAGTGCGGCTGGCCTTCGAAGCCGCGCTGCACGTCTTCAAGGCCCACGCGCGAGGCGATGGCCACGCCGTTCCACTGGGAGAAGCCGTTGTGCGCCACCTCGTAGCCGGCGCGCTCGAACAGCTCCCACGGGAAGTTCTCGTCCTTGCACTTCGTCTCCTGGATGGCCAGGACGTCGATGTCCTGACGCTCCAGGAACGCCTCCACACGGTCGGCGCGGGCACGGAGGGAGTTCACATTCCAGGTCGCGATCTTCACCCGGCCAGGCTATCGAAGGGCGCGGGGCGGGTGGGAACGGGCGGTCTCGGGGCGGCGTCGGCGGGCGGTCACACCCTCGGACGTCCGAGCGTGTATCGAACTTGGGCCGGAGCCGGCCGATCCGGGCCTGGACGGCCCAGGTTCGATACACGCAACCGCATCCTTCGGCACACGCAACGGCATCCTTCGGCACCCGCAACCGGGTCCTCTCTCTTCGCCCAACGGCGCCGCGGCGCCTCGGCTCGGGTCTTGCCTCGGACGCGGAAGGCACTTAGGTTAGTTACACAAGTAATGAACCACTGAAGCTCGGACGGGAGTCGAGATGGCCAGCACAGACCCGCACGGACAGCCCCTGTTCCGCACCCTTGCGCAGACGATCGAGCGCGGCATCGTGGACGGCAGCTACCCGGAGGAGACGCAGATCCCCTCGACCAACGAGTTCGCCCTCCACCTGCGCATCAACCCTGCGACCGCCAACAAGGGCATCAACCTCCTCGTGGACGCCGGACTGCTCTACAAGCGACGCGGCATCGGGATGTTCGTGGCCGAGGGGGCACGTGGACGTCTGCTGGCCCAGCGGACCGAACGGTTCGCCGAGGACTACGTGGACCCGATGGTCGCCGAGGGGCAGCGCCTCGGACTGCAGCGTGAGGACATCGTCGAGCTGGTGAGCGAGCGGGCGGTCAGCGCCGAAGGCGCCGTCACCGACGCCGCCGGGGAGCCCGCCAGCACGGACGGACGGCAGCCGGCGGAGGCGTCAGTACGCCGGAGCCCCGGTGCCGCTGAGGCAGGAGGAATGCGATGAGCACCGCGCCGACGGCCACGCCCGTTCTCGAGTTCCCGCCCACGGTCCGTCCCCTCTCCGCGGACGCCCCGATGTCTCCGGACGCCGCGGTGAGCGTCCGCGGCCTGGCCCGCCGCTATGGGGAGGTCCGCGCGCTGCAGGACGTCAGCTTCGACATCGCCCCCAACACCATCTGCGGACTGCTCGGCGCCAACGGCGCAGGCAAGACCACGCTCATGTCCCTGATCTCCGGCCAGGACCGCCCCAGCGCGGGCACCCTGCAGGTGTTCGGCCGGGAGCCGTTCGACGACGCCGCCGTGCTCACGCAGCTCTGCTTTGCACGCGAGAACCAGGCCTACCCGGACACCTTCGCCGTCCGCCACGTCCTCACCACGTGCCCGCTGTTCCTGCCGCACTGGGACGCGGACTTCGCCGACGAGCTCGTCGAGACGTTCCGGCTCCCGCTGAACCACAAGATCCGCAAGCTCTCCCGCGGGCAGCTCTCGGCCGTGGCGATCGTGGCGGGACTCGCCTCACGGGCGCCGCTGACCTTCCTCGACGAGCCCTACCTCGGACTTGACCCCACCGCTCGACGCCGCTTCTACGACGCGCTCCTGCGCGACTACGCCGAGCACCCCCGCACGATCCTCATGTCCACCCACTTGATCGGCGAGGTCGAGGGGTTCTTCGAGCAGGTCCTGGTGATCGACGACGGCCGCCTCCTCGTGGACGCCAGCGCCGAGGACATCGCCGAGCTGGCCTTCACGGTCTCCGGGCCGGCGAAGGCGGTGGAGGCCGCCACCGGCGACCGCCAGGTCCTCGAGACCCACCGCATCGGCGGTCTCGCCTCGGCCGTGGTGCTCGGCACCCCGGACGCCGCGATGCACCGTCGGGCCGCAGAGAGCGGGCTCGAGATCGGCCCGGTCGGCCTGCAGGACCTCATCGCGGCACTCGGCGCCGCGCCGCACGGCATCGCCGAGGCCCGAGCCCACGACCAGGAGGCGACCCGATGACCACGGCGACCGCACAGACCGACGGACGGGCCGTCGTCGGGAAGCCGACGGCCCATCACGACGACCGCACCCTGCCGCACCGGTGGCTGCGCGTGGTGCGACTGCACTACTCGGACCTGACCGGGATGCTCGTCACCACCCCCGTGACGTTCGCCCTGCTCACGCTGTTCTCCGTGGCCGTGTACCTGGTGCTGAAGGCGTACGTGGTGCCCGCGGAGACCGACCTCTCCCAGTTCTTCCGCGGGAACATGGGGGTCCTGTGGATGCTGCCCGGATTCCTTGCGAGCGTGGGCGCGTTCTCCTACGTGCGGACCATGCCCTATGCGGTCGGCATGCTCGGCTGCACGCGCGGCGAGTATTGGCGCGGCACCCTCGTGTGGGCGCTGCTGCAGGCGGTGTACTCCGCCGCCGTGGTGGTGGTCTTCCTGGTGCTCGAGCAGGCCACCGGCACGTGGTTCACCGACGGCGCCCGGGTCTTCGACGTGGCGACCCTCGGGGACGGACACCTCGGCACGGCGGCGTTGGTCGCCTTCTGCGTGGGACTGGCGTCCCTGCTGCTCGGGGGCTGCATCGCCATCGCCTGGCTGCGCTGGAAGCAGTGGGGTGTGATCGGAGGATTCCTGATCCTGGCCGTGGTGCTGCTCGGCGGTGCCACGCTGCTGCTGGCCCTGGGCGTGGACGTGATGGGCTTCCTCGCCGAGGACGCGCTGCTGAAGCTCTCGTCCCTGGTCCTTGCCGTGGCCGCGGCCGCCGCGATGCTCAGCCGCCTGCTGCTGGGCCGGGCTCCGGTCGCACGGTAGGGCCGGCGCGGGACGTGGTCACACCCTCGGACGTCCGAGCGTGTATCGAACTTGGGCCGGAGGCGGCCGATCCGGGCCTGGACGGCCTAAGTTCGATACACGCAACGGCTTCGATACACGCAGCCACTCCCCGTCCCACCGCTCACGGCCTCAGCGCCACGGCCTCAGCGCCACCAGTCCTCGAGGATCGTCACCGGGGTGGTGCGCTTGTGGCGGCTGCGCAGCCAGACGGCCTCGATCTTGTCCGCCACGTCCTCGGGCACCTGACGGCCCTCGAGGTAGTCGTCGATGTGCTCGTAGGTCAGGCCGAGCTCGTCCTCGTCCGCGCGGCCCGGGCTGCCGTCCAGCAGGTCGGCGGTCGGCACCTTCGCCCACAGCACCTCCGGCGCCCCGAGCTCCTTGGCCACGGCCCGCACCTGGCGCTTGTTCAGGCCGAACAGGGGGAGCACGTCCGCGCCGCCGTCGCCGAACTTGGTGAAGAAGCCGGTCACGGACTCGGCGCCGTGGTCCGTGCCCACCACGAGCTGGCCGTGCTGGCCGGCCAGGGCGTACTGGGCCACCATGCGCACGCGGGCCTTCACGTTGCCCTTGTTGTAGTCGGAGATCGGCTCCCCGGTGGCCGCCGCGAAGGCCTCCGTCACGCCGTCCACGCCGTCGGCGATGTCCAGCGTGCGGTCGATGTCCGCGTCGATGAAGTCCATGGCCTGCTGCGCCTCCGCCTCGTCAGCCTGCACGTTGTAGGGCAGGCGCACGGCGGTGAACTGCGGGTTCCGGTGCGAGGGCTTCGGCAGGGTCTCGGCGGTCGGCCTCGGGGCCTCGCCGCCGCGCAGCACGGGCCCGCCCATGGCGACGGCGTCGGTCACGCCCAGCTCGGCACGCGCCCTCTCCACGGCCAGCTGCGCCAGGCGGCCGGCGGCGGTGGAGTCCACGCCGCCGGAGATGCCGAGCACGAACCCGGCCGCGCCGGTCGACTGCAGGTAGTCCGCCAGGAAGCGCACCCTGCGGTGGACCTCCTCGGCGGGGTCGATCGCGGGCTTGACGCCCATCTCCTCGATGATCTTCTGCTGCAGCTCACGCATGCGCCGAAGCCTACTCGCGGCGTGTTTCCGGCGGGAGTCGTGCTCCTCGGCCGTTTCCCGACGGCGGCACACCGCTTCCGCGGCGTCCCGCACCCGCCCCGTCGGTCGGCCTTGTGGCGGCGTCTGCATCGTGGCGGAGTCGGCGTCCCTCGCCCGCGCCCGTGGGTCGGGGCGGGACGGAGCCTCAGGCCTCCGGATGCCCCAGGTTCCGGGCGATGGTGCGCAGGGCGGCCAGGGTGGTCTCGTAGTCCTCCCGGGGCAGGTCGCCGATCGCCTCGGCGCGGAGCCGGTCCACGGCCTCGGCCACGCGCTCGCCGGCCTCGCGACCGGTGGCGGTGAGGGTGAACAGGTCGCCTTCGACGGCCACCCACGCCGCCTCCACCAGCTCGTGCAGCTCGGCGAGCGCGGTCTCGGACAGTTCCGGGGCGAAGCCCGCGGTGACCTCCTCCGAGCTGAGCGGGCTTGCGGTGAGGGCGTTGAGCATCTGCCACTGCGCGCGGGTGAGCCCGTGCTCTTCGAGCGAGGCGGCGACGCGGGCGGTGATCAGGCCCTCCGTCTGCGTGATCCAGTGGGCCAGCGGCAGACCGGCATGGCGGGACGTCTCGGTGGTGCGTGCGTTCTCGTCCATGGCCGTCAGGCTAGCGCCGAACCAGGTTACGGGGCAGGGGTGCCGCTCCGCCGAGCGCCGCTAGCATGAGGGGCATGAGCGAGAACACCGCAGCCCCCACCCCCGAGCAGGACCGTGCCCGCCTGAAAGAGCTCATCCAGCAGCTCGCCGTGGTCCGCGGAAGGGTCACCCTGTCCTCCGGCAAGGAGGCCGACTACTACGTGGACCTGCGCCGCGTGACCCTGCACCATGAGGCCGCGCCGCTGATCGGCCGGGTGATGCTGCGGATGCTCGAGGACGCCGGTGTCGAGTACGAGACCATGGGCGGCCTCACGATGGGGGCGGACCCGGTGGCCACCGCGATGATGCACGCCGCCGGTGCCGAGGGCCGCGCGCTCGACGCGTTCGTGGTGCGCAAGGCCCAGAAGTCCTACGGCATGGGCCGTCAGGTCGAGGGCCCGGGTGTGGACGGCCGGAAGGTCGTGGTGCTCGAGGACACCTCCACCACCGGCGGCTCGGCGCTGACCGCCGTCGAGGGCGTGCGCAGGGCCGGCGGCGACGTGCAGGCCGTGGCCGTGATCGTGGACCGGAACACCGGCGCCGCCGAGCGCATCGCCGAGGAGGCCGGGGTGCCCTACCTCTACGCCTTCGGCAAGGACGAGCTCGGCCTGGACTGAGCCCGGCTCACAGCCATTCGGCCCGCTTGAACAGCACTCACAGCCATTCGGCCCGCTTGAACAGCACCCACAGCACCACGGCCACGGTCAGCATCAGCGTCAGCGCGAACGGGTAGCCGAACGCCCAGTGCAGCTCGGGCATGCGATCGAAGTTCATGCCGTAGATCGACCCCACCAGCTGCGGGGCGAAGATGATCGCAGCCCAGGACGAGATGCGCTTGACCTGCTCGTTCTGCTCGATCGACTGCTCGGCCAGCCGCTTGGACGCCAGCGTGGAGTCCAGCTCCAGCGCGCTGTTCAGCATTGCGCGCATGGCGGCCACGCGCTCGTTGATCTGCACGGCGTGGTCGTGGACGTCGCGGAGGCGGCGCAGGTTCTCCACCTCGATCGCCGCGCCCTGGGACGCCGCACTCGACTCCCCGGCCTCGTCCGCGTGCAGGCGTGCCCGTGCGTCGTCCTGGAGCTGGTCCACCATGGTCGGCAGCGCGCGGATGGCGTGCTGGAAGTTCAGCACCTCGCGGGAGAGCTCGTAGATGCGGCGGGACACATGCGCGTCGCCGGCGAAGATCTGGTCCTCGATCTCTCCGATGTCCTGCTCGAGGCCGTCGGCCACCGGGAAGTAGTCGTCCACCACCTTGTCCAGGATCTCGAAGGTCACCTGCCAGGGGCCGAGCGCGAGCCGGTCCGGGCTGTCGCGCTCCAGGGAGTGGCGCACGGCGGCCAGGTCCGGCTCCTCGGCGTGGCGCACGGTGACCACGTAGTCGTCCCCGGAGAAGACGCCGATCTCGCCGAACTCCACGGTCTCCGTCTCGTCGATGTACCGCGCCGGGTGCAGGACCATGAACCAGTCCTCGCCGTAGTGCTCGAGCTTGGCGCGCTGCCCGCCGGACAGCGCGTCCTCCACGGCCAGCTCGTGCAGGTGCAGCTCGTCCGCGACCTCCTGCAGCTCGTGGGCGTCCGGCCGGTACATGCCCAGCCAGGCCAGGTCACCGGACTCCTTCAGGGCCCGCCAGGTCTGGTCCAACGAGGTCGGCGCGAGGATGCGTCTGCCGTTCTTGTAGACGGCGTTGTCGATGATCGTCACCTGACCATTGTGCGCCTGTTCCCTTCCGGGCCGCCTCCAGGCTTCCGGGCGTACGGTGGAGCCATGAGCGAGAAGATCACCCAGACCCAGACCGTCGAGGCCGTCCGAGACGGCAAGTCCCTCCTGCCCGCCGAGGCGGTGAACACCGCGCCCGTGGTGGCGCTCGGGCTCTTGGGCGGCTACGTCACCGCCCGTGAGACCGGCATCCGTCCGCTGGGCGGCGTGCTGCTCGGCGCCGCAGGCCTGCTGGCCGGCCGCACCTGGCTGGCCAAGGGCGGACCGGCCGTCACCGGTGGGCTGGCGGCGCTGTATCTGGGCGGTTTCGGAGCCTCCCATCCGCTGGCCAAGAAGATCGGCGCGTGGCCGGCCGTGCTGGCCGTGACCGCCGCGGCCGCCGGCGCTTCGAAAGTGCTGGTGGATGCGAAGGCTCCCCGCGTCGCGTGAGCTCCCGCCCGCTTCACGACGACGGCGCCTCACCTTCGGAGGGTGAGGCGCCGGAGCGTGTGGTCGGGGTGGGCCCCTGGGAGGGCCCGTGGCCGCAGGACCCGCGCTTCGATGCAGACCTGCTGCGCGAGGGGGACCGCCGCAACGTGCTGGACCGGTACCGGTACTGGAGCCTCGAGGCGATCGTCGCGGACCTCGATGCGCGGCGGCACCCGTTCCATGTGGCCATCGAGAACTGGCAGCACGACCTGAACATCGGCACGGTGGTCCGCACCGCCAACGCGTTCAACGCCGCCGGGGTCCACATCATCGGCCGGCGCCGCTGGAACCGCCGTGGCGCCATGGTCACGGACCGGTACCTGCACGTGCACCACCATGACACGGTGGCGGCGTTCGCTGCGTGGGCGGCCGAGGAGGGGCTGCCGGTGCTCGGCGTGGACCTGTTCCCCGAGTCGGTGCCGCTGGAGACCTTCGACTTCCCCCGCGCCTGCGTGCTGGTCTTCGGTCAGGAGGGACCGGGGCTCTCGGAACAGATGCGGGCGGCGTCGAGCGCGGTGCTGTCCATCGCGCAGTACGGCTCCACCCGTTCGATCAACGCGGGCGTGGCCGCCGGCATCGCGATGCACGCGTGGATCCGGCAGCACGCGGACGCGGCGCCGCCGTCGCCCTAGGTGTGATGTCCAGGGAGGTTGTTGAGCCTGGTGGCAGGCGCGGCGCCGGGGCGACCGTCCGCTGCCCCTCCCGGCATGACGCCGTGGGATCGCGCGGGGCGGGGGGAAAGGCGGGCGGTTCAGCCCGCGAAGGGCCGGGCCGGCAGGCCCGTCACCCCCGGGCGGACGGCGAACAGGGCCCCGGCCAGCGGGTCCTCCCCGCGTTCCATGTTCTCCCAGGAGGTGGTGATGTAGAGGGTGCCGAGGTCGTCGCCGCCGAAGGTGCACGCCGTGGTCTTCTGCACGGGGACCTCCACCACCTCGTCCAGGGTCCCCTCCGGCGTGTACCGGTGGATCTGGCCGTGGCTGATCACCGCAACCCAGATGCCGCCCTCGGCATCCACGGTGAGTCCGTCCGGCTTGCCCTCGCCGTCGAGCACGTCCACGAGCACGCGCCGGTCCGTCAGGCCCTCCTCGCGGGAGTAGTCGAACACGGCCACCTGCCGGGTGGGGGTGTCGTTGTAGTAGGCCCGCGTGCCGTCCGGGCTCCACTCGAGGCCGTTGGACGTCGTCGAGCCGGTCAGCACGACGTCCACCTCGCCCGCGCCGCCGTCGGGTGCGGGGGTGAGCCGGTAGAGGTTCGCGGCCCCGGGGGTCTTCGCGTAGGCCATGGTGCCGCAGTGGAACCGGCCGTCTGGGTCGCAGCCGCCCTCGTTCATCCGGATCCCCGCGTCCGCGCCCCACAGCTCGGGCAGCGTCGTCAGCTCGCCTTCGGGCGAGATCAGGGCGAAGCCCCGCTCCACCGCGACGACGGCCCCGCCCCCGGTGCGTGGGCGCAGCGCGGCGGCCACGTCGCCGACGTGCGTGCGGTCCACCGTGCCGTCGGCGCGCAGGGCCAGGACATCCCCGGCGAGCATGTCCACCCAGCGCAGGCCGCCGCCGGCGGTCACGCCCTCGGCGGCAGTGCCCCAGGAGTCGGCCCAGACGGGGCCCTCGCCGTGGTAGGCGATGGGATCGGTGAGCTGCTCGGCGCGCATGTCTGCTCCTTCGGTGGGCGGGACGGTCCTGCCCTTGACGCTAGCCGACGCTCAGAACCAGCCGCACGAGTCGGCGGTCCGGCGGTCGTTCAGCGCGGCGTCGAGGAAGCCGGTCGCGCGCGGCAGCGCGGCCACATAGCCGCCCACGTGGGTCGGGGTGAAGACCGGGTCGAAGCGCACCTGCGCACCCTCCGCGCACCAGCGGTGCCCCAGCTCACGGCCGGTCCGGTACGGGATGACGTCATCGGTCAGCGAGTGGGCGATCATCACCGGCATCTCCGGATGACGGCCCTGATGCCCGAGTCGCTGGTCGGCGAGGATGCCGGCGAGCAGTCGGTCGCTGCGCACCAGCTCCGGGAAGGACTGGCCTGAACTGGTGATGGTGGAGGAGTCCAGGTCGGCGAACGCTGAGCCGTCCGAGATGCAGGCGGTGGAGGCCTTCTCGAGGGTCTGCATGCCCAGGGCGTTGAGGTACAGGCTCGGGTCCACACCGTAGGCCTCGAAATGGCCCGCCATGGCGAAGAGCAGGAACGCGGCCGAGCCGCCCCCGTCGATCGCGTCGGCCACCTGGGTCAGGTCCGCCGGGGGAGCGCCCGCGTAGGCGGCCTTCACGTCCAGCTCCGGTGCGTACTCGCCCGCGAGCTCGGCGGCTGCAGCCGCGGCGCCACCGCCCTGGGAGTAGCCGGCGATCGCCACCGGGGACGTGGCCGTCACGCCCGAGCCCTCGAGCCCGGCAGCCGCCCGGACGGAGTCCAGCACGGTGTGCGCCTGGGACTGCCGGACCATGTAGGTGTGCAGGCCCTCGGTGCCGAGCCCCTCGTAGTCCGTGACCACCACGGTGTATCCCTTGTTCAGCAGCGTGGAGATGCCGACGCCTTCGTACTGCTCTCCCGTGGACAGGGTCTTGGACGGGGCGCACTGGTCTCCCACGCCCTGGGTGCCCACCGCGTAGGCGATCACCGGCCGTTCGCCGGAGCCGGTCCACTCCTTCTCCGGTTCGAGGACGGTGCCGGTCACGGCGATCGGCTCGCCCGTGGCGCTCACGGAGGAGTACATGATGCGCGTGGCCGTGGCGGGGAAGCGGATCAGCTTCACCGGGTCCAGGTAGAAGTCCATCGGCTCCTGGCGGATCAGCGCGCCGGGAGTGCCGGGGATCGAGTCCGGAGCGGCGTAGAAGTCCTCGTCCGCGGCCTGGGCCAGAGCGGTGCGGGCGGCGTCCCACTGTGCCCGCTCCGCGGTGGTGGGGGCCGTGGACAGCTCCTGCACGGCGGTCTCCTGCTCGGGGCCCATGCCCTGCTGTGCGGCGGCGGGGGCGGGGCCGGCGAAGGTCGCGCCGAGGCCGAGCGCGACGGCCGCGGCGAGGGTGGTCAGACGGGAGGGGCGGGAGGTGGTCATGGGTTCCTCGGGTGGGGGGACAGGTGCGGGCCTGCCGGCCTGCGTGTGATGCACCTCACGCTACGGAGCGGCCCGACGGCGGGCAAGAGACCTTCGTCCAGACCTCGCCGCGGGCCCCGGGCGCACCGATAGGATGGTGCCGGCGGCTCCGCACCGGCGCGGGCGCACGCGTCCGCCACCTGAGAGGGTGTCCGCCGGTGACAGCACGGAGCCGGATCCGTCCGCCCGACCGCGACGCACAGGAGCGCAGCATGCCCATCGCAACCCCGGACAAGTACGCCGAGATGATCGACGCCGCCAAGGACGGCGGCTACGCCTATCCGGCGATCAACGTCACCAGCTCCCAGACCCTGAACGCCGCCCTCCGCGGCTTCGCCGAGGCCGGCTCGGACGGCATCATCCAGGTCTCCACCGGCGGTGCCGAGTTCTTCTCCGGCAAGAACATGAAGAACATGGTGGCGGGCTCCCTGGCCATGGCCGCCTTCGCCCGCGAGGTCGCCAAGCAGTACGACGTCACCATCGCCCTGCACACGGACCACTGCCCGAAGGACAAGCTGGACGGCTTCGTCCGCCCGCTGCTGGACGCCTCCGAGGCCGAGGTGAAGGCCGGCCGCGACCCGATCTTCAACTCCCACATGTGGGACGGCTCCGCCGAGACCCTGGACGAGAACCTGAGGATCGCAAGGGAGCTGCTGGCCCGCACCGCCGCCAACAAGCAGATCCTCGAGGTGGAGATCGGCGTCGTCGGCGGCGAGGAGGACGGCGTCGCCAACGAGATCAACGACCAGCTCTACACCACCGTCGAGGACGGCCTGGCCACGGTCGAGGCCCTCGGCTCCGGCGAGCACGGCCGCTACATCACCGCGCTCACCTTCGGCAACGTGCACGGCGTCTACAAGCCGGGCAACGTGAAGCTGCGCCCGGAGATCCTGGACGAGATCCAGCAGGCCGTCGGCGCGAAGATCGGCAAGGACCGCCCGTTCGACCTGGTCTTCCACGGCGGCTCCGGCTCCACCGAGCAGGAGATCGCGGACGCCGTGCGCTACGGCGTCATCAAGATGAACGTGGACACGGACACCCAGTACGCCTTCACCCGTCCGGTCGTCACCCACATGTTCCAGAACTACGACGGCGTCCTGAAGATCGACGGCGAGGTCGGCAACAAGAAGATGTACGATCCGCGCACCTGGGGCGAGAAGGCCGAGATCGGCATGGCCCAGCGCATCGTGGAGGCCTGCCAGGACCTCGGCTCCGCCGGGAAGTCCATCAAGTGACGCTGCCGGAACGCCGGCTGGGCTCTCGAGAGGAGGCGGTCTGATGGAGATGCTTCCCTGGTTCGCCTGGATCCCGATCGTGGCGATCCTCGTCTGGGGCGCCGTGCAGATCGCCCAGCTGATCACCGGCCGCAGCGTCGAGGGCCTCGAGGGCTCCGGCCTGTCCGACCGCATGGACGAGCTCGAGCACCGGCTCTCCGAGCTGGAGTCCTGGTCGGACCAGGTCGGGGACGCGCCCCGTCGACCCGCGGTCGAGCGCGGAGGCGCGAGCGGCGGCGAGTCCCTCGAACATCGCATCGAACGTCTCGAGGCCCGCGCCGACCGCCGCGAGGCGCGGGACCGGGACCGCGACGACTGGGACCGTCAGGCCAAGGACCTCGGCCTCGAGGACTGACGGCGGGCCCGCCCCGCCGCAGCCGGCCTCCAGCACGACGGCGGCCGCTCACCTCGCAAGGTGAGCGGCC
>NZ_KV809436.1:0-24716 GCF_001812555.1 Micrococcus sp. HMSC067E09 | reverse complement strand
AAGCACGGTCGAAGCAGCCGAAGCTTCTGGTTCGGCGCAGGGCGGGGGTTCAGAGGGAGGTGCCGATGATCATCGGTTCGGCGTGCAGCTCGACGCCGAAGCGCTCCTTCACACCGTCCCGAACGGTGCGGGCGATCGTGAGGATGTCCTCGGTGGAGGCGTCCCCGCGGTTGGTGATCGCCAGGGTGTGCTTCGTGGAAAGGGAGGCGCGGCCGCCGGCCAGGCCCCTCCCGTCCGCGCCGCGGCCGTCCACCTCGCCCTCGCCGGGGACGACGTCCGGCAGGCCGAAGCCCTTCTTGAATCCGGCGTGGTCGATCAGCCACGCGGCGGAGAGCTTGACCAGTTCGGTGCCGTCCTCGGCGTGGCCGACGCCGAACGCCGGGGCTCCCTCCGGCAGGCGGGCGCGCACGGAGGCCGGGACGATCGGATTGGTGAAGTAGGAACCGGTGGACCAGGTGTCCCGGTCCGCGGGGTCAAACACCATGCCCTTGGAGCCGCGCAGTGCCAGCACGTTCTCGCGCACGGTCGCCAGCGGGGCGTGGGTGCCCTCCTCCACGTCCAGGGCCTTGGCGAGCTGGCCGTAGCGGACCGGGGCCGTGGCCTCGGCGCCGTGGGCGGCACGCAGCAACTCCAGGTCGATGGACAGCACGATCCAGCGCGGGGACGGGGCGCCGCCGGCGGTCATGGAGCGCTTGATGATGGAGTCGCGGTAGCCGAAGCGCAGGTCCTCGGCGCCGAGTTCCACGACCTGCCCGGACTCGCGGTCCAGGGCCCGGACGGAGCGCAGCACCTGGGAGATGTCCGCGCCGTAGGCGCCGACGTTCTGCACCGGGGTGGCGCCGGCCGATCCCGGGATGCCGGACAGGGCCTCGATGCCCGCCAGCTCGTGCTGCACGGACCAGGCGACGGCGTCATCCCACACGTGGCCCGCGGCGATGCGCACGACCACGGCGGTGCCCTCGGCACCGGCATCCGCGTCCCCGGAGAGGACCTCGATGCCGGTGAAGGCCATCTGCACCACGGTGCCGTCGAAGCCGGCGTCCGCCATCAGGGTGTTGGAGCCTCCGCCCAGGACGAACAGGGTCTCCCCCGCGGCGTCCGCGGCGGTGATGGCCCGGACGGCCTGCGCCTCGGTCTCGGCGCGGGCCCAGTTCCTGGCCGCACCGCCGACGCCGGTGGTGGTGTGGTCCGCCAGGCGGCGGCTGGTGGTCGGCTCGCTCACGCGGCCTCTCCCTTCGGCAGGGCGACGACGGCCTGCGCCTTGGTGAGCGCGCGGGCATCGTCGCTGCTGGTGACGGTGACCGCCAGGTCGATGCGGGCGGTCCCGGCCTCCGGGTCGACCTTGCCGACCTTGCCGGTGACCTGCAGGACGGCGCCGGGGACGGACGATCCGTCCTCCGTGAGCCGGCCGGTGGTGTCCTCGACCGGGACCATGGCGGTGAAGCGGGTCTGGTAGTCCACCACGCGGGCCGGGTCGCCGACCCAGTCGGTGACCAGCTGCACCGCGGTGCCCATGGTGAGCATGCCGTGGGCGATCACGCCCGGCAGGCCCACGGACGTGGCGAAGGACTCGGACCAGTGGATCGGGTTCAGGTCTCCGGACGCACCGGCGTAGCGGACCAGGTCCGCGCGGGTCAGGTGCACGGTGCGGGTGCCGATCACGGCGCCCTTCTCCAGGCTCTCGAGCTGCGGGGCCGGGACGGCCTGGGCGTGCGCAGCGGTGTTCTCGGTGCTCATGCGTCGGCCTCCTCGTCGTCCGCACGGACCAGCAGGGTGGAGGTCACGGTGCTCAGCGGGGCACCGGCACCGTCCACGATCTCGGTGACGGTGGTGACCATGGAATTGCCGCCGAGCTGCTTCACGGAGGCGATGGACACCGTGGCGGTGACCTCGTCCCCCGCGGTCAGCGGACGGGTGTGGGTGAAGCGCTCCTCAGCGTGGACCACACGGGAGAAGTCGATGCCGACCTCCGGATCCTCCACCACCGCGGCCTCCGCGCGCTGGGCGACGACCACGGCGAAGGTCGGCGGGGCCACCAGGTCCGCGTGGCCGAGGGCGCGGGCGGCCTCGACGTCGTGGTGGGCCGGGTGCGTGGCCTGCACGGCGGCGGCGAATCCGCGGATCACCTCACGGGACACCTGGTAGGGCTCGGCCGGCGGGTACTGCCGGCCGGCGGCCTCGGGGTTGACGCTCATGCGCTCCTCCTCGTCTGACGGTTCGCGGGCGCTGATTCAGCCTACCGGCGGGAACCGCGCGCGCCACCGTTCCGTGCGACGTCGCGGGCCGCACGGTTGCGGGCGGCGTCCCGGAACCGCACCGTCTGCGCGGTGAGGTGGCAGAGGACGCCCGCACCGAGGATCGCCAGCGCGGTCCAGGACAGCGGCAGCCGCTCGGTCAGGGCGCCGACGACCGCCAGGACGATGCCCACGAGGAACAGGCCCGAGCCGGTCAGGACAAGGCGGCGGTAGAGGTGCGAGCCGTTGTCCCACATGCCGGCCATGCCGGTGGACTGCGGACGGTGCTGCTGGGAAGAGGGCATGCCCACGAGTCTACGAGGCACCGGCCGGCGCGGCAGGACGTCCGGCGCTGCGCCCGGTATGCCGCCGCGGCAGGACGTCCGGGAGCGCGACCGGGGGGGGTGCCCGGGCGGGTGCCTCAGCACCGGAACCGGCCCCAAGACGCCCGTCGACCACGAAAGCCCGGGCCACCGCGAGAGGCCCCGAGACGACGAGAGGGCCCGGCCTGTCGGCCGGACCCTCTCCGATGCGGTAGCGGCGGGGGGACTCGATCCCCCGACCTCACGATTATGAGTCGTGCGCTCTAACCAGCTGAGCTACGCCGCCACGACATGAGAACGCCCGTGCTTCCAGCGGATATGTGCCGAAAGAACGGGCTCCCATGTCAGAGCCCCGACCGGGAATCGATCCCGGGACCTCCATCTTACCAAGATGGCGCTCTACCACTGAGCTATCGGGGCAACGAGATGAAACTCTATCAGCGCGCTGCGCAGAGTTCCAAATCGCCTGCGGCGTCCCGGCGGACGGTCCTGACGGCCCCGCCCGGCCGGATTCCGATCAACGCACGATCAGCGCTGCGGGCGGCGGCCGAAGCGCTTCGGACCGGAGCCGCGTCCACCCTTGCTGCCGCCGAAGCCACCGCGTCCGCCCTTGTCAGAGCCGAACCTGCCGCGGCTTCCACCGCGCTTGCCGTGGTCGGCTCCGCCGCGGCGGCCGCCGTCGCGACCCCACGAGTCATCGCCGCGGCCGCGGCCGTCCCGGCCGTCGCCGGCACCCCGCTCGCGGCGCCGGTCCGCACTCCAGCGGGGCTTCTTCCCGGTGTGATTGTCCTCACGGTTCCTGCGGGCTGAAGGGTGACGGCCGTCGTCGCTCCCCTCCTCGCGCTCGCCGCGACCCCGGCGCTCGTCGCGTTCGGCACGATCGACGCGTCCGTCGCGTTCGGCACGATCGACGCGTCTGCCGCGGTCACCGCGGTCGAACCGGTCCTGGCGGCCACGGCCGCCACGGGGACCGCCGTGGCGGCGGCGCGGGCCGTCGTCGTCCCCCTCCGCGCGCTCGGCGCGGGTCGGACGACCGGTGTCCAGGCGCAGGCCCAGAGGCCGGCCGTTGACCTCGGCCCGGGCGCCGGCCTCCAGCTGCTCCGGGGTGAGGTCCTTCGGCAGCTCGACGAGCGCGTGGTTGCCGCGCAGGTCGATGGCGCCGATGGCGTTGCCCGGCAGGCCGACCTCGTTGGCCAGGGCGCCCACGAGGTGGCCCGGCTTCACGCGGTCGTTGTGGCCCACGCCCACCCAGTAGGTCGCGTTGCCGGCCGCCGGCTCGCGGCGCGGGCCGCGGGAGCCTCGGCCGTCGCGCTCGCCGCGCTCCGAACGGTCTCCGCGGTCCCGGTCACGGCGGCCCTTGCCCCCGAACGGCGGCAGGTCCGGTTCCTCGGCCAGCAGCGGGCGGCCGTCCTGGACCATCATCGCGATGGCGGCGGCCACACGGTCCGGCTCGGCCTCGTTCTTCTCCACATAGTCCACCACCATGTCCCGGAACACCGCGAGGTCCTCGTCCGCGACGGTCTCGAGGGTGGCGGTGATGCGGTCGGCGAAGCGGGCCTTGCGGGCCTCGTTCACCTGGGCGATCGAGGGCAGCTGCATCTCCTCCACCGGCTTGCGGGTGGTCTTCTCGATCGAGCGCAGCAGGTAGCGCTCGCGCGGCGTGATGAACAGGACGGCGTCGCCGGAGCGGCCCGCGCGGCCGGTGCGGCCGATGCGGTGCACATAGGACTCGGAGTCGTGCGGGACGTCGTAGTTCACCACCAGGGAGATGCGCTCCACGTCCAGGCCACGGGCGGCGACGTCGGTGGCGACGAGGATGTCCACGCGGCCGGCCTTGAGGTCCTCCACGGTCTTCTCGCGCTGCTTCTGCGCGATGTCGCCGGAGATGGCCACCGCCTTGAAGCCGCGCTCGTTCAGGCGGCGGGTGAGGTCCTCGGTGCCGGCACGGGTGCGGACGAACGCGATGACGCCGTCGTGCTCCTCGGTCTCCAGGATCCGGGTGAACGCCTCGAGCTTCCACTGGTGGCCCACGATGAGGCAGCGCTGGCGGATGGTCGCGGAGGTGGTGGCCTGACGGGCCACCGCCACCTCCTGCGGGTCGTTCAGGTACTGCGCGGAGATGCGGCGGATGGCCGGCGGCATGGTGGCGGAGAACAGGGCGGTCTGCTTGGCCTCCGGGGTGGAGGCGAGGATGCGGTCCACCTCCTCGGCGAAGCCCATGCGGAGCATCTCGTCCGCCTCGTCCAGCACGAGGGTCTGCAGCTGGGACAGGTCCAGGGAGCCGCGCTCGAGGTGGTCGATCACGCGGCCCGGGGTGCCGACGACCACCTGGGCGCCGCGGCGCAGGCCGGCCAGCTGCGGGCCGTACGGGGAGCCGCCGTAGACGGCGAGCACGGAGACGTCGTCGATCTGCTGGGCGTAGGTGTCGAAGGCGTCGGCCACCTGGAGGGCCAGCTCGCGGGTCGGGGCGAGCACGAGCACCTGCGGGGCGTCGGCGCGGCCGTTCACGTCGGCGGACTCGGCCAGGCGGGACAGCACCGGCAGGGCGAAGGCGCCGGTCTTGCCGGTGCCCGTCTGCGCCAGGCCGACCACGTCTCGGCCCTCCAGGATCAGCGGGATGGTCTGCTCCTGGATCGGGGACGGGGCGGTGTAGCCCAGCTCCTCGATCGCGGAGAGCACGCGGGCGTCCAGGCCGAGGTCGATGAAGGACGTGCCCTCCGGCTCATCGGCCGGGACGGCCTCGGCAGCGGCATCCGCTGCGGCGGAGTTCTCGACGGTCTCGGCGGCCTCGGCGGCGGTCTGGTCCGGGCGGACCTCGTCGTCGAGCGGGGTGTTCGGGGTGTGCGTCATGGCGGTCTCCTCTGTGTGGGGACGCGCAGGCGGACGCCGGGCACGCTCCGGTCGCGTCTCGGAGTCGGTGCGGCGCTGCGCTGCTGGGGTGGAAACAAGGTCGGCCGGTCAGATCGGCACGTACCCCCACGGCGACGACGTTCGTCGCCTCTCAACACATCTGCGCCCTTATCAGCGCACACCGGCGTGGCATCACGCGTCCACGCTCACTCATCACAGGGGGAGAGTCCGGAACCGGAGTCCCCAGTCTATGCGCCCGCACCGGACCGGACACCCGTTAGGCTCGATTCCGTGGCAGAGAACACCAACGACCACCGTTTCGCCCGCGCCGCCGGACGCGCCGCCCGCGCCTTCCGTGAGCAGCAGCGGGCAGACAACGAGCGCCTCGCCGAGCGCCGCGTGCAGGAGCGTCAGGCGGACGAGACGCGCCTGGCCGAACGCCATGCGGCCAAGGAGCGCGCCCTGGACGAGCGCGACGAGCTCGAGGCCGGCCGCGTCCATCCGCTGCTGGGCCTGGCTCGCAAGTGGTGGACGGCGGCCACGCTCATCATCTTCGGCCTGGCCGCGGTGTTCCTGTTCAACGGCCTGCGCGCCCAGCGCGAGGGCGGCCCGGTCGTGGACCTCACCACGGGCATCGAGTCCGTCGGCGTGCTCGGCGGCGCCACGGGCCAGTTCGCCCTGGCCGGATTCGTCGCCGTGATCGGCCTGTTCACCCTGTGGGGCACCATCGCCCTCTACCGCCGGCGGGCGTCCGCCGTGAACACGCTCACCACCCTGGCCGTGCTGGTGGGCGTGCCGTCCCTGGTGCGCGGCAACGCACTGCTGCTGATCATGACGGCCCTGTTCATCATCGGCGCCGTGCTCGTCTGGCTGCCGCCGGTCAAGTCCCGTCTGCGCAAGGGCAAGACGGCCCGGGCCGCCGAACGCGCTGCCGACCGCGTCGTCCGCTGACCTCTCCCCACGCACGGACGAAGGGCGGGGCCAGCCGCAGTGGCGGCGGACCCCGCCCTGCGTCTGCACCTGCTTTCCGACGACGGCACCGCACCCTGGGTGCGTCCGTCGCCGGGGCCGGTGAGGACCCGTCGCCGACGGCAGGGCGAGGCGGAGCCGGCTCAGTCGAGCGGGGGACGGGCCGCGGCGATCTGCGGGGCGTGCGTGACGTCGTCGTACTCCATGACCTGACGGCCGCCGATCCACACCCGACGGGCGCGCTGCATGACGTCCAGCGGGTCACCGGACCACAGGACCAGATCCGCGTCCTTGCCCTCGGCCAGTGACCCGAGGCGCTCGTCCAGGCCGAGGACCTTCGCCGGGTTGATGGTGATCGAACGCAGCGCGGTCTCCCGGTCCAGGCCCTCCTTCACGGCCAGGGCGGCCTGGTAGACGAGGAAGTCGATCGGGATGACCGGGTGGTCGGTGATGATGCTGATCTCCACGCCGGCGCGGGCCAGACGGCCCGGGTTGCGCAGGGAGCGGCCGCGCAGCTCCGGCTTGGACTTGGTGGTGAACAGCGGGCCGATCAGCACGGGGATGTTCCGCTCGGCGAGGGTGTCGGCGATCGGGTGGGCCTCGGTGCCGTGGTCCAGGACGAGGTCGTAGCCGAACTCGTCGGCCAGGCGCAGGGCGGTGGCCACGTCGTCGGTGCGGTGGCAGTGCTGGCGCCACGGGATCTTCTTCTCCAGCACCAGGGCGAGGGCCTCCATGTGGGGGTCCTTGGCGAACGGCTTGCCGGACTCCTCGGCCTCGGCGCGGCGGGCCATGTAGCCCTGGGCCTCCATGAAGGCCTTGCGGATGACGTAGGCGGTGCCCAGGCGGGTGGAGGGGGTGCGGTTCTTCTCCTTGTAGACGTTCTTCGGGTTCTCGCCGAGGGCGGACTTCACCCCGGCGGGGCTGCGCAGGACCATCTCGTCCACGGTGCGGCCGTGGGTGTGCATGGCCACGGCCTGCCCGCCGATCGGGTTGCCGGAGCCCGGGTTGACGTTCACGGTGGTGACGCCGCCGGCGAGCGCGTCCCGGAAGCCGGGCTCGTTGGGGTCCACGGCGTCGAGGGCGCGGACGCCGGCCATCACCGGGTCGGTCATCTCATTCACGTCCGCGGTGGAGCCGACCTCCCCCTCGGCATGCATGCCCAGGTGCACGTGGGCGTCCACGAAGCCGGGCAGCAGCCACTGGCCCTGGCAGTCGACGGTCTCGGCGCCGGCCGGGACCGGCACGTCCGGGCCGAGCGCGGTGATCTTCCCGTCCTCGACCACGAGGGTGCCGTCGAACGGCTCGGTCTCGATCGGGACGATGTGTGCATTGGTGAAGGCGAGGGTGCTCATGCCCTCCACCGTAGCGAGGAAGGATGATTCCCGAGCGCTCGATCCGATCCCCCAGCGCTCGTTCCGATCCCCCGGCGCTCGATCCGGTTCCCCGGCACTCGTTCCGATCCCCCAGCGCTCGTTCCGATCCGGAGCACGCGAGGCATGCTCCGGATCGGATCGAGGCCTCGGTGGCCCCGGGGTTCCGAACGGGGCGCAGGCAGCCCGGGCGAAGGGCGCCAGCAGCCCGGGCGAAGGGCGCCGGCAGCCCGGGCAGCCCGGACAGAGTGCCCGGGCAGCCCAGGGAGAGTGCCCAGACAGCCCGGTCAGAGTGCGGAGATGGCCCGGTCCAGGTCGTCGATCAGGTCGGCGGCGTCCTCGATGCCCACGGACAGGCGCACGAGGTTGTCCGGGACAGCCAGCTCGGTGCCGGCCACGGAGGCGTGTGTCATCTCTGCCGGGTAGTTCATCAGGGACTCAATGCCGCCGAGCGACTCGGCCAGCTGGAACAGGCGGGTGGACTCGGCCACCTGCTTGGCCGCGGCCGCGCCGCCGGTGAACTGCACGGACACCATGCCTCCGAAGCCGCGCATCTGGCGGGCGGCCAGCTCGTGGCCGGGGTGGTCGGCCAGGCCCGGGTAGAGCACGCGTTCCACGCCGGGGCGGCCCTCCAGCCATTCGGCCACGGCCTGGGCGTTGGCGGCGTGGCGGTCCATGCGCACGCCCAGGGTCTTCAGGCCGCGGGTGGTCAGGTAGGCGTCCCACGGGCCGTTGACGGCGCCGGCGGCGAACTGCTGGAACTTCACGCGCTCGGCGAGCTCCGCGTCCGGGATCACCAGGGCGCCGCCGATGACGTCCGAATGGCCGCCGATGTACTTGGTGGTGGAGTGCACCACCACGTCCGCGCCGAGGGCCAGCGGGGTCTGCAAGTACGGCGTGGCGAAGGTGTTGTCCACCACCAGCAGGGCGCCGGCGGCGTGGGCCACGTCGGCGATCGCGCCGATGTCCGAGACCTTCATCATCGGGTTGGAGGGGGTCTCCAGCCACACCAGCACCGGGCCCTCGGCCTTCGCGGCGTCCACGGCCGCGGCGACCGTGGCCGCGTCCCCCATGTCCACCACGGCGTGCTTGACGCCCCACTTGGCCAGGACCTTGGTGATCAGGCGGTAGGAGCCGCCGTACACGTCGTTGCCCATCACGATCGTGGTGCCCGGCTCGGCCGCGCCCATGATCAGCGCGGTCTCGGCGGCCAGGCCGGAGGCGAAGGTCAGGGCGGTGGCCTGCGGCGCACCGTGCTCGTCCACGCCTGCCTCGAGCGCGGCCAGCTGCTCCTGCAGGGCGTCGCGGGTCGGATTGGTGCCGCGGCCGTAGTCGTAGCCGCGGCGCAGCTGGCCGATCTTCACCGGCGCGTAGGTGCTGGACAGGTGCACCGGCGGCACCACGGCGCCGAAGACCTCGTCCAGGTGCTGTCCTGCGTGGACGGCGCGGGTGCCGAAGCCCTGCTCGCGGGCGGAGTCCTTCTGGGTGTTCTCGCTCATGTGCTCCATCCTCTCTCGGTCTCAGGCGGTGACGTAGGCCAGCAGGTCGTGCAGCGTCACGATCCCGGCCACCACTCCCCCGCGGGTCACCAGGAGGGTGTCCTCACACTGGAGGCGCTCGGCCACCTGACGCACGGTCGCGTGCGCGCCGACGATCGGCAGCATCGGACCCATCAGCGCCTCCACGGGGTCCCCGGCGGCCATGCGGCCGGACGCGAGCGCCGCGGAGAGCGCGCTGACGGTCACGGTGCCGCGGACCTCGCCGATGCGCAGGTCGTGGCGCGGCTCGGCCACCACGGGCAGGGCGTCCACGCCGTAGCGGTTCATGGTCGCGATCGCCTCGGCCACGGTGGTGGTCGGCGCGGCGGTCACCAGGGTCGGCACGGAGCCGGGGAACAGGTCCTCCTTGTCCGCGACGACGGCCCCCACCTCGTCCTCCCAGCGGGGGTCCGCCTGTGCACCGTCGCCGGCACCGCCGTCCGCGCCGCCTGCAGCGGCCGAGGACGTGGCGGCGGGCGCGGCGGAGGCGGCGTCGTCGTCCTTCTCCGCGGAACGGGAGCGGCCCTGCGCCCATGCCGGGAGGATCGTCTCCTGACGGGCGTAGGACAGGCCGCGCTCGTCCATCCAGGGGTCGTTGAAGATCTTGCCGAGGTAGCCGCGGCCGGAGTCCGGGAGCACGATCACCATGACGTCGTCCGGGCCCAGGTCCTTCGCGGCACGCAGGCCGGCCACCACGGCCATGCCGGAGGAGCCGCCCACCAACAGGCCCTCCTCGGCGGCGAGGCGGCGGGTCATGGCGAAGGCGGCGTCGTCGTCCACGGCGATGACCTCGTCCGGCACGGACGCGTCATAGTTGCCGGGCCACATGTCCTCGCCGACGCCTTCGACGAAGTAGGGGCGGCCGGTGCCGCCGGAGTACACGGAGCCCTCCGGGTCTGCGCCGATCACGCGCACGGGGCCGGACGGGCGGTCTGCGGAGACCTCCTTGAGGAAGCGGCCGGTGCCGGTGATGGTGCCGCCGGTGCCGGCGCCGATCACCACGTGGGTGACGCGGCCGGCGGTGTCCTCCCAGATCTCCGGGCCGGTCGTCTCGTAGTGGGACTCGGGCGCGGCCGGATTGAAGAACTGGTTCGGCTGGTATGCGCCCTCGATGTCCTTCTCCAGGCGGTTCGCCACACCGTAGTAGGACTCGTCCGAGTGCGGGTCCACGGAGGTGGGGGTGACCACGAGCTCGGCGCCGTAGGCGGCGAGGACGTCGCGCTTCTCCTGGCCGACCTTGTCCGGGGTGACGAACACGGTGCGGTAGCCCTTCTGCTGGGCCACGATCGCCAGGCCGACGCCGGTGTTGCCGGAGGTCGGCTCCACCACGGTGCCTCCCGGGGCCAGCTTCCCCTCGGCCTCGGCGGCCTCGATCATCTTCAGCGCGATGCGGTCCTTCACCGAGCCGCCCGGGTTCAGGTACTCCACCTTCACCAGGACGGTCGCCTCGATCCCCTCGGTGACGCTGTTCAGCCTCACCAGCGGTGTGTGGCCGATCAGGTCGAGGACGTTCTCGGCGTAGCGCATGGGGGTCTCGTTCTGGGGTGCTCGGTTCTCAGTCACGGCGCCCACGGTACTTGCCCGTCCGGTGCCGCCGTTACCCTGGCGGTCATGTCAGGTCCCAATGCGTCACGCAGGCTGCATCCCGCCGTCCCGATGGACGTGACGCTGACCCTCGGCGTGCTCCAGAGAGGCCATGCGGATCCGTGCGTGCGCGTGACCCCGGAGGGCGTGTGGCTCACCCGTCGGGTGGACGCGGAGGGGGCGGCGGCCCCGGCGAGCCTGCTGGTGCGCCGGGCGGAGTCGGCGGTGCGTCCGTCCCCGATCCGCGTGGAGGCCTGGGGTCCGGGAGCGCAGGCGGCAGTCGCGGAGGCGGAGGCCCTCCTCGGACTTCACGACGACGGCTGGGCAGCCTTCGAGGACCTCCTCACCTCCGGCGGGCAGCGGCTTCCCCACCACGTGGCGTCTGCCCGGCGGACCCGGCCCGGCCTGCGCCTGCCGGCGCACGGCCGCCTGGCCGAGCAGCTGGTCACCGTGGTGCTGGAGCAGAAGGTCACCCACGATCAGGCCCGTCACGGGTGGCGGCAGCTGGTCCGGGCGGTCGCAGAGCCGGCGCCGGGGCCTGCGCCACGCGGAATGCTGCTGCCGCCGGACCCGAGGGCGGTGCTGCGGGTGCCCAGCTGGGACTGGCACCGGTTCTGGGTGCAGCCGGCGCAGGCGAAGGCGATCCTGCAGGTGGCCGAGCGCGCCGAGGCCGTCGACCGGCTGGGCCGGCAGGTGCGGCCCGGAGACGTGGCGGCCACGGCGGAGCTGGCTCGGCGGCTGCAGTCCCTGCCCGGGATCGGGGCCTGGACCGTGGCCGAGGCGCTGCAGCGCAGCCACGGGGCGGCGGACCTGGTGGCGGTCGGGGACTTCCACCTGGCCCATCACGTGGGGCAGGTGCTCACCGGCCGCCGTGTGGACGACGAGGGGATGCTGCGGCTGCTCGAGCCCTGGGCCGGGCACCGGCAGCGGCTGGTGCGGATGATCGGGCTCTCCGGCGAGCGCCGGGAGCGCTTCGGTCCGCGGCTGGCCCCGGAGGACCACCGCCGTCGGTGAGTGGCGCGGGTCCGCCACGGCGGACCGTGTCCCGGTGGGGAGGCATCCGCCCAGGATCCGGCAGACGCCTCCTGCACAGGCGACCGGCCGTCGTCGTTCTCCACAGACGCGCCGTGCTGCGGACCGACGGGCCGACGGCGAGGCCGGCCACCCTGCCAACGTGGGTGCCGGAGGCGCCGGAGGGGCGCTCCCCGGGCGGCGACGGGCCGCCCGGTCCACGCGAAGGAGGGGCCAGATGTTCCAGGAGCACCGGGACAGGGACGAGGACCAGGTCGAGGCGTACGGGGCGGACTGGGACGCCGGGGACGGCCGGGGCGGCGCTGACGGCGGGCAGGACCTGCACCCGCACACCGGCGAGCTCGCGGAGGTGGGTGCGCTGATCGAGGAGGACCCGCTGACCGCGCTGCTTGCGGCTCCGCGGCGCAGGAAGACGCCCGAGGAGGCGGCCGCCGCCGGCGTCCGCGGCCCCGGCACGCCCGGGACCATGCAGCCGGGAGAGCGGGCGTCCGTGTTGATCGTGGCGCAGTCCTCGGGTCCGGAGGACGGCATCGAGGAGGCCCTCGACTGGATCGAGGCGTTCGAGCGGGACTGCGGCCTGCTGCTGGACACCGAGGCGACCGCCTCGTTCGCCGTGGCCAGCGCGGACGTGCTGCAGGACGGGTTGTGTCCCCCGCGCACGGAGTCCCCGGCCGAGCTGGTCGAGTTCATCCTCTTCGAGGGCGTCTGGTACCACCGCGGCAACGTGCCGGCCGCTCCCCCGGACGACAACGGCGTCTCGGCCTGGGGCTGGATGTACCACCGGGCGATCAGCGGCGCCCGCCCGGACGCCCTCTGCTCGATCTGGGACGTCTACCCGCTCCCCTGTCCCGGGCAGGGGTGAGGGCGGGGCAGGCCGTCATCGTCTCGGCGACGCCGCGGAACCGCCCTCCCCGGAGATGGCGGGCCGATGCCGGGCTCAGCCGCGGGATGCCTTCTGCGCCTCGACCATCTTGGTGCCCTCGGCGCGCAGCTCGACCTTGCGGACCTTGCCGGAGACGGTCATGGGGAACGCGTCCATCACCTGCACGTAGGCCGGGATCTTGTAGTGCGCGATCTTGCCGGTCGCATACTCCTTCAGATCCGAGGCGGTGAGGGGGGAGGCGCCCTCCCGCATGATCAGGCAGGCCATGAGCTGCTCGCCGTACTTCTCATCCGGCACGCCGATCACCTGGACGTCCTGGATGTCCGGGTGGGAGTAGAAGAACTCCTCCACCTCGCGCGGGGAGATGTTCTCACCGCCGCGGATGATGAGGTCCTTGATGCGGCCCTCAATGCGGGCGTAGCCGTCCTCGTCCATGGAGGCGAGGTCTCCGGTGTGCATCCAGCCGTCCTCGTCCAGGACGGCGGCGGTGCGCTCGGCATCGTCCCAGTAGCCGGACATCACGGAGTAGCCGCGGGTGCACAGCTCGCCGGTGGCGCCGCGCGGGACGAGCTCCCCGGAGGCCGGGTCGATGATCTTGGTCTCCACGTGCGGCATGGAGCGGCCCACGGTCTCGGTGCGGCGCTCGAGGGAGTCGTCGCGGCGGGTCATGGTGGACACCGGGGCGGTCTCGGTCATGCCGTAGCAGATGGCCACCTCGGACATGTTGAGCTTGTCGATCACACGGCGCATGACCTCCACCGGGCAGGTGGAGCCGGCCATCACGCCGGTGCGCAGGGTGGACAGGTCCAGCTGCTCCACCTCGGGGCGGGCGAGCATGGCGATGAACATGGTCGGCACGCCGTAGAGCGAGGTGGCTCTGGTGTCCGCTGCTGCCTGCAGGGCGGCCACCGGTTCGAAGCCGCGGGACGGGATGACGGACAGGGTCCCGTGCGAGACCGCGGCGATGGTGCCGATGACCATGCCGAAGCAGTGGAAGAACGGCACAGGGATCACGAGCACGTCCTGCTCGGTGTAGCCGAGCAGCTCGCCGATGTGGAAGCCGTTGTTCAGGATGTTCAGGTGGGACAGGGTCACCCCCTTGGGGAAGCCCGTGGTGCCCGAGGTGTATTGCAGGTTCACCGGGTCCTCGGGGGACACCTCGGCCTCGCGGGCGGCCAGCTGCTCGTCCGAGACCTGCTCCGCGCCGGCGAGGAACTCGCTCCACGTGGACTCCGTCACGGGCGTCTGAGCCACACGAGCCGGGACCTCACCTGGACGGGCGTGCGGGTAGGAGTCATCGGTGGGCTCGCCCGGGGTGGGGAGCATGATCAGCTGGCGCAGCGCGGGCGCGGAGCCGGCGGCCACCTCGCGGGCGGTGCGCGGCGGGTTCATGCGGTCGTCCGGGCAGGCCACCACCAGACCGCGCATGGTGCACTGCTCCACCACGTAGGTGAGCTCGTGGGTGCGGTAGGCCGGGTTCAGGTTCACCAGGATCACGCCGGCGCGGGCGGCGCCGTAGAGCAGGGTGGTCCACTCGGCGACGTTCGGGCTCCACATGCCGATGCGGTCGCCGTTCTCGTAGCCGGCGGCGATGAGCGCCTTGGCCACGGTACGGGAGTCCTCCTGCAGCTGCTCGAAGGTCCAGGACCGGCCCGTCGAGGTCTCGAGCAGGGCGGGGCGGTCCGGGTGCGCAGCGCAGATCCCGTCCAGGTTCTGCGCGAGCGTCTGCTCCAGCAGCTCCACGTCGGTGGGGCCCGCTGTGTAGGACATCTCGGCGGTGGGCTGCGGCTCGGTCATTCGGGTCCCTCCTGGCGTCGTCGTCTGGGTCGTCGGGTCCGGCCGCGCCGCAGCTCAGCGATGTTGTGGGCCGAGGACACCACCCATCACTGTGATGCGGAGCACAGGCTTGCCGTCGCAGTGGAGCGTACCCCTGATCCCCGAGGTGACGCGAGGACTCTCGGAGGACGGTCTCCCGGGTCGGGGCGGGCGGCCCCGGCGACGGACCGCCGCGCCTGGAGAACGGTGAGAGGCTCAGGACAGGCGAAGGGCCCGGAACCGAGAATCGGTTCCGGGCCCTTCCGGCACGGTGGCAGATGAGGGATTCGAACCCCCGTAGGCAATGCCAGCTGATTTACAGTCAGCCCCCTTTGGCCGCTCGGGTAATCTGCCGCGCGGCCCGCGACTCAGCGCTGCTCGGCACTTCGCAACGGGCGAGAGAAGACTCTACAGCAATGTGCTGCGCCCGGCCAATCGGGACGGGCCAGACCCGCTCCCGTCCCGGTAGGCTGGACGCAGATGCGGCCGCGCGCCGACGTCCACGCCCGTGCAAGCACCGTGTCCCACGGCTGCGCAGGACGGTTCGGCGACCAGCCCGGACAAGACGAACGCCTCAAGACAAAGGAGCACCCGTGGCCAGCGATTCCACGTTCGACGTCGTCAGCAAGGTGGACAAGCAGGAGGTGTCCAACGCCCTGAACCAGGCGCAGAAGGAGATCGCCCAGCGCTACGACTTCAAGGGCGTCGGGGCAGAGATCGACTTCTCCGGCGAGAAGATCCTCATGAAGGCGAACTCCGAGGACCGCGTGAAGGCCGTGAAGGACGTCTTCGAGTCCAAGCTGATCAAGCGCGGCATCTCCCTGAAGTCCCTCGACGCCGGCGAGCCCTACGCCTCCGGCAAGGAGTACCGCCTCGAGGCCGGCATCAAGGAGGGCATCGACCAGCCCACCGCGAAGAAGATCACCAAGCTGATCCGGGACGAGGGCCCGAAGTCCGTGAAGGCCTCCATCCAGGGCGATGAGCTGCGCGTCTCCTCCAAGTCCCGCGACGATCTGCAGGCGACCATCGCCATGCTCAAGGACTTCGAGGACGCCGACCTGCAGTTCGTGAACTTCCGCTGACGCGGTCCCAGACGAGGAGAGAGATGCTCTACCTGATCGATCCCCGCGGCCACGTGTACGAGGCCGAGACCACCTTCGGCGCCGCCCGTGCCCGCGAGCGCGTGGACGGCCGCCGCATCGAGGACCAGGCCTGGCACAAGGCCGCGATGCTCCTGGACTACGACGACTACCTGGACATCGCCCTGCGCCACGGTGTGACGTGCTCCACGGGCCTGATGCTGGACGCCGGCTTCGTGAAGCACGCCCTGGCCCCGTCCCAGCTCAAGGCCTCCGGCCGCAACCAGGAGGCCGTGGCCGTCCAGGTGCAGGCCGTCGGCAGGGACACAGAGGACCGCCGCACCCGCCTGCATGAGCGCGCCATGATGGTGAAGAACGCCCTGTCCGGCCACAAGTCCCGTCTGTCCGAGGCCGAGGACAAGGCCCGCGAGATCCTGCAGGCAGACGTGAAGCAGGAGCTGGTCCGCCACTGGCAGTCCCTCGGCGGCATCCTCCCGGAGTCCACTTCCGCCGAGCTGCACCGCGCCTGATCGGCATCGCCTGATCCCCTGCCCCCTCGGGGGCTTCACGACGACGGCCGGTGACCTTCCGTGCGGATGCACTGGTCACCGGCCGTCGTCATCAGTGCAGAGGTGCGACGAGGAGGAGGCGTGCGGCGCCGTCAGGGCGAGGGGTCGCGGGCGTCGTAGCGCAGGAACGACGGCTGGGCGCGCATCAGCAGGCTCACGCCGAGCATGCACAGCACGCCGCCGACCACCAGGGTGAGCCCCTCCCCCAACGCCGCGGAAGCGCCGCCCTGGATCATCTCGCCCAGGCGGGGTCCGCCGGCCACGACCACGATGAACACGCCCTGCAGACGCCCGCGCAGGTGATCCGGGGTGGCGGACTGCAGCATCGTGGTGCGGAACACCGCGGACACCGAATCCGCGGCGCCGGCGACCACCATGCACACGGCCGAGGCGGCCAGCGCCAAGCCCAGGCGCGGATCGCCGGCCGGCAGTCCGGACGCCCACCAGACGACCACGCCGAACGCGGCGACGGCGGCGCCCCAGACGAGGATCGAGGCATAGACGCCGCGCCCCTGGGCGTGCACGCGGGTGAAGGTGCCGGAGAACAGGCCCGCGAGGAACGCCCCGGCGGCCATGGCGGCCAGGAGCAGGCCGGCCGCGGCTTCGCCGCCGCCGAGCATCATGGCGCCGATCGCGGGGATCAGGGCTCGCGGGAACGCGGTGGCCATGGCCACGATGTCCGCCAGGAACGTCATGCGCACGTTCGGCCTGGTGCCCAGGAACCGGAACCCCTCCACCACCGAGGAGATCCCGACGCGCCTCGTGGCTACAGCACCGTCCGCACGTTCCGGCGGGAGCGCCGGCAGCCGCCAGAGTGCGTAGAGGGCGGCGAGGAACGTGACCACGTCGACCGAGTACGTCCACGCGTAGCCGATCGAGGCGACGAGCACGCCGCCGAGCAGCGGTCCGGCCATCATGGCCACGGAGAAGGTCATCATGTTCAGCGCGTTGGCCGCCGGCAGCAGCTTCACGCCCACCAGCGCAGGGATGATGGCGCCGCGCGTCGGCTGGTTCACGCCGGACGCCGCCGAGTGCACCGCGGTGAGCGCGTAGAGCAGCGCCACCGACTCCCAGCCCGCCCACGCTTGCGCGGCGATGCCCACCGTGGTCAGCCACATCACGGAAGACGATCCCAGGGCTACGGTGCGGCGGTCGAACTGGTCCGCCACCGCGCCGCCGTAGAGCCCCGCGATGATCAGGGGCACGAGCGCCGCCAGCCCCAGCATGCCCACGGCGAACGAGGAGCCGGTCAGTGCGAAGACCTCCAGCGCCACGGCCGTGAGCGTGAGCTGCGTGCCCACCGCGGACAGCACGTTGCCCAGCCACAGGCGGCGGAAGCCGGGCGAGACCTTCAGCGGGGTGAGGTCGGCGAGGAGTAGAGGCACGCCGGTCAGCCTAAGGGATGAGGTGCAGGCGCTCCGGACGGGCCGGATTCCGACGTTAGGGCCAGGCCACCGGCCATGCGGCTCCGTAGCATGGAGGACATGCTGACGGCCGAGGACCTCGTGGTCCGCCGCGGCGGCACCGAGGTGCTGCGCGGCGTGACCTGTGCACTGCCCACCGGGACGACCGCCCTGATCGGGCACAACGGGGCGGGCAAGACCACCCTGCTGCGCGCCCTGCTCGGGCTGCTGCCGGCCGCCTCCGGCACAGTCCGGCTCGACGGTGAGAAGGTGCTGGCCACCGCGGCCTCACGTAGCGCCTTCCACGCGCGGCTGGGCTGGATGCCGCAGGACGTGGAGTTCCCACGCGGAGTGACCGTGGCCGAGGCCGTGGAGTACGCCTGCTGGCTGCGCGGCCGCCCCCGCCGCACCCTGCGGGCGCACCGCGTGGCCGCCCTGGAGACCGCGGACCTGACCGAGCTCGCCCGGCGCCCCGCGGACCGCCTCTCCGGCGGACAGCGCCGCCGCCTCGGGCTGGCGTGCGCACTGGCCGGTGACCCGGACGTGGTGGTCCTGGACGAGCCGACCGCCGGACTGGACCCGCTGCAGCGCGAAGAGATCATGGGCGCGGTGCGGCAGGCCTCCCGGGAGAGGACCGTGGTGGTCTCCACACACCTGGCGGAGGACGTCCTCACCGTGGCCGACCGCATCCTGGTCCTCGCGGACGGGCGCGTCGTGGCCGACGCTCTGCTGGACGAGATCGTGGCCTCGGGGGCGAGCGCCGAGCAGGCCCGGGCCGCGGTCACCGGGCTGATCGCGCCGCGCGGCGGTGCCTGCGGGCAGACGGACGGGGCGCCGGCATGAGCGGCCCGCGCGGTCGCGCCCTCGTGCCGAGCCTGGCCACCGCGCTGGCGGTCACGGCCCTGGTCTGCTGGACCTTCTGGAACGACCGCCACGCCTCCGGCGGCTGGCTCACCAGCACGCTGGTCATCACCGCCGACCTCGCGGTCACCGTGGGCGGCTGCGCCGGCGCCGCCCTGCTGGCCTGGCTCGTCTCTCCCCTGCACGCGCCGCGGCACCGCGACGCCCCGCTGCTCAGCGCCCGGACACCCTTGGCCCGCCTGCGCTTCGCCGTCTCCCGGTCCGCCGTGTGGTCCGCCGCCGTCTTGCTGCTCTCCCTGTCCTCCGCTGTGGGGATCTCGGCGGCCACGGTCGGCCTGTGGGCGGACGGGATGGACCTCCTCGCGGTCGCCGCCCGGCTCGTCTCCGCCTGGGCGTGGCTGACCGCGCTGTGCCTGGTGGGCGCCGCCGTGGGGCGCTGGGTCCCGGCACGGCTGGCCCCGGCCGTCGCCGGCGTGCTCGCCTACGCCACGTTCGTGGCCGCCACCCGGCCGAGCGGGACGTCCTGGGCGCACGCCGCACGCCTGCTCAGCCTGGACGGCCAGTCCGCCTGGCATGACGTGGCCCCGTCTCCGCTGGCCTCCGGCCTCCGCCTGCTGCTCGCCGTGCTCGTGGCGGCGGCCCTCGTCGGCATCGCCGTCGGCAGCCTCCCGACGACGGCACTCGCCTCCGGCGCGGCCCTCGCCCTGGTGATCACCGCGGCCCCTGCGGCGGCCCCGGTCACCCCCGAACGGCTCGAGCGCGGAGAGACCGGACCGCTGTACACCGCGACCTCACAGGCCCGGGTCTGTGCGCGGGACGCCTCCGCGGAGGGCGAGGTGCTGACGGTCTGCGGCGGACTGCCGGAGTCCGGTGCACTGGCGACGCACGCCCGGCAGGTGCGCGAGTCCGCCGCCGCCCTGCCGGCAGCCCTTCGTCCGGAGCACGTGACGACGTCTCCGGAGGAGGCCGCGGAGGGGCGGTCTCTGCTGGTGCCGCTTCCCCAGGACGGCGGGCCCACGGGCGGCGCCGGCACCGCGGCGGCCGTGGACCGCGAGCTCGCCCGCGCCGTGTTCGAGCGGCCCTGCCTGCCCACGGAGGAGGAACTCGCCGGCGGCTCCCCGGAGGTCCTGGAGCGGCTGGCTTCGGAGCGGGTCACGGCCCGCACGGTGCTCTACTACGCCCACGGGGTGCTGCGGGGGCATCGCCCGGCCGAGTTCCGCGACTCCTTCGCACCGCCGGTCGACCAGCTGGAGGGCGGCGCCGAGGTCGCCGCGCGGGCTGAGGCGTTCGCGGCCCTGTCCGAGGGCGAGCGGGACGCCTGGTGGCGGGAGCACCTGCCGGCCGTGCAGGGCTGCACGCTGACCCTGGACGAGCTGCCGCAGGCGTCCCGATGAGCCGCGCCTCCCTCCCGCTGCCGCTGCCGGCCCGCGGCTGGCTCGCCGCACACGGCGCCCGCCCGGGCCTGCTGGCCGCGCTCGTCCTCGGCCCCGCCCTCGCTGCCCTGCTCGCCCGCTGGCCGCTGCCGCACACCCCACCGGCGGACGTCACCGTGGACCCGACCCTGAACCCCGCGCACCTCGGCCTGCTCGCCCTGGCCCTGGCCGTGGGGCTGCTGCCGGTGCTCCTGGTGGACCGCCTCGCGTGGGCCACGGACGTGGCCGCCCGTCCGGTGCGCCGGATGCGCTGTGGGTGGGTTCTGCTGCCGCTGGCGGCCCAAGGTCTCGGCGCCGTCCTCGGGGCACCACTGCTCCCGGCGCACCTGTCCGCCGGCGCCGCGTGGCTGTCCTGTCTGCCGCTGCTGTGGGGGCTCTGCCTGCTCGGCGACGTCCTGCTCGGCCCGCTCGCCGGCACCCTGCTGCCGGCGGCCGTCGTGGCGGCCCTGGGCTTCGGGCCGCTCCCCTGGCACGTCGACGTGCTGTTCAACCCCGAGCTCCAGGGACAACGCCTCCTCGTCGGCTGTGCCCTGGCCGTCCTCGGCGCGGCGCTCTACGCGCTGCGCGGCACCCGCCGCGGCCGCGGCGTCGTGGCCGCCGCCGACTGAGGCGCGGCGCCCGGAAAGGGCGGATTCAAGCGGTCCTCGCAACACCCTCGGGTGTGGGTGGGATCAGTAGACCACGCAGGCGCTCGGCTGGGGTATCCCAGTCGAGCGTCATGCGTGGCCTGTCGTTGAGTTCTTGAGCGACGAACTCGAGGTCTTCTCGGGAGTGCACTGACAGGTCCGTGCCCTTCGGGAAGTACTGACGCAGCAGCCCGTTGGTGTTCTCGTTCGATCCACGCTGCCAGGGCGAGTGCGGGTCGCAGAAGTACACCGGCATGTCCGTGGCGATCGTGACCTGCTTGTGCCGGGCCATCTCAGCGCCCTGGTCCCAGGTGAGCGAACCGCGCAGATGTTCCGGCAGGGTCTGGATCAGTCGGACCAGCTCGTCTCTGACCTGCACGGCGTCATGACCGGCCGGCAGGTGCCCGAGCATCACGTACCGGGTGTGGCGCTCGACCAGGGTCAGGATCGCGGACTTGTTTCCGGCCCCGAGGATCAGGTCTCCTTCCCAGTGCCCGGGCACGGCCCGGTCCTCGATCTCGGCCGGGCGCTCGGAGATCATGACCATCTCATCGACGAACCGCCGCTGCCCCGCCTCGTCCCGGCGCTGGGGCCTGCGGCGGGCCCGGCCGGTGCGCAGAGCGTTCTTGACCTCCGCGCGCAGGTTCCCGCGGGCCTGGAAGTACAGGGCCTGATAGATCGTCTCGTGGCTCACATGCATTAGCGGATCATCCGGGAACCGCTTGAGCAATGTCTGCCGGATCTGTCGTGGGGAGTATCTGCGCTGCAGCAACCCGATCACTTCACGGCGCAGCGGGCAGTCCATGGCCAGCTTCGCCGGTTTCGGGCGTGCTCGAGAGGCAGCCCATTGGCGATGGGCGGTGTAGGGCTGATAGGTCCCGTTCGTGGAACGGGCATCGATCTCGCGTTTGATCGTCGAGGCGGCCCGGCCCAGTACCCAGCCGATCTGACGCAGGGAGGCCCCCTGCCGGAGAAGGTCCGCGATCTGCTCGCGTTCGGCGATGCTCAGGAACCTGGGATGCAGTGTGCTCAGCACTGCCACGTCAGCACGACTGATGCGCATGTCAGTGGTGTACCGCACGTGGGTGCCATCCGGGTAGAGCCGTGAGTTCCCGATCTTGCGCACGCCCTTGTCCCAGTCATAGCCGGTGCGTGGATGGACCCCGACCTGCGCGGCTGCCTGTTTGATGCTGGCACCTTCAGCACGCAACCGGGCGAAGACCGGTTTGCGAGGATCCGGGCCGGGCCCGGGCGAGCCCATGCCCTTCACCCCTGCCTTGCGAGCCCACCGGTAGGCGGTGTTCTCATTCGCCCCGACCGCGCGGGCGGCATGCCTGATCGAGCCGCGGTGCTTCGGCAGGGCTTTGAAGAATGCTTCCTTGAGCTGGTCAGACGACACGGTCCTCGCAACCTCCTGAAACTCAGGGTGTTGCGAGGACCGCTTGAATCCGCCAAGGCGACGGGCCGTCGTCGTGCCCCCGGAGGCGAACGACGACGGCCCGTGGCACGTCGGTCTCTGTCAGGCTCAGCCCTGGACGGCCTCGCGCATGATGCGGATCTGCTCGGCGCGGTCCACGACCTTCACGCGCTCCCGCTCGACCGGGCCGGCCTCGGTGGCCTCGCGGCCGAGGGCCTTCTCGTGCTCGTCGAGGGCGTGCCAGCCGGCCCAGGTGGTGTACTCCACGCCGCGGTCCTCGAGGAGCTTCACGATCGACTCCTCGGCCGGCTCCTGCGCGGTCCAGAGGGTGTCCACGTCTTCGATGAGGTGGGTGATGGTCTCCAGGGCGCAGCCCTTGGTGTGGCCGATCAGGCCGACCGGGCCGCGCTTGATCCAGCCGGAGGCGTAGAGGCCCGGGACCGGGGCGCCGTCCGCGTCCAGCACGCGGCCCTCGGCGTTCGGGATGACCCCGCGGGCGTCGTCGAACTCCACGCCGTCCAGCGGGGAACCGAAGTAGCCGACCGCGCGGTACACGGCCTGCACGGGGTAGTCCACGGTGTCCTCGGTGGGGCGGATGCCTCCCTGACCGTCCAGCTCCATGCGGCGCATGCGCAGCCCGTCCACGCGGCCGTCCCCGTCGGCGTCTAGGAACTCCTCCGGGGCCTGCAGGAAGTGCAGGTGCAGGCGGCGCGAGGCGGAGGAGGTGCGGTCCTCCTGCTCCATCAGCCAGTTCGTCAGCGTGCCGACCATGGTGCGGGTCTGGTTGTTGGACTCGATCGCGGCCTCCGAGCCGGCATCGAAGTCGAAGTCGTCCTCGTAGAGCACGATGTCCACGTCCCGGGAGTGGGCGAGCTCCCGCAGCTCCAGCGGCGTGAACTTCACCTGCGCCGGTCCTCGCCGGCCGAACACGTGCACGTCCGTGACCGGGGAGGCCTTGAGCGCCTGGTACACGTTGTCCGGGATCTCGGTGGTGAGCAGGTCGTCCGCGTGCTTGGACAGGATGCGGGCCACGTCCAGGGCCACGTTGCCGTTGCCGATGACCGCGATCTCCTTGGCGTCCAGCGTCCACTCGCGCGGCACGTCCGGGTGGCCGTCGTACCAGGAGGCGAAGTCCGCGCCGCCGAAGGAGCCTTCCAGCTCCACGCCCGGCACGTCGAGGGCGGCGTCCTTGACGGCGCCGGTGGCGAACACGATCGCGTCGTAGTGGCGGCGCAGGTCCTCAAGGGACAGGTCCGTGCCGTAGTCCACGTTGCCGAGGTAGCGGATGTCACCGCGGTCCATCACCTTGTGCAGGGCGTTGACGATGCCCTTGATGCGCGGGTGGTCCGGGGCCACGCCGTAGCGGATCAGGCCGAACGGGGCCGGGTAGCGGTCGAACAGGTCGATCGAGACCTGGAAGTCGCGCTCTTCCTTGGTGAGGATGTCGGCCGTGTAGACGCCGGCGGGGCCTGCTCCGACGATGGCGATGCGCAGCGGGCGGTCGGGACGCGTGGTCACGGCGTGGGTGTCCTTCCGGTGGAGGTGTTCGGCGGCGGTCCGCGGGAGCCGGGCGGAGCTCTGCGCCCAGGGCGGACCGACCGTCCATCCTACCGGCGCACCGCCGCTTTCCGCGGTGAGGCCGGTCACCATCCGCGCCGCCCCGGGGCACCACGACGACGGCCGCTCCCCGACGTGACGCGCCCACCGCCCGCCCGTGGCAGGGCGGGTCTACAGTGGCCCGGTGACCACTCGATCCTCGTCCTCAGCACCGCCCCCCGGCAGCGCGGACGGCACCTCGTCCACTGCCGAGGCCTCCGGTCTGGCCGTCGGCGCCGGCGCCTATGCGATCTGGGGCGTGCTGCCGCTGTACATGGCGGCCACGGCGCCGGCCTCCGCCATGGAGATCGTCATCATGCGGATCGGCTTCTCCCTGCTGTTCTGCCTGCTCCTGCTGGCCGTGCTGCGGCGCTTCGGGGACCTGCGGGCCGCCCTGGGAACGCGCCGCCGGGTCGCCGGTGTGGTGCTGGCCGCGGTGGCCGTGGCGGTGAACTGGCTGCTGTACGCCGGATCGGTGACCTCCGGGCATGTGCTGCAGGCCTCCCTGGGGTACTTCATCAACCCGCTGGTCAACGTGGCCCTGGGCGTGCTGCTGCTGGGCGAGCGCATGCGCCGCGCCCAGTGGGCGGCGGTGGCGATCGCCGCGGTGGCGGTGCTGGTCATCACCGTGGACGCCGGGCAGGTGCCCTGGATCGGGCTGGGCCTGGCGTTCTCCTTCGGCCTCTACGGGCTGGCCAAGAAGCGCGCGGGCGCCCCCGTGCACCCGGTGGCGTCCATGACGGCCGAGACCGTGGTGCTGCTGCCGGTGTTCGTGGGCGGCACGATCGGGCTGGCCGCGACGGGCACGCTGACCACCGGCCTGCACGGCGCGGCGCACTTCTGGATCATGGCGGCCTCCGGCGTGGTCACCGCGGTGCCCTTGATCATGTTCGCCACCGCGGCCCGGACCGTGCCGCTGTCCGTGCTGGGCATCCTGCAGTACATCGCGCCGATCGGACAGTTCCTCCTCGCGGTCACGGTGTTCGGTGAGCACATGCCCTCCGGCCACTGGATCGGATTCGGCCTGATCTGGCTGGCGCTGATCGTGTTCACGGCGGACCATCTGGCCGCCGCCCGGGCACAGCGGCGGCTGATGCGCCGGGCCTAGATGTACTCGGCCATGACGTTGGTGAC
>NZ_KV809435.1:0-1205 GCF_001812555.1 Micrococcus sp. HMSC067E09 | reverse complement strand
GTCTACACCCTCGATTGTGAAGAGCCACTTAACTGCGATACTCTTGATTGTCGCGACATCCATATTGTCTGCCCTGAATCAGCTGTTCTTCATTGCTCGTGCAGTCGTGGTACGAGAAGTTGTTCCGCCGGAGCATCGGCCTCATGCTGCGAGCCTTTCCATGGCCGTTCTGACATCTGCTTCGATCGTAGCCGCTGCGGCTGGGCCGGCTGTTCTCATTGGCCTTGGTCTCGTTGGATCCCTGTTCATCGCGAACTGTTTGTTCGCCCTTGGGGCGTTCGTTTCCTCGCGAGTTGGCTATGACTGTAGTGAGGATGCAGTACAGGAGTCTACTGCTCCGGAGAAAGGTTTCTTCGCTTCGCTTGTTGAGGGTTGGGCTGTTTCCTGGGGGGTTTCTGAGCTTCGGTATGTGCTTGTTGGCGCCACCATCTATGGCATCCCTCTCGGCTTGAACAATGTTGCACTTATTCTGCTTTGGACCGCAGGAAAGGGATTTACAGTTGTGGAGTTTGGACTGGCGTCCTCACTTTTTGGAATTGGTGCATTAATTGGTTCTCTTGTAACGCCCGTATTCATCTCCAGGCTTGGGCTCAGGGTGGTGTTCGTGGCGGTTCTTTGCATTATGGGACTGACTTACGTTGGGTTGGGTCTCGTAGATGCAATGGTCCCATCCTTCGTTTTCATGTTTCTTGCTGGTGTTTTCGTGAGCGCCTATGGGGTGGCGCAGGGGCCGCTCTTGCAGAATGCTGCCCCGCCTGAGTTGCTAGGACGCGTATCGGCGACGGTGAGCTCTGCATCAGCGGTGTCGTCCTTGGTGGCCTCCGGGCTTGCGGCGGCGCTCTTTGCCCTTGTCCCGGTTGCTTCTGTTTACGGCATCACGGTTGCTGCGGGCGGTGTTTTGGCAGTACTTGGTGGCGCTTTGATATGCGCCCCAGTGCGCGCGTCGGTTGCCGGCGGTTCCAGTCGAGCCGAATTATGATACGCGATGGGAAGTGCATTTTCTTGTTGGGGCGACGTTCCTGCCTCTTAGAGTTTTCCGTCCTTCAAGCTCCTGGTGTAGTCGGTTGGCTCCTTGGGCGTGTTTCCCGCACTTCAGTGTGAAATGGAGAAATCGCCTGCAAGTCGCCCTGGTTGTGTCGCTCTCATTGTTCTGAACATCGATATGGAGGCTTATCGGGCTCTTCACAATCGAGGGTGTAGACGGG